>DASXST010000133.1:0-2783 GCA_036505835.1 Pseudolabrys sp. | reverse complement strand
AGGTGCGCGACTCCACAATCGTCGACATGGTTCGCTTGGCCTTGGCGGAAAGCGGTGTGGCACCATCCCGTCTTGTCCTGGAAATCACCGAGGGTGTGCTGATCGATAATCCGGACGAGATTGTCAGGCGCATCAACGATCTGCATGATTTGGGCGTGCGGGTGGCCCTGGACGACTTCGGGTCAGGTTATTCCAACCTTGGGTATCTGCAACGTTTCCCGCTGGACAAGCTCAAGATCGACAAGAGCTTTGTCGCCGCGCTCGGCCGGTCCTCCAACGGCGGTGTGATCATCCAGGCGATCGCAGCCCTTGCCCGGGCGCTTGGCCTGTCTGTGCTCGTGGAGGGCGTTGAAACCGAGCACCAGCGCGTCCTGCTGCGGCTGGCCGGCTGTGACGAGATGCAAGGGTTGCTGTTTGCCAGGCCCGCTCCAGCCAAGGCGATTGACAGGCTGCTCGCCCAGGCAAGGCAGGACGGCAAGCCTCTGGCAACGTCAGGCGAGGCGCTGACAGGGTGACATCCAGATTATAAAGTCACGCTTGCGAGCGGAGATCGCGCATGATCCCAAATGCCTGGACGGGTTTCGATTTCGGCCTAGGACCCGACGTCGACATGTTGCGCAAGACAGTGAGCGGATTTGCTCAGGACCGGATTGCGCCGCGCGCGGACGCAATCGATCGAGACAATGTTTTTCCCCGCGACCTCTGGCCGGAAATGGGGATGCTGGGTCTGCACGGGATCACCGTCGAAGAGGAATATGGCGGCTCGGGCCTCGGCTATCTCGAGCATTGCGTCGCGATGGAGGAGATATCGCGGGCAAGCGCCGCAGTCGGCCTGTCCTACGGGGCACATTCCAATCTTTGCGTCAATCAGCTGCGCCGCAATGGCAGCGACGCTCAAAAGCGCAGGTACCTTCCGCGGCTGATTTCCGGCGCGCATGTCGGCGCATTGGCGATGTCGGAGCCCGGTGCAGGTTCGGATGTGGTTTCGATGCGAACGCGGGCGCAGAAAAAGGGCGACCGTTATCTGCTCAACGGCTCGAAGATGTGGATCACCAATGGGCCAATTGCAGACACCCTGGTGGTCTACGCGAAGACCGATCAAACCGCGGGCTCGCGGGGCATCACCGCGTTCATCATCGAAAAAGGGTTCAAGGGATTCGCGACGGCACAAAAGCTCGACAAGCTCGGCATGCGCGGCTCGGACACCAGCGAACTGGTGTTCACCGACTGCGAAGTGCCGGAAGAAAACGTCCTCGGCGCCGTCGGCAACGGCGTGAACGTACTGATGTCGGGACTCGACTACGAACGCGTGGTGCTGGCGGCGGGTCCGCTGGGCATCATGCAGGCCTGCTTGGACGTGGTTGTGCCTTATGTGCACGAGCGTAAGCAGTTCGGGCAGCCGATCGGCCGGTTTCAGCTCGTCCAGGCCAAGCTCGCCGACATGTATGTGACCATGAATGCCGCTAAGGCTTACGTTTATGCGGTTGCCCGCGCGTGTGACGACGGGCGGACTACGCGTGAGGACGCCGCCGGCGCGATCCTATATGCGGCCGAGCGCGCGACCTGGATGGCTTTGGAGGCGATCCAGTGTCTTGGGGGAAACGGATACATCAATGACTTTCCCACCGGACGGCTGCTGCGCGATGCCAAGCTCTACGAGATCGGTGCAGGCACGAGCGAGATTCGCCGCATGCTAATCGGGCGGGAGATTTTCGAGAAGTCGCTATAGCAGCCGATATGGCTGACCTAGCAAGACACGATTGTCGGGCGGTCGCGAATTCTTAAGCATTGTTAATTATTCGGCCGCAATTTTGAAACGCTGGACGAAAGCTTCCTATTAAGGCGGCGAGGGTAGGCTTTCATGTAAGCGAGCAATGCGTGCCCGGTTGATATCGCCGCGGTTCAACATCTCGGCTTTCGAATGCCTTTTGATCAGCGCCCGATGCGGTTTGGATTCCTCGACGGCCTGCGCGGGTGGGCTGCGGTCATCGTGCTGTTCCATCATATTTTCGTCGACGGGTTGCCGGCGAACGCTCATGGCCGACCGGCCGTTCTGGGCCAGAATCTTTTTCATGAACGGCACATTTGCCGTCTGCCTCTTCTTCGTCATCTCCGGTTTTTCGCTGTCGATCAGCTACCTGCAGACCGGCGATGAAAGGGGATTGGCGCGCATGGCAGCGGGCCGTTACGTGAGATTGGCGATTCCGATCTTTGCAATCTGCTCGATCACCTATCTGCTGCTGGGGCTGAATATCATCCCGCCTTCCGCGGAAAGACCGCACCCGCTGGATATCTTTAGTACGTTCACGCCGAGTGTTGCGGGCGCTGTCTTGTTTTGCCCAATCAATGACTGTGCTGTGAGATTGGCGCGCCGGTTTGGAGCGGCGCTCTTTGGGCACCGGCGCCTCGCCCAGCTGGATGCCTTGGGGCAAAGTCTCGGCCAGCATAGGCCGATAGTGCATTAACTTTTTTCCATCGCGAATCAGGTAGTGCATTGGCCGACACCGCCAGCGATGGAGTTCGGCCATGATGCGAGTCCGGCTGAAAGCGGATGGGCGGATCGTGGAGATTCTGCCCGATGGAACGGAAAAGACGATCGAACACAGCGATCCAGCACAATTCGTGCGTCAGGTGAGGGCGCGTTGCGGTCTGACGCAGGCCGCTTTTGCCGAGAAAATCGAAGTGCCGATCGAGACCGTGCGAAACTGGGAACAAGGCAAGCGCTATCCGCGCGGACCAGCGCGCGCGTTGCTCAAGCTGATCGATCAGGCGCCGGACGTGGC
>DASXST010000132.1:0-9900 GCA_036505835.1 Pseudolabrys sp. | reverse complement strand
GTCCGATCGCGGGATGCGGCTCGGTGTCCACGGCAATGCGTGCCAAGCGGCATCGATTTTCCCGATCGGCGTTGGCCCGGCATCCGGTTCAACGCGTCGTGCGCGTTCGTGCGACCTCGTCCTGTCGGGCGGCCCAGTCTGGCCGCAGCAACCGGTCACGAGGCCAACATGACCGACATCGAAGTCCCCAGCAAAAATTTGAGTGTGACCTGGACCGCGGAACGCGTGGCTCTTCTCAGGAGCTACGCCAATGCCGGCCTGTCGTGCGCACAAATCGCCGCCGAGATTGGAGTGACCCGCAACGCCGTCATAGGCAAACTAAACCGGCTCGGCCTCTCGCGCGGCAAGAGCGGGCCGGGACCGCGCGCGCCTACTGTGCGACGGCACCAAACGCGACCACACGTGCTGGCGCAGCGGCTCGCACTCAAAGCCGTATACGCTTCCGAGCCCATCGCAGATAATGTGGTGAGCGCCGAACCGTGTTCGCTGCTTAACCTCGCGCCACGGAAGTGTCGCTGGCCCATCAGCGCGGAAATGTCCGAGTTGACTTTCTGCAACAACATCGCTGCAGAGGGGTGGTCCTATTGCGCAGGCCACGCCCGCATGGCCTACCGCCTTTCGCCGCAGCGTGCCCACGCGATTGGTTTCAGCCGGTAAAAGTATTCGCCTGAAGCTGCGTCTCGTCCGGAAACGCTGCAGCGAATTCAGACTTCTAGCGGATGCTGAATGCGCTGAATGGATATTGAACGAACCGATGCCATGTTGGCCGGTGTTTGCTGGCGGTTTTTTCCTTGCGTTTCTTTTCGACAGCCTTCGGTGCGTTTGTAGGTTCAACCGCTTTTGCTTGTGGGGGCTCTTGCTCGGCGGCGAAATTGACGGCGGTGACCTGTGGCGGCGGCTCAGGTCGCATCTTGACCGGCTGCGGGAGACCGACCGTTTGCGCTGTCTTGACGGCCGGGCCACTGGACTCGGTCTTGCTGTTCACCAGCATCAGCAATCCCCGACCCAACAACAAGAAAATAGCGCAATACTGGCATTCGCATTTGCGTTTTCCGTCGATGGCAATTTGCGATTGATGCCGTAAGTATCAATCCACGGCGCTGACGCTCTATTGTACGTGCGTACGCGCCCTCCATCGAAAGGGGATGGCTTACCTATACAAACGGTTAATACCGTTGAAATCCGGCGCAGCGATTGAGATCAGGCGGCCCGTTGGTGTTCCAATTCGGACAATTTCTTTCCCGTTTCCACGATCATATCTATTCGTCGCTGCAGCCTGATCTTCAGGTCAGGAAGATTCACTTTGTCGGTAACGCGATAAGCATTACCCACTCTTTCGATAAAGCCGTGCTTCACCATCTCTTGCAGCCGTCTGACCACGGTCACGCGTGGCAATTTCAGCGCGTTTGCGATTTTGTTCGGGCTCACCGGCGCGCACATCATCGTGCAGAGAAAAACATAAATGCCGATGGTCCGGGCTGCCGCACTGTCGCTTGGGGAACCAAATGCAGCGCCGTAATCTTCGTTCAGGGTCTGGATCAAGCCAATATAGAGGCGACACATGAGCATGCGCTCGCGCGCCAGTTCGATGCGCGGTGGGGGCTGTCGTTCCTCGATCAGGACAAAGTCGGAACCCGGCTCTCGCGAGGCATGCGAACCGGTATGCGGTCCGGTTTGGTGTCCTTGAATTTGCATGGGCATTGCTCCGGCCCGGGGTGAAGTCGCGTTGGCATGCTGCATCGGCCGTCGGCACAGGCCCGCGGCCGATGCTATTGATTGCAAGCTTCAAGCGGTCAACGTTGCGAGCTTTGTCCTCAGCGAGTCAATTGTAGGCTTTATGATCTCGGCTACGCCGGGCATCGCCAGCACCTTGTCGAACAGCTGATTGAGCGCCGGCATGACCGGAGTGACCAATCCGGCGAGCGCTTTGCGCTGCGTGTCCGACAATTGCCCGACCATCCCGCTGACCTTGTCGATCTGAGCCGTGGCCAACTGAAGTTTTGGCAGCGCCGCCTGCGCTGAAGCGGTATCAGTAATCCCGCTGAGCGCCGTGCGCAGGCTGCTGATGCCATCGGTCGCCTGCTTGCCGAGATCGATTCCGCCGACATTCAGGCTTTGCACAGCGTTGACGCCCTGTTGAACGACTTGTTCCGTCGGCCGGCCGAGCAGGTAGATGAGCAACGCGGCAATCGCCAGCGCGGGGATGATCCAGAGAAGCCAGTTGCTCGAGGTTGGAGCTACGGCGACGGCAGAGCGCCGTGTATCGTCGATCGTCCGCGCGACCGAGGCTGCGGCAGCCCGCGTGGTTTCGCTGCCTGCCATGATCGCCTTCTTTGCCGAATCTCCCAGCGAGTCGATGAGGCCTGCACCGCCGAGCAATCGACCGAAGCCGGACGGGATGGAATCGACAATGTTATCTTTTTGACTCTCGAGAAAATTTGCGATGCTGCTTCCGTCGAGTCCGCGGCTGCCTTGTTGCTGGGCGATCGCGCCCATGACAACCGGAGCCAATGCACCGAGCAATGAACTGCTCGCTCCAGAGCCTATTCCGGAATATTTCCCGATCGCGCTTTCAAGTGCGGTCTGATCCCGGCTGCCAAGGAGCGACGAGAGCATCTTTGTTCCGCGCTCGGCAACTGTTTGTCCCGCGGCGCCAACCATGCCGGGCAGTTTGTCGAGCGTATTCATCTCCTGTTTTGCAGCATCGGCAAGTTTTTGCGGACCGCCAGGTCTGGCGGCGACGCCCGCGAAGGCAGCCAGCAGTGCGGGCACGCCTGCTTCGACAGCGGAGGATGCATCGTTGCGATCAAGGCCGAGCGCGCTTGCGATGCGGCTGATCATGTCCGGCGTCAAAAACTTCATGATGACTGATACGAGGTTCGTGGCCATGCCTTGTACTCCCGCATTCGTGACTGAATGAGATTCTCGTCCGCAAAGGATGCGAGTCGAGATGGACCTTGGCCCATCACGGTAGACTTGGCGGGGTATCGCTGCCCCAGTGCCTACGCTCAATTGTCTCTGCGTAAGTTGCGCTTACCGGAAAGGGCACGACGCCTATACGAACGTGTCGGCTTTACTCAGGTAAGCCTGAGGTATCGGAATGCTGGAGTGCGGCAGCGCATGCGCGCCTAGTTGTCGCTGACATGATTGAATGCCCCGGCCGATCGCGTTATCCGCGCCGAACTCATGCCCACGCGCTGATCTTTTTCCATCGGGGAGACCGCTTCGTAACAATTGACGTAGCCCTTATCCCACATTTTTCCGGTGCGGTTGTCGATCGCTGCCAGCAGCGCCGGCACGATGACGATCGAGCCGGTGTTATACTCAACGTCCCGCCGCTGCGGCTTTGCCGCCGCCTCCTGCTGTCGGAGCACCGACCAGCCGCTCGGGCGCCAGTCATAGGCGTACAGAAATATCGCGAGGCCAAAGCCCAGCCATACGAACAGCACGTAGGTTCGCGGAACATCGCGCAAGAAACCAACGTCGGCGGGACGATACGTGCGCGGGCATAACAATGTTTCCGAACACCATCGGGAATCTAGGGCGACCATCGTTAAGAGATCGTTCAGATTTGGATGCGCGATGGTTGCGCTGACGGTGCTGGTTCGTGCGTCAAATCAGACATTTGTGCGCCCTGGGTTGCCGGAAAAATGCCGTTGGGCGGGCATCGGCCTCTCTTGCACGCTCCCTCCCGCGCCGCGTAACGTCGGCGCCCGGAAAACAGTCCAAGGCAAAAAGGCCGGCCTGAGGGAGGATCACAGGCATGCACCGGATTTCGGCATTCGTTTCACGAGCCGCCCTTGGGGCGGCTTGCCTTACGCTCACGCTCGCCTGCCAAGCAGCCGCCGCCGACTATCCGACACGGCAGCCGCACATCATTGTTGGCTACCCGGCCGGCGGTTCGACTGACATCCTGGCGCGGATATTCGGCGACTGGCTCGGCAAGCGGCTTGGCCAGCAATTCATCGTTGAGAATCGCCCCGGCGCAGGCAACAATCTCGCGACCGAAGCCGTCGTCAAAGCGCCACCCGATGGCTACACGATAATTCTGGTAAACCCTGCAAACGCCATCAATGCTTCGCTCTACAAGCATCTCAACTTCAACTTCCTGCGCGACATCGATCCCGTCGGCGGCTTCATCCGCGTGCCGAATGTGATGGAAGTGCACCCATCAGTGCCGGCGAACACCGTGGCCGAATTCATCGCCTATGTGAAAGCCAATCCGGACAAAGTGAACATAGCCTCGTCCGGAAACGGCACATCGATTCATCTCTCCGGTGAGCTTTTCAAGATGATGACCGGCACGAAGATGACGCACGTACCCTACAAGGGCTCAGCGCCGATGCTGACCGATTTGCTGGGCGGCCAGGTGCAGGTGACATTCGACAACCTGCCGTCGTCGATCAATCACATCAAGGCCGGCAAACTACGGGCGCTGGCGGTGACGACGGCGAAGCGCTCCGAAGAGCTGCCAGATGTTCCGACTGTTGCGGAGACCGTGCCCGGCTTCGAAGCGAGTGCGTTCTTCGGCTTTGGCGTCCCGAAAGGCACGCCGAAGGAAATCGTCGATCTCCTCAACAAGGAGATCAATCTAGCGCTGAAGGATCCGGGCATTCTGGCCAAGCTGAAAGAGCTCGGCGGCACGCCAATTCCCGGATCGCCTGCCGATTTCGGCAAGCTTGTCGCGGACGAAACCGCCAAATGGGAGAAAGTGGTGCGCACAGCCGACCTGTCGGTCAACTGACGGGCTTCATCACCGGCACGAATGAGCAAACGTAAACGTCCCGAAGAGCTGCGCAGCCATCGCTGGCTCGGCGTCAGCGACCTGCGCGCATTCGGTCATCGGGCGCGGCTGCGCCAGGGTGGCTTTGACGATGCCGATTTCAGCGGCAAGCCGGTGATCGCCATCATCAATACCTGGAGCGACATCAATTTCTGCCACACGCACCTTCGCGATCGCGCGGAAGACGTCAAGCGTGGCGTGATGCAGGCCGGCGGATTTCCGGTCGAATTGCCGGCCATGTCGCTGGCCGAGCCCTTCGTGAAACCGTCGACAATGCTCTATCGCAACCTTCTGGCGATGGAGACCGAGGAGCTTCTGCGCAGCCATCCGATCGATGGTGCCGTGCTAATGGGCGGATGCGACAAGACCACGCCCGCCCTGGTTATGGGTGCGATCAGCATGGGCTTGCCGGCAATCTACGTGCCGGCCGGACCGCAGTTGCGGGGCAACTGGCGGGGCCAGCAGCTTGGCTCCGGCTCGGACGCCTGGAAATACTGGGATGAAAAGCGGGCAGGGCGCATCAGCGATGCGGAGTGGGCCGAGCTCGAAGGCGGCATTGCCCGCAGTTTCGGCACCTGCATGGTGATGGGTACGGCCGCGACCATGATGGCGATTACGGAAGCCCTGGGTATGGCATTGCCGGGTGCATCTTCGATTCCTGCCGCCGATGCAGCCCATCCACGAATGTGCGCAGCCGCAGGGCGCCGCATCGTCGACATGGTGTGGGACGATCTGGTGCCGCAAAAGTTGCTGACGCCGGCGGCATTCGACAATGTCATTCGGGTGCACATGGCGATGGGTGGGTCGACCAATGCCATCATACATGTCGTGGCAATGGCGCGTCGCGCCGGGATCAAGCTCGACATGAATCGTTTCGATGAAATTTCCCAGGAAATTCCTGTGCTCGCCAACGTGCGGCCTTCCGGTCAATTCCTGATGGAAGACTTTTTTTATGCGGGAGGCTCCCGGGCGCTGATGGCGGAGCTCAGCAGCGCGCTCAATCTATCATGCCTTACAGTTACGGGAAAAAGCATCGGCGAAAACATAGCCGGTGCGGAAGTCTACAAGCCTGAAGTCATCCATCCGCTTTCGGATCCCGTGTCGCGCGAAGGCGCAACTGCCGTGCTGACCGGAAACCTGGCTCCCCGCGGTTGCGTGATGAAACCGTCGGCGGCCGACAAGCGATTTCTGCGCCACCGTGGCAAAGTCATCGCGTTCGACGATTACAATCACATGGCGCGCGAGGTCGAGCGCGATGATCTTGACGTCACACCCGACCATATTCTCGTGCTGAAGAACGGCGGTCCGAAAGGCGGCCCGGGCATGCCGGAATGGGGCATGCTTCCGATCCCGAAAAAGCTGCTGAAGCAGGGTGTTTGCGACATGCTGCGCATTTCGGACGCGCGCATGAGCGGCACCAGCTACGGAGCCTGCATTCTTCACGTCGCTCCGGAAAGCTTTGTCGGCGGGCCACTTGCCTTCGTCAGGACCGGCGACGAGATCGAGGTGGATGTCCCCGCACGTCGGATCCATCTTCACGTGGCTGAAGAGGAAATTGCCCGCCGCCGTGCCGCCTGGAAGCAGCCCGCGCCGAGATACCCGCGCGGCTATGGCGCGCTTTACTTGCAACATATCGGCCAGGCCGACGAAGGATGCGATTTCGACTTTCTCGCAGCGCCGGGCACGATTTCCGAGCCGGAGATTCATTGAAATTTTGGCGGCGTTGAACTAGACACGGCGCCGTGCCCGGCCTTGTGCCGGGCATCCACGTCTTTAGATAGGTCGGGCAACGGAGGCGCAAACGAGCGCGACAAACTCCGGCCGCGGTGGATGTGAGCGTCATGAACGATGACATTCCTTTCGACAAGCACCTCGAGCTCGCGCCCGACTTGGCTGACGAGCCCGTTCAGGGCGTGCGGCGGATCATGGCCAACAATCCGGGGCCGTTCACGTTCAAAGGCACAATCAGTTACATCGTCGGCCGCGGCAAAGTGGCGATTGTCGATCCGGGTCCGGACGATCCGGCACATATCGGCGCACTGCTCGATGCCGTGCGCAACGAAACGGTGACGCATATTTTCGTCACCCACACTCATCGCGACCATTCACCGGCAGTGCCCACGATCAAAAAGGCGACCGGTGCAACTGTGTATGCCGAAGGCCCTCACCGGGCCGCCCGACCCCTGCATATTGGCGAACTTAACCCGCTCGATGCCAGCGCCGACCGCGACTTTCGGCCGGACGTCGCCTTGAGCGATGGTGCTGTTGTGACAGGCGATGGATGGACGATCGAGGCGATCGCGACGCCGGGTCATACCGCCAACCACATGGCCTATGCCCTTAAAGGGAAAAACACCCTGTTTGCAGGCGATCACGTCATGGCTTGGGCGACCTCAATTGTGGCCCCGCCTGATGGCGCGATGGGCGACTACATGAATTCGTTGATCAAGCTCGCGCGGCGCACGGAAGCCACTTATTTTCCCGGCCATGGGCCGGCCATTTCGGACGCGCCGCGGTTCGTCAACTATTACATCCTGCACCGCAAGGCGCGTGAGGCTTCGATCCTGCATCGTCTGTCGAAAGGTGCGACTGACATTCCAACAATCGTGCGCGCAATCTACATCGGCATCGATCCGCGCCTGACCGGAGCGGCCGGTCTTTCGGTTCTTGCGCATCTCGAAGATCTGGTCGTGCGCGGCCTCGTCGAAACCGACGGTCAGCCAGCGATCGACAGCGTTTACCGCTTGGCCGGCTGACGCTTGTCGGGTTGGCCTTTCTTCCCGGGCAGTGCTTTTTTCTCGGGCAACGCGCGCGGTTCGGGCGCCGAACTGATGACGTCATCGAGGTCTTCAAGCAGACTTCGGACGCGCGAAGCGTTAGCCCCGAGATCGTGGTTGCCGAAGCGAGAAGCCGATCTCATGTCGATACGCGTGCCCTGGCCGAGCGGGCTTATCCTGATCACGACGTCGTCACGAAATCCCATGATCGGCGTGCGCGCGACTGCTTCAATGACGCCGTCGCGGCGTGTCAGTGTCGGTGATCGCGAATCGACGACATTCCATTTGCGCTTGGTGACAAGGGCGAGTGCGGCGTCGTAAGCAGTCTTGGTCGGCACGTCCAGCTCAAGCGGCACAACATCAGGGTAAGCGGTACGCTGGAGTGCAGCTGCCGAAGGACCTGGATAGTCATTGCGTCCGCGCGGCCGCAGGCGCGCAAGGACATCGAAGCGTGGAGGATTGCTCGTGTCAGTGGTGACGTCCGCAATCTCCGGCAGCCTCATTGCGCGGATGCCGAGGTAGGCGGGGTAGGCAAGCAGCAAGAGTCCCAGGAACAGGCCCAGGAGGGCGCGGCCGAGTCCCCCAAGTCCCTGGCGCCAGATCACAACGAAGCCTCCAAAGGCTAGCACGATGGCAAGACCAGCGAAAATCAAAGCCGCGGCAAAGGTTGCAAGGGCCGGAACGATCTCCAGCAAGCCGGAACGCACGATGATGATCGAAAGCACGGCGACCGCGAGAGCGAACCAGCCGATCCAGGCTGACCAGATCGCGACTTTCGACATCGGTAGATCGTGAAGCGAGCGTCGCGCCATATTCATGATCCCGCGCAGATTTGCTTGAGCGCCGCCCATTCACCCGCTTCAAGGAAGGGCACTGATGGCCGCGCCGCGGCCAGGCGATTGATGGATGTAATGCGCGCCTTGGTTTCAGGATGATCCATCAAAATTTTCATACCGGGCTCCGTCGCGCCGCCTGTCTTTTCGAGAATGACTGCGAGCGCCCGCCCGTCGCCCCCAGCTTTGTTCATGAGTTCGGTGCCATAGGTGTCAGCCGCCGCCTCAGCCTCGCGGGAATAGGACGATTGCAGCACGTTCTTTGCCGCTAACACAACAGCGCCGCCGCCGATGAAATCGCCGAGCAGCATGCCAAACAGAAACGACAGGCCTGCGCCTTCCAGGATGGCCTTCGTGCCGTCCCGATTTGCGACATGGCCGATTTCATGCGCAATCGCCCCGGCAATTTGATCGGCATTGTCAGCCTTGTCGATCAGCCCGCGAAAGACATAGATGTGTCCGCCTGGCAGCGCTATCGCATTGGCCTCGTCCCGCCGCGCAACACTGGTGCGCAGTGGGATCGGCAGCGTCGCCGCGGCTTCGAGCCGACGCATCAATTTGTCGAGTGCCGCGCGTCCCGCCGTTTCCGCAGCGGCTGTGCCGCACTCGAACGGGGCACCGCCTTTGCCGGTGTCGAGCATGCCGCGGACCTGGATGTCCACCGCATCCCCCAGCTTGCGCTCGACTGATGCGGGCAGCACTGGCGCCAGGCGTGCAGCAATCGCCGGCAAGCCAAACCAGCCGACCAGCACGAGCGACGCAGTTGCCGCGAATGTCCAACCGATGACGCGCATCCGCTGCCGGCGTTGCAGTAAGCCGGTGCGGTCGACATGAATCGCCAGGACATCGATTTCCTTGGCAAAAGCGGGATCTCGAATTTCCAGACGTTCCAATGTCGGGCTGCCCCGACGGCCCAGGCGGAGCATGTCGGGCGCGGCGAGTTCCTCGATCTCGTTGTAAGGCCATTCGCCCCACAGATGTCCGTCGGGGCCGGAAATCTTCAAAGCCGCGGGCGTGAGCTCTATGACGGCCTCGCGGCGAACGCTCGTGACGCCATCGAAGTAGATTCCGGTGCCGGAATTCATTGAGTGCAGTCCTTCGGCCCCATCCTGAATCAATAGCTGCCTACGTTGAGGGCATCGGCGAGACCCTCGCCGAAAGCCGAGCTGGGTCGGCCGCTGGCCTTGACCTTTTCCAGTGCCGAAACGCCTGACAATTGCAGCGATTCCATGCCCAGCTGCCAAAGCGAAAAGAGCACTGTGGCGCGGTAGATGGTTGAGATCCCGAGCGCGGTAATCACATAGCCGATCAGCAGGACAAGGGTTGTCGCGATCTGACCCGAGGCATCCGAGCCCGCGAGGGCATCCGTCAGCAACAGGGCCGCCGTTCCGGCAATTGTCATCGCAACGGCGAACAGTCCCGCATAGCCGACGAACCGCGCGTAGGCACCATAAACATGGCGCATCAGCAACCGCGAGCGCACTTGCAGGTCGTCAAAACGGAGGCC
>DASXST010000131.1:0-3822 GCA_036505835.1 Pseudolabrys sp. | reverse complement strand
GGGATGAGCTGCGGCCGGCGTGGCGGCAGCGGCAACGCTCAGCATGGCGACGAGCCCAGCCGTTACGATTGTGACGATCTTCATGATGCTTATCCCCTTGTGTTAGGCACCCGGACGGGCTGACCGAGTGACGCCCCTATTGCGCTGTGTCTGTGCAAGACGCCCGCTTTTGCCATCCCGCCTTCCGGCTCAATCGCCGGGGGAATGGCTCCCCGACTATTGGTCGCCTCAGGCCGGTCGAAGGTTCAAATGTAGGTCGCACAGGAAGCCCCCGGACCGGTTTTCCCGGCCCGCCCCTAGCCGAGGTAGCCTCCGCACCGCAGCAAAAAAGCACCGCTATTCGGTCACCTCGTTGGCATTCGCGGAACGGGTGTTAAGGGATATTCGGCCAGGATCGCGCGGATCACTCCGCCTTGATGTTGGCGGACCGGATCACCTTGCCCCACTTCTCGGTTTCGGAGGCGAGGAGCTTGCCAAATTCGGCCGGCTCACTGGTAAACGCTGTATCGCCCAAATCGCGGAATCTCGCTTTCATCTCGGGGCTCATGAGACTCGCATTGGTCTCCCGGTTGAGCCGTTCGACGATGTCCGCAGGCGTATTCCTGGGGGCGCCCAGGCCAAGCCACGCGCTCGCCTCGTAGCCCGGCACGAAATCACTGAGTACCGGAACGTCCGGCAGGATCTCCGAGCGCGCGGCCGTCGTCACCGCCAAGGCGCGCAGCTTGCCGGTGCGAATATACTCGATCCCCGATTGGATCGGGCCAAAGAACACCTGGACCTGTCCGCTGAGCAATTCCGGCAACGGATTGCCGCGATACGGCACGTGCAGCAGGTCGACGCCCGCCAGCGTCTTGAACAGCTCGCCGAGAACATGCGGCGCGCTCCCCGCCCCGGCTGACGCCATGTTGATCTTGCCGGGATTGGCCTTGGCATAGGCGATGAACTCGGGAACGGTCCGGGCCGGTACCGATGGATGCATCTCCAGCACAAAGGGCTGCCGGTCGATCGACGCAATGGGCGCAATGTCGCGGATGAAATCGAAATTGAGCTTGTCGTAGAGCGTCGCGTTGAACACGTTGGCCAGGGAGACCACGAGCAGCGTGTAGCCGTCCGGCGCTGCATGCACGACGGCTTCGGTCGCGATGTTGCTGCTTGCCCCGGGCCGGTTGTCGATGACGAACGGCTGGCCGAGTCGATCCGACAACTGCTGACCCAGCAGCCGCGCGACGATGTCGGGCGCGCTGCCGGGCGGAAAACCGACGAGAATGCGCACCGGCCGCGACGGATAGGTCTGCGCCCGCGCCGCGAGCGGCCACGCTGCCGCGCCGCTGAGGAGCGTGATGAACTCGCGCCGTTTCATTGGTTTTTCCCGAAGGCCAAGGATCACGGCCTCCGTATAACACGTCAGGCCCGTCCATCGCAGCAAAGGCGGCCCGCTCATGTCCGCTTTGGGTCAATCGCGGCCGAGGACGTCGAAGCCGCACCACTGTGCATGTCCGCTTTGCGCTGGCAGCTAATAGCGGACACTAAGGCCTAGGCAAGTCGACTGAAGCCCCCGAATGACCGCTTGGGTTCGAAGGCGGCAAGTAGCAGGGCCCGGCAGATGTCAGTGTGTACGTCCTGCGAGAACCAGCCTAGGACGCGTAATCGGCTTCCTCGCGATCGAGAATGCGTTTGAGGGCACAAAAGTGCCGTTCCGCCGGAGTCGGCCCCTTATAGAAACGGGCGCCGCCGATTTCGTTTTTCGTCTTCTCTACTACGGCCTCAGGCACCTGCTTCAGACGTTGACCAGTCCACATAGCGTAAATTTGCACCTGCGCTGCGCGCTCGAGGTAGTAGAGCAGGTTATATGCGTCGGCTACCGATTGACCTACCGTGGTAACGCCATGGTTGGCCATGAAGAGGACCGTTTTGTTGCCGAGGACCTTGGCAAGGCGCTCGCCTTCCGCGGGATCAAAAGCTGGGCCAGTGTAATTGTCGTCATATGCAATCATTTCCACCATCCCGACTTCCGTTTGGCCGATCTCTTTAATGTGGGGATCTTCGAGACGGGTGAGCGCACTGGCAAACGGCATATGCGTGTGGAACACGGCTTTGGCCTGCGGCAGCGCCTTGTGAATTGGCGCGTGAATGCAATAGCAGGAGCGCTCGACGTCACCCTCCCCGCGCTTCACCTCGCCATCGTCGATGCCTACCTCCATGAACGAAGAAGCCTTGACCTCCGACCAGTGCATGCCAAACGGAATCTGGTAATAGCGGTCGGGTTTGCCGGGGACCACTTGGGTCAGGTGATTGAAGATTCCCTCGTGTAGGCCATGCATAACGGCCAGTCGATGCGCGGCGGCAAGATCGACGCGAGCGTCCCACTCCTGCGCGCTGCATTCATCGCGACTTATGCATGAGACCTGGAATTGCACGCTCATCTCCTTGCTTCTTAGCCGCCGCGCTTCTTAGCCGCCGCGGCTGGCGATACCGAAAAATACCACGTTGCGAGCGCGCGGTCCTCTCCCGTATACGCGATCGCTTTGCTGCGCACGGGCCGCGAGAGGCCATGCAGCCGCCGCGCCGCCGAACAGCGTGATGAACTCGCGACGTTTTAGTTGATCGAATTGCATGCGACCCTCAACGAGCCAGAACCGCACCGCAGGATACCCCACTTCGCAAGAATCAGTCAGGAGGTAACGAAACGATTTTTACAACCTGTCGGCGGTTCATTGTCTTCGCCGTGGTAGTGCTCGATACTCTTTTCGACGGAGAAATTTGCTTGCCACCTGTAAGGTTGATGGATGTTCTCTCGCTTCCAAATTGCCGGTGAGGCGCTGGCGATCGCGGCGCTTTCGGCGAGTGCCGTCGCTCAGAAGGCGCAAGCGCCCATCAATACGCTCACAGATCTAGAGGCAGCGCTGCAGGCGTGCTGGGTTCCGCCGCCGATGGAGCAGTCGCGTCCAGGCATGCAGATCACGGTGCTGATGAGCTTCAAGCGCAACGGCGAGCTATTCGAACAGCCAAGGATCGTTTTTCAATCGAGGGAAGCGTCGGATACGCAACGCTCGTCATACCGCACCGCCGTGGCGCAAACGCTCAAACGATGTGCGTCTTTGCCGTTCACGGAGGCGCTCGGAAACACCGTAGCCGGCCAGCCGTTCACCATGACCTTCGTTGATGATCGGGAACAAACCCCCTGACTCATCCTCGTCGTTAAATTAGCCGGGTCGAGTGCCGCATTGCGCATCACGGCGAAAATTGGCGTGCCGATGACGCTGTGGGTCAAAAGCAGACCTCACGCCATCCTTAGGCGATGTCCGCTTTGCCCTAGAAAGCGGACAATCATCGACACGACGGGCATGTCCGCTTTGTGCCAATAGCGACCGCGCAGACGTACCTCGAACAATACCCGGCTTCGACGGTTTCTGCGTTAGCTCAGCGAACGAGTGCAGCGCTCACCGAAAGCACTACGGTTTGCGGCCGACCGCCGCTGTCGGCGGACGCGACTCACGATGCGAATGCCCTCGCCAGCAAAGCGCCGCCGGCGCCCAAGACCAGCGCGGCGGCGACGCATTGATTGATGCGCACCCGGCCGGCGATGAGATCCGGGGCTTCGCGCAGCGGTTCCAGGAAAAAGCGGCCCAGTCCATACCAAGCCAGGACGCCCAGAGCGTAATTTCCGGGCGGGAAGGATTTGGGCCAGAGCCAAATGAACCCGATGCCGCCGAGGAGCCACCAAGCCATTTCCAGAAACTGCACGGGGACGCGCCGCCGGCGCACGCCGCGCGTGTCGTGCAGGCACACGCCGCACCAGCCGCGCGTTTCCCGGCCGCCGCA
>DASXST010000130.1:0-3447 GCA_036505835.1 Pseudolabrys sp. | reverse complement strand
TCGCGCTTGGCCTCGGTGCCGTCCGCGTACTGCTTGAAGTAAGCAAAGGGTTGGTGAGGGAACTGGAATAACGGGTCCGCGTTGCCCGCCAGGGCATCGTTCCAGCCACCGGAGTACCAGGCCCAGGAGATGCCCTTTTCCGTGAGGCGGTCCCCGATGGTCGGCATGGTCTCAGGGGGCATCAGCAGATTGGCATCTTTCACAGTAGAGGGATGGGGCGCATTCACTGTGAAGACCGTGAACACGACCCAGCCGTCCGGCGTGACCGCGCCGTCCTTGACCAGGTTCCCCTTCTCATCCAACACCGCTCGAATGGCCGGCGGCGCGTTATCGAAGCGCGGAGTGCAAGCACAGATCAGCCAAAAGTGGTTCAGCAATGAGCCTCCGAACGCTGCGTGGAAAAAGTTATCGGCTAGCGTGTAGCGCTCGGCATAGCGGTACAGGGCCGTTTGACTGCTGTCGTGGTAGCCCATGGTTAGCCCCGAGCCGGAAACGGCGACAAAGCGGTCCATCTTTCCGCCATGGATCTGCTGTTGCTGCCTATAGTAGCTGCGCACTAGGTCATCCGCATGCTTCTCGTGGATCGGCACGTAACGGTCTATAAGAAACGGCGCGTTGGGTAGGTTCGCGGGAAAGCGCTTGTCGGGCTCAGGGGGCTTGGCGCGATCGCTCATTACCGGCGGAAACGTGGCGTAAACCTGGCCTTGGGCGTCGGTCTGCGTTGCCGTCTTGCTGGCGTCCTGCAGTCCGTTGGCCCCGGGGAAATGGCCATACAGGTTATCGAAGCTACGGTTCTCCAGGTAGATGATCACAATGTGCTCGATCCGCTCCGGCCCCCGAGTCTGCGGGCCTGCCGCCCACGCCCATTGGTTTACGGCGGCCAGCAAAGTAAGACCCAGCATCGAACCAATGAGGTGCCATCGCTTTCGTATTTTCGATTTCATCTGGGGTCCCTCGCAGGAGCACTCGTCGGCGCGGGCGCGCTGGGCAATGGCAGCGATCGATGCGCCCGAATTGACAGACGTTTGAGGATCATATACACGGGTGCAATCTGGTGTCCAATGCATAATTCTCCTGACTGTTTATGCAGATCGGAGCTAAGCAACGAGCATGGACCTGAGACGCCTGCGAACATTCGTCGCCGTAGTCGAGCTGGGAACGGTCTCGAAGGCGGCACTACATCTGCATATCAGCCAGTCAGCCCTGTCGCGGCAAATCAGCGATCTCGAACAGGAGCTCCGCGTCAGGCTCTTTGATCGCGTGGGGCGCCGTCTCGTCCTGACAGCCATCGGCGAGGAGCTGCTGGAAGATTGCCGCAGCGTCTTGGGCCACGTCCGTTCGCTGGGCGAGCGGGCAGAGCTGCTCCGTCGCGGAGACAGCGGCGTGTTGAAGGTGGCGGCCTCGCCGCAGATGATCGAGAGTGTTTTGTCGACCTTTCTGCCCCGATACGCTGTGCGCTTCCCCAACGTGCAGGTCAGGCTGACCGAGGCCCTTGGGCCGGCCCAGGTGGCGCTGCTGGAACGCGGCGAGGTTCACTTGGGCATCAGGCACGACCAGGGTGTCGATCCCCGCCTGGCGAGCTTGCCACTACAGCCGGACGAGGTATTGGCCGCGTGCGCTCCATCGCTCCACTTTGGCGCCGCCGAAACGATTGATATCCGCAGCCTTGCATCCTATCCGTTGCTGCTGCTGGAGGCAGGTTACTCCGTGCGTGTGCAATTCAATGCGGCTTGCCGTCTGGCAAACGTCAAACCCAACATCCTGTTCGAAAGCCGCGCGCCCCACACCTTGCTTGCGCTCGCCGAAGCTAGACACGGTGTGGCAATCATTCCGTCGCTCCTGCGGACGGATCGCTATGAGCTATCCATCCTCCGCGTAGCGCACCGGGGGAAACTGCTTCGGGAAGGTTTGGTCGTCCAGTGGGATAACCGGCGTCCAATACTTCCCTACGCCGCAAACTTTCGCGAGGCGCTCGCCGAACACATGCGCGAGGTCTTCTCGATGACGCAGCCATCAAAGGGCAAGAGCGCACTCGCACGGAAGCAAGTTGCTGTCGCAAGAGCACGCGGACAATGAGGTCCTCGGAATGTCTCAAATGTCACACTCAGCCGTTAGCGAATCAATCGGTCAAAGGCCGCTTCTGGCCGCACCACGACAGGCTGAAAACATCGCTGTGGGAGCAACAGCGGCTCGGCGTCAAGCCGCGTCGCGCATGGAAGGAAGCGGTGGTCCGATGGCTCGCCGAAACGTCGGAGAAGGTCACGCACCAGGAAGATGTGAGGAAGCTTCGCTGGCAGCAAGTAGGCTCGATTCGCTGCTCGGTGGTTACGATTTGGCTACGCCAGAAAAGGCAGAGGGCTAGCTGCAAAGCTAACCCTCTGTTTTATTGGTAGGCCGTGCAGGGATCGAACCTGCGACCAACGGATTAAGAGAATCAAGCTTTTCTCAGGTAATTATTCAAATCAATCTCTTGCAACACACGCCAAGTTCCAAGAGAAGCTACACGCAGGCTAAAAGTAATTGCAAAGAGCTAAACGAAGTTACGAAATGGCTACGCTCGTTGTCCTCGAGTTGAACCCCGATTTTCGGATCGGGCAAACCATGGGCGCCGTTGAGTTTTTTTCGATGCCTTGTACGGCTGGAGGCGCCCACTGCGGTCGTTGGCGCGGTTCGGCCCGAACGGCAGCGTCGTGCCACTAGGAGACATCCCGACTAACTCAATTCCTGATCGGCAGCACCATCAATCCGGAATACTCAATGCGATAACCGAAAGCCGGCTTGATGGCGTCGCCATGATTCACTTCGAAGGCCGTCACGCGCCCCCGCCACCGACTAGGGCGAGGGGCGCCGACGGATCAGTGGGCGGGGCCGTACAGGTCGAGGCTGTTGAGCAGGTCGTTGGCGTGAGCGTCGCGCTCCCCCAGCGGCGCCAAGCCGTAACGGGTCTCGATCATCTTCAAGATCGAGGTGGTGTCGTAGAACGTGTGATCCACGAAGCCGCGCCGGGCGAACGGTGAAATGATCAGGGTCGGCACGCGCAGTCCGGGCCCCCACC
The DNA here is from genome assembly GCA_036505835.1 of Pseudolabrys sp. Lineage (GTDB taxonomy): Bacteria > Pseudomonadota > Alphaproteobacteria > Rhizobiales > Xanthobacteraceae > Pseudolabrys. Next base: position 392 of record DASXST010000130.1, on the reverse strand, counting down.
GATCCACGACCGGAGGCGGCACATGATCCCAGAAGCCACCATTCTCGTCATAGGTCACAACGATCACCGTGCTCGACCACAACGGGCTTCGTTCGATCTTCGAAATAATGTTGGCGACGTGCTGGTCGCCCGACTCGACGTCGGCGTAGCCGGGATGCTGGGTCTTGGGACCAATCGGCTTGTAGAACGCCACAGCCGGCAGGCTATTGCTCTCGATCGCCTTGATTAGGTCGGCCTCATCCTTCAGGTGTTCGCGCTTGGCCTCGGTGCCGTCCGCGTACTGCTTGAAGTAAGCAAAGGGTTGGTGAGGGAACTGGAATAACGGGTCCGCGTTGCCCGCCAGGGCATCGTTCCAGCCACCGGAGTACCAGGCCCAGGAGATGCCCTTTTCC
>DASXST010000129.1:0-11400 GCA_036505835.1 Pseudolabrys sp. | reverse complement strand
CACGGCACCGTTGAATATGCCACTGCCACCGGTAACGACTACGCGGCGCATGAGCAGGGCTACGAGAGCTTTGTCCATTTCACGCTGGTCGGCATCCTTTATGTGGTGACCGTCCTGTTTGGGCTTGCGACCGGCGGCGTGATGGGACACTGGCTCCTGGCCGCAGCCATCTTCGTGATCGGGCTGCTCGGCGCCATTCCGGGCCTGCTCAGCAGGGCAACGACGCCCAGCTATGTGGCCTTCGCGATCTGTTTTCTGATCTTCGCCTTCACCGGGCTATCGCCGCACTGACGAAATTCACGACCGGGCGGGGAGGCGCGAAATGCGAATTGCCGTACCGCGTGAAACCGACGCCGTTAAGTGAAGTCAGTGATTTCCTAACCCCTTTAAAACTCTCTTTGAGAGGAGTAGGGGATAGGTAGAAGGGGTATAGACATCACTTACTTCACTGACCTCACTGACCGGCTTCTGCTCCCGGTGCGCCAGTGTTACGACGTTGTTGGAATCAGCCATTTGACGCCTAACACCTTGAGGGCCGTCATTCCGGTACGATCCCCGATTACAGCTATTCGAACGCAAACAAGAACTCAGGGCTCAGCTGGGATGAGGCGACATTCAAGGATTACATCAAGGACCCGCGGGCCAAGATCCCGAACACCAAAATGATTTTTCCAGGGATCAAAAACGAAAAAGAGGCCGGCGACCTCTGGGCTTATCTCAAGCAGTTCGGGCCTGACGGCAATAAAAAGTAGATTGTCTCAACCGCCATCACCTTAAAGAATTTGCAGAGCAACCAACAGTATGGCTCTTCCGGAGCAATTTGGTCTGTGCGTTAGCGGACTTTCGGCAAACTTATTTTCAACGTTCCAGTCCGGGCTAATCGGCCGCCTGACTGCGACGACGAACGGAGGAACAACTCTGAGGCGCTTCGCGTTGATTCTCGTTAAAGGCAGCACGCTGCTGCGGACAGAAGGATTCGGGAATGCCGCACATCGAAAACGATCGAATTGTTGAAAGCACAAACGAGGCCCGCGCTGGGGTGACCGGTCAAAACGTGAATTACGTACTGCTGATCAGCACTCTCGCGGTCATTGTTCTCTTAGCGGGGGCTTATTTAGTAATGAGCAGCTGAGCGGCGCTTCAATGTCCACCAAGGTTAGGGCCGGGTTGGTCACCACGCCCCTGGCCCTTTCTTTTATTGGAATTCGCTTAAAAAAAATTGGGGCCACCGCACGGGAAGCGGCAGCCCCTAACAAGCGCCGCCAGCTCTTCGGGAGGAAGGGGGGACGTGCTGACGGCAGCACTGTTTAACTCTGTGAGCCCTCTTCGTTCCCAGCTCATTCTCGTCCCTTAAGCGTGACGCGCCCCTTTCATGTCGCATTCATGTTGCATGGAGCTGCCGGTAGGTTTTGGAAATGGCCGGAAAACAACGAGAACAAGTTGCAACATGTGCAACATGAAGATGGCGAGCCTCGAAAGCCAAGCCACTGAGTTATTTGCGTTCTGCTGGAGAACAAACCGAAATAGCAGGGGCCGTTTGCTCTCCTGTCAATCACGTAAACCCCGCGCCCGAGGCGATCGTTCGTGGATGCCACCGAATGTCGGCTTGCCACCCTGTGTGCGCTGCGCTAAGCCTCGACCGCTCCCGTCTTGAGGCTATTCCAGCAAACAAGGGCCCATTTGTGCGGGATAACCGGCGCCTTTCGGGCCGCCGAGCAGTCCGTGGCGGGCGTATAATCAGGTAGGGCGGGGCTGCACGCTAGAGGTCGCGATGAGCGCATTGCTTCTGGATTACTTGCCTCTGGTCATATTCATTGCGGTGGCGCTTGGCATCGGCCTCGCGTTGTTGATCGCCCCCTTCATCGTCGCCTACAAGCAGCCAGACCCGGAAAAATTGTCCGCCTACGAATGCGGCTTCAACGCCTTCGATGACGCGCGCATGAAATTCGACGTGCGCTTCTATCTGGTCGCCATCCTCTTCATCATTTTCGATCTCGAGGTGAGCTTCCTGTTCCCCTGGGCCGTCGTCTTCCGCGAGATCGGAGCGTATGGCTTCTGGTCGATGATGGTGTTCCTTGGCGTTCTGACCATCGGCTTCATATATGAGTGGAAGAAGGGGGCGCTGGAATGGGACTGACAAACCCATGACACTGGTTGCACCCGCTCCCAAGGGCGTTCTCGATCCGCGCACCGGCAAGCCGGTCGGCTCGGACGACTCCTTTTTCGCCGGCGTGAACGCGGAGCTTTCCGACAAAGGCTTCCTTGTCACCGCCGCCGACGATCTCATCACGTGGGCACGCACCGGCTCCCTGATGTGGATGACATTCGGGCTCGCCTGCTGCGCGGTTGAAATGATGCAGATGTCGATGCCGCGCTACGACGCGGAGCGCTTCGGCTTTGCGCCGCGCGCTTCGCCGCGACAATCCGACGTGATGATCGTAGCCGGCACGCTGACCAACAAGATGGCGCCGGCATTGCGGAAGGTCTACGATCAGATGCCTGAGCCGCGCTACGTGATTTCGATGGGGTCGTGCGCGAATGGCGGCGGCTATTATCATTATTCCTATTCAGTCGTGCGCGGGTGCGATCGCATTGTGCCGGTCGATATCTATGTGCCCGGCTGCCCGCCGACTGCGGAAGCGCTGCTTTACGGCGTGATGCTCCTGCAGAAAAAAATTCGTCGCACCGGCACGATCGAACGGTGAGCGGAGCCGGCCATGGACGACATGCTCGACAGGCTTGGGCAAACGATCAAGAGCGCGCTCGGCGCTTCGATCACCGGCTATGAAGTCGCGCGCGGGGAATTGACCGTAACTGCCAGGCTGCCTGATCTCATTAAAGTCGCGACCTTCCTCCGCGACGACCCGGCGTGCCAGTTCATCAATATCGTCGATATTACGGCTGTTGACTGGCCTTCGCGCGAGCAGCGCTTCGACGTGGTGTACCATTTCCTCTCCCCGCGGCTGAACCAGCGTATCCGGCTGAAAGTGGAGACTGATGAAACCAGGCCGGTGGCGTCGTTGATCAATGTCTTCCGGGGGGCGGACTGGTTCGAACGAGAAACCTACGATCTTTACGGCGTCCTGTTCACCGGGCATCCGGACATGCGGCGCATCCTCACCGATTACGGTTTTGAGGGGCATCCACTTCGCAAGGATTTCCCGCTAACCGGTTTTGTCGAGGTGCGGTGGGACGATGAGCAGAAGCGCGTCGTTTACGACAAGGTGACGCTGGCGCAGGAATTCCGCAGCTTCGACTTCCTCTCGCCCTGGGAGGGCACAATCTACGTCCTGCCGGGAGACGAAAAAGCCAAAGCCGAGGGCACCGGCAACAAGCTGACTGGCGAACCCGAAAAGAAGGTGTCGTCATGAAGCCAACCCTCAAAGTGGGGCTCAAGCACTCGTTCTTGTACAAAGTGCCGGAAAACAAGACCGTGCCCTATACCTATCCGGAATCGCCAATTATCGCGGTCATGCCCAAGGTGTTTGCGACCGGCTTCATGATCGTGCTGATGGAATGGACGTGCACGCAGCTGCTCAGCGATCATCGCGATCAGGGAGAGGGCAGCCTCGGGACGCACGTTGATGTGTCACATCTGGCCGCGACACCGCCGGGATTTACCGTGACGGTGGACGTCGAGTGTATCGAGGTGAACGGACGCAAGGTTGTATTCAAGGTCCGAGCCCACGATGGCATCGATCTCATTGGCGAAGGACGCCATGAGCGCGTTGTGGTCTCGTGGGATCGCTTTAAAGCAAAGGTGGCGGAAAAGGCCAAGGCCGCACCGGAGATGCTGAGCTGATGGCCGAAACCTCTCTGCGCAATTTCACCATCAACTTTGGGCCGCAGCATCCGGCCGCGCATGGCGTGTTGCGGCTGGTCCTCGAGCTCGACGGCGAGGTGGTCGAGCGCGTTGACCCTCACATCGGATTGCTCCATCGCGGTACCGAGAAGCTGATCGAGCACAAGACCTATTTGCAGGCCATGCCCTATTTCGACCGGCTGGACTATGTCGCGCCGATGAACCAGGAGCACGCGTTCTGCCTCGCGGTCGAAAAGCTGCTTGGCATCCAGGTCCCGAGGCGCGCGCAGCTCATTCGCGTTCTGTATTCCGAGATCGGACGGCTGTTGTCGCACCTGCTCAACGTCACCACGCAGGCGATGGACGTGGGCGCACTCACGCCGCCGCTGTGGGGTTTCGAGGAGCGCGAAAAGCTCATGGTGTTCTACGAGCGCGCGTCGGGCTCGCGCATGCACGCGGCATATTTCCGGCCGGGCGGCGTGCATCAGGACCTCCCGCCGAAGCTGATCGACGACATCTATGCATTTTGCGATCCGTTCCTGAGGGTGGTCCATGACCTGGACGGGCTGCTCACCGACAACCGCATTTTCAAGCAGCGCAATGTCGATATCGGCGTCGTCAAGCTGGCCGACGCATGGAACTGGGGATTCTCCGGCGTGATGGTCCGCGGGTCCGGCGCTGCCTGGGATCTGCGCAAAGCTCAACCATACGAGTGCTATTCCGAGCTCGATTTCGATATTCCGATCGGAAAGAACGGCGATTGTTTCGACCGCTATCTTATCCGCATGGAAGAGATGCGCCAGTCGACCAGGATTATGAAGCGGTGCTGCGAGAGGTTGCGCTCGCCAGCCGGGCAGGGGCCGGTAACGGTCGATGACAACAAGATCGTGCCGCCGAGGCGCGGGGAGATGAAGCGCTCGATGGAGGCGCTTATCCATCACTTCAAGCTTTATACCGAGGGCTATCACGTCCCCGCCGGCGAGGTTTACGCCGCCGTCGAGGCGCCCAAGGGCGAGTTCGGCGTCTATCTGGTCGCCGATGGCACCAACAAGCCGTACAAGTGCAAGATCCGCGCCCCGGGCTTTGCACATTTGCAGGCGATGGATTTTCTCACGCGCGGCCACATGTTGGCGGACGTGTCCGCCATTCTCGGCTCGATCGACATCGTGTTCGGGGAGGTGGACCGATGAGCGTCCGCCGTCTTGCGCCGCCCGACATCCAGCCCAGGGACTTCGCCTTCAGCAAGGAGAACCTTGCGTGGGCGAAGAAAGAGATCACGAAATATCCGGAAGGCCGACAGCAGTCGGCAATCATTGCGCTGTTATGGCGGGCGCAGGAGCAACATGGTGACTGGTTGCCGGAAGCAGCGATCCGTCATGTCGCCGACTTCCTCGGCATGGCGCACATTCGCGCGCTCGAAGTCGCGACATTTTACACAATGTTCAACCTCTGGCCGGTCGGCAAATTCCACGTTCAGCTGTGCGGTACGACGCCGTGCCGGCTGCGCGGTGCCGACGATCTTGAGAAAGTCTGCCGCAAGCGAATCGGCGACCAGGGCCAGGTCACCAAGGACGGAAAATTCTCCTGGGTCGAGGTCGAGTGCCTTGGTGCTTGCGTCAACGCGCCGATGGTACAGATCAACTACGACTTCTACGAAGACCTGACGGCCGGAAGCTTCGGCAAAATTCTCGACAATCTTGCGGCAGGCAAGAAAGTGAAGCCGGGTCCGCAGATCGATCGACAATTGTCGGCGCCGGCCGGCGGCGCCACTACGCTCAAGGAAAAGGCGTGAGCGATGCTGGCTGACAAGGATCGAGTCTTCAAAAATCTCTATGGCCAGCACGACCGGGGCCTCAAGGGCGCGCGCGCCCGCGGCGCTTGGGATGGCACCAAAGCCATTCTCGAAAAAGGCCGCGATGTGATCATCGAAGAGGTGAAGACATCAGGTCTGCGCGGGCGCGGCGGCGCAGGCTTCCCGACCGGCCTGAAGTGGTCCTTCATGCCGAAGAAATCGGACGGGCGGCCGCATTATCTTGTCGTGAATGCCGACGAATCCGAGCCTGGCACCTGCAAGGACCGCGAGATCATGCGGCACGATCCGCACCTGCTGGTGGAGGGCTGTCTGATCGCCGGGTGCGCTATGGGCGCCAATGCCGGTTACATCTACATCCGCGGAGAATTCGTCCGCGAGCGCGAACGTCTGCAGGCGGCGGTCGACGAAGCCTATGACGCCAAACTGATCGGCAAGGACAACGTGCACGGCTGGGATTTCGATCTCTACGTGCACCATGGCGCCGGCGCCTATATCTGCGGCGAAGAGACGGCGCTGCTCGAAAGCCTGGAAGGCAAGAAGGGTCAGCCGCGGCTGAAGCCCCCGTTCCCGGCCAATGTCGGGCTCTATGGCTGTCCAACGACCGTTAATAATGTGGAATCGATCGCCGTCGTGCCGGACATCATGCGGCGCGGCGCGTCATGGTTTGCGGGCATCGGTCGGCCCAACAATACCGGCACAAAATTGTTCTGCATTTCCGGTCACGTCGAAAAGCCATGCAACGTCGAGGAGGCCATGGGCATTCCGTTGCGTGAGCTCCTGGACACGCATGCCGGCGGCGTCCGCGGCGGCTGGGACAATCTGCTCGCGGTCATCCCCGGCGGCTCGTCTATGCCTATGGTGCCCGCAGGCAAGGACTGGGCGGATTCGCTGCTGATGGATTTTGACGGTTGCCGAGACAAAAAGTCCGCACTCGGCACCGCGGCCGTGATCGTCATGGACAAGTCGACTGACATCGTCCGGGCCATGGCGCGCATTTCGTACTTTTACAAGCACGAGAGTTGCGGACAGTGCACGCCATGCCGTGAGGGAATGGGCTGGATGTGGCGTGTCTTGACCCGCATGGCCGAAGGCCGCGCGCAGAAGCGCGAGATCGACATGCTGATGCAGGTCACCCAGCAGATCGAGGGCCACACCATTTGCGCCTTCGGTGACGGCGCGGCCTGGCCGGTGCAGGGCCTGCTGCGGCATTTCCGTCCCGAGATAGAGCGGCGGATCGACGAATATACTCGCAAAACGGATGCAAATAGCGCGGTTCGGGAGGCGGCAGAGTGAGCACAATGCGTCAGCCGGAGGACCATCATCTTGCGCAGCTCAATATCGGTCGCATTCGATATGAGATCGACGATCCGCGCATGGCGGATTTCACCAACAATCTGGCGCTGGTGAACGGCCTCGCCGAACGCACGCCGGGCTTCGTTTGGCGCTACATCGACGAGAGCGGCAATTCGACCAGCACGCGGCCTTACGCCGATCCGCGCATCGCCATCAATTTATCTGTGTGGGAGAGCGTCGAAGCTCTTGAGCGCTTTGTCTTTCAGACGCTGCACAAGCGGTTCTATGGCCGCCGCGCCGAATGGTTCGAGCACTTCGAAGGACCTTATTTCGTGATGTGGTGGGTGGCCGCGGGCCATCGGCCGAATGTCGAAGAGGCCATGGCGCGGCTCGAGTATCTGAAGCAGCACGGTCCAAGCGACTATGCCTTCGATTGGGAAACGGCGTCGGCGCAGTTGTGGAAGACGGCGCGTTGCGCGCCCAGCGAGTCTGCGGCATGACGAAGAGCGACCGCCATCTCGCCCAATTCATTTCGCGCGGATCCGCTATCCGCTCGACGATCCGCGCATGGCGGAATTTGTTGAGAACGTCGATCGGGTCCATAGGCTTGCGGAACAGATCCCCGGCTTTGTGTGGCAGACGCTCCACCGGCGGTTCTACGCTCGGCGCGAAGAATGGTTCGAGCCTATCAACACCACGCTGGTCTTTTGGTGGGTTCCCGTCGGTCATCATCCCGATATGTCGGAAGGCGTGGCGCGGCTGGACCATTTGCTTGTGCACGATCCGAGCGACTATGCATTCGGCTGGAAGGAAATCGCGGACGCAAAATTGTGGAAGACGGCGCGCGGGGATGCGCTAAGCGAGCACGCGGCATGACCAAGATCATCATCGACGGCAAGGAAATCGACGTTCCGCCGGAGTACACGCTGCTCCAGGCGTGCGAGGCTGCCGGCGCTGAAATTCCGCGCTTCTGTTACCACGAGCGCCTCTCGATCGCCGGAAATTGCCGGATGTGTCTGGTTGAGGTTGCCGGCATTCCGAAGCCTCAGGCGTCTTGCGCCATGGGCGTGAAGGATCTGGCGCCCAACAAGGACGGCTCGCCGAAAATCATCAATACAAAGACGGCGATGGTGAAAAAGGCGCGCGAAGGCGTGATGGAATTCCTGCTGATCAATCATCCGCTTGATTGCCCGATTTGCGACCAGGGCGGCGAATGCGATCTGCAAGACCAGGCCATGGCCTACGGCGTGGATGCGAGCCGATACCAGGAGAACAAGCGCGCGGTCGAGGACAAATATATCGGCCCGCTGGTCAAGACGATTATGACGCGCTGCATTCACTGCACGCGCTGCATCCGTTTCTCGACCGAGGTTGCCGGCGTTCCCGAGCTCGGTGCCATCGGGCGCGGCGAGGACATGGAGATCACCACCTACCTTGAACACGCAATGACGTCCGAGCTGCAGAGCAATGTGGTCGACCTTTGTCCGGTCGGAGCGCTGACGTCCAAGCCCTATGCTTTCGCCGCCCGGCCTTGGGAGCTGAACAAGACGCTGTCAATCGATGTGATGGACGCCGTCGGCTCGGCAATCCGCATCGATACGCGCGGCCGCGAAGTAATGCGAATTCTGCCGCGCGTAAACGACGACGTGAACGAGGAGTGGATTTCCGACAAGACACGCCACGTGGTCGACGGATTGCGCACGCAGCGACTGGATCAACCCTATGTGCGCGTCAACGGGCGCCTGCAGCCGGCATCGTGGAGGGAAGCCTTTTCGGCCATCGCCGGCAAGATGAAAAAGAGTGGCGGCAAACGCGCCGGCGCCATAGTCGGCGACCTTGCCGGTGCGGAGGAAATGTTCGCGCTCAAGGATCTGATGACGCGACTGGGCAGCGCCAACATCGATGCGCGCCAGGATGGTTCGGTTTTCGATCCAAGTTGGGGCCGAGCCACTTACCTGTTCAATGCCACGATCGCAGGAATAGAGCAGGCCGATGCGCTGCTGATCATTGGCGCAAACCCCCGACGCGAGGCGGCAGTCCTCAACGCCCGCATTCGCAAACACTGGCGGGCCGGATACTTTCCAATTGGTCTGATCGGGCAGAAGGCCGATCTGACTTACACATATGATTATCTCGGTTCGGGGGCCGAGACCCTTGCCGATCTTGCGCAAGGCAAATTCGCTGACGCGCTGAAGACGTCGGAACGCCCGCTCATCTTCGTCGGCGCGAGCGCGTTAACGCGCAAGGATGGCGCGGCGATCGCCTCGCTTGCTGCTAAAGCGGCGGTCGAGTTTGGCGCACTGAAGGATGACTGGAACGGCTTCTCGGTCCTGCATAGCGCGGCCTCGCGTGTGGCTGCGCTCGATCTCGGCCTTGTGCCCGGCCCCGGTGGGCTCGATGCGGCGCAGATGGCCGCAGGCAAGGTCGACATCCTGTTCCTTCTCGGTGCCGACGAGATCGAGATATCGGCCAAGCCTTTTGTTGTTTACATCGGCACGCACGGTGACCGCGGCGCACATCGGGCTGACGTAATATTGCCCGGCGCTGCCTACCCGGAAAAATCCGCAATCTACGTCAACACCGAAGGCCGCGTGCAAATGGCCACAAGGGCTGCGTTTCCCCCCGGCGACGCGCGCGAGGACTGGGCTATCCTGCGCGCCCTTTCCGACGCTCTTGGCTCGAAGCTTCCCTATGATTCACTTGATGCGTTGCGGCAGACGATGTTCAAAGCCCATCCGCATCTGATGCGCATAGGGCAAATCGCCCCCGGCGACGCGGGCGACATCGAAAAGCTCGCGAAACTTGGCGGAAGTCATGAAAAGGCGCCGTTGCGTTCAACGGTCACCGATTTCTATCTCACCAATCCGATTGCACGCGCCTCGGCGATCATGGCCGAGTGCTCAGCTCTGGCACAGGCGGCGGCCAAGAAACCCTCGATGACGGCCGCGGAGTAGGGCGATGGATTTCTTTTGGACCTATCTCTGGCCTGTCATCGTGATCGTGGCGCAATCATTGCTGCTGCTTGTGATCCTGCTTATTGCGATCGCCTACATTCTCCTTGCCGACCGCAAGATCTGGGCGGCGGTGCAGATCAGGCGTGGCCCGAATGTCGTCGGGCCGTGGGGCTTGCTGCAATCCTTCGCCGATTTGCTGAAATTCGTGGTCAAGGAACCGGTGATCCCGGCCGGGGCTAACAAGGGCGTGTTCCTGCTTGCGCCCCTGGTCACCTGCGTGCTCGCGCTTGCGTCCTGGGCTGTGATCCCGGTCAATGCAAATTGGGTGATCGCCGAAATCAACGTCGGCGTCCTCTACATCTTCGCAATATCGTCGCTGATGGTCTATGGCGTGATCATGGCCGGCTGGGCTTCGAATTCGAAGTATCCATTCCTGGCCGCGCTGCGCTCGGCGGCGCAAATGGTCTCATACGAGGTCTCGATCGGCTTTGTCATCATTACGGTTTTGCTGTGCGCCGGTTCCTTGAACCTGTCCGCGATCGTCGCCGCGCAAAACGGCAAATACGGGCTATTGAGCTGGTATTGGCTGCCGCTGTTCCCGATGTTCGTGGTCTTCTTTATTTCAGCCCTCGCGGAGACCAACCGTCCGCCGTTCGATCTAGTCGAGGCGGAATCCGAACTGGTCGCGGGCTTCATGGTCGAGTACGGGTCGACCCCTTACATGATGTTCATGCTAGGCGAGTACGTGGCGATCGGAACGATGTGCGCCATGTCCACGATCATGTTTCTAGGCGGATGGCTGCCGCCATTGCCTTTCGCACCTTTCACCTGGGTGCCGGGCGTTATCTGGTTCACGCTCAAGGCGCTGTTCATGTTCTTCTTGTTCGCGATGGCCAAGGCCATGGTTCCGCGCTATCGCTACGATCAACTCATGCGGCTTGGCTGGAAGGTGTTCCTGCCGCTGTCCCTCGCGATGGTGGCAATCGTCGCCGCCGTTATCCAGTACGGCGCATTGGCGCAAGCCGTCGTGAAATGAGGATGCGATGAGGCTCGATCGCGCGGCCAAACGCTTGTTCCTGATGGAGTTCCTGACCGGCTTCGTGCTGGCCATGCGCTACTTCTTCAAGCCGAGGGCGACGCTCAATTATCCGTTCGAGAAGGGACCCATTTCGCCCCGTTTCCGCGGCGAGCATGCCTTGCGACGCTATCCGAATGGGGAGGAACGCTGCATCGCCTGCAAGCTTTGCGAGGCAATTTGCCCGGCCCAGGCGATCACGATCGAGGCGGGACCCCGCCGCAACGATGGCACGCGCCGCACGACGCGTTACGACATCGACATGGTGAAGTGCATCTATTGCGGGCTCTGTCAGGAAGCTTGCCCGGTTGATGCCATCGTCGAAGGTCCGAATTTCGAATTCGCGACCGAGTCGCGCGAGGAGCTCTATTACGACAAGGAGCGTCTGCTCGCGAACGGCGACCGCTGGGAACGCGAGATCGCGAAAAACATCGCGCTCGACGCCCCATACAGGTGACTCCGA
>DASXST010000128.1:0-26759 GCA_036505835.1 Pseudolabrys sp. | reverse complement strand
GGAGGAGGATCGGGGGCGAACCGAGGCAGCCGCCAGAGGCCAGTGTAAGCAGCCCTACGTGATCACGCTTGGTTCGAGCGGCGGGGTCATGATGCATCTCGCGGATCAGGCGACCCCGACTGAATTGCGACTGCGAAGCGTTGGCGGAAAAACCTACATCGGTCCGGCCGACGGCGACCCCGCCGGTGCGCAGGATCGCGAAGTGGTCCTGTTCGATGGTCGTATATTGATTTTACGCTGGATGGACCCCGAAGTGCGGGGCCGGTACGGCACAATGGTGTACGTGCGTTGTGGCACGGAGCCGCCGGCGCGCACCGCGGCAAAACCCAACCCGAGAACAGCGCCGCCGCCCAGATAATCAATCGGAGTAGCTATTGAAAGATAGCGGTCGGGTATCTCCAATGATTAAGCGCACTTGCTGACATTCGGCAGTGCGAGACACCCTTTTGGACAAAATGAGTTTCCAAGATCGGACCTTCGGCGATGGCGCGGTATGCTAACGAAATGAGGATAACCCTCTAACTGTTGTCACTGAAAATTCAGTCGTTAAGGAAAGTAGTTGACTCGTTTGTAACTAGCCATGAAATCGGGTCCTTTATAACGCTGGCGCCTCGATGAGCTGCGAAACGACTGCAGTGTAATCACAATCTGTCTGGCCTGACGCCAAAGAATATGCTCATAGCGATTGAGCCGGCTCATCGGACAGGTTGGCATGTCGGTCAAACGCACGAATGTCTGCGATATGTACTCTTTTCGAAACGCATTGGTATGAGACCCTTTACTCAACTGATCTTTAGGATCCAAGAACAAGCGCGACAGTGATTGGTCTGCGCTGGCGCGAGTTAAAGCTTCCGATTGGCCGGTTTGTTTGATTGCGGTTTGAAACAGCGAAGTCTCAATTCCGGTCGCGCGCCGGAGTCGCCATAGGACGCTGGCCAATCGCAGCACGAGTTCACGTTCAACGGCTGACTGAGCGTCATAATCGGCAATCACCGTGGCTTCGAAGGCCTCATAATCGTGTGCATCTTCAAGGCCTACGATCACCGTTTCTGCGCTGAGCCCATGGCGGATCGCATTACACCGTGAACGCTCTTTGCCCTGTGATGTTTTGGTCCGGTGCTTTTTAGCGCGTTGAGACGGTTGGCCTGGACTTGTTTAAGAGTGCTCATCGGCCTGATTGATGTTTGCGCAATCCGACGCGGATTTTGGATGGGTTTGCTCCCAAAGTCCTTTGGCAATTGTGAGCGGGTCGATATTCAGAGTTTTCCACCACGTCTCTTCATTGCCGGCTTGGTGCAGTTGCCGGTGGTGTCCGCGACAGAGCGGGACCGTAAACTCGTCGCTCACTTTCAGGCCGAGGGCTCTCGGCTGCGCGTACCGCACGTGATGAGGGTCCGACGGTTGTCGTTCGCAGATGAGGCAGGGCCGTGAAGCAACGAATTTCAAGTGAGCTTTGTCACGCAGCCGCTTCGGTTGAGCGATCGCGATCTCGTTTTTGCCGACCGAAGGGAGCTTTTGATGGGTGCCTTCTGGAACGAGTGGCGTAGCAAAAGCTACGCTCTCCTTGCGGAGTTGTTCTATTAAAGAAGCGTGCTGCCGACGACCATAGTATCGCGACGGACGCGGGATTGGGGTTGTGTCGTCAGGGTGAAAGCCGAACCGCTCTGACCCCGGGGCGGATGTGTGAACCATCCTGTTTGGCTCGGGGGAGGGTGGCTTGCTCGATCGATAAAGCGCAAGCCCAAAAGGCTTTCCAAAAGTGGCAAGCGCGCGCTTGGTAGCGTCCGTTTCAGCCGCTTTTAGCGCCGTGTCATGGACTTCTCCCGGCGATGCGCCACGACCTTCGCCGGTACCGTGACCTTCTCGGATGATTGTGGTGCCGTCAGCTTGGACGGAAATCCTCACGCGCGCCGCATATACCGCAACGAACGAGCCGCGGTTTTCGCGGGCAAGCACGCAACGAGGGTCGATTGTTTCGCGATTCCAGCCATCGAACCCGAAAATCCGGTTCGCTTCTGAAATCGCGTGCCAGCCTTCGATATAGGAGAGTTCACGACCGCTAACTTCGCGTGTGCGCACGTAGCGATGATCGAGGTTTCGTTTGAGGGCTTTGATCTGCTTTGCTGAGAAACCCATTATTTTGTCCTCACGCTCAAAACAGGTTCGGGATTGGAAAGAGCAACACCCTCGATTTCGGCACCGTCTTTGAGTCCGTTCAGTAATTCTTGCCGATTGAGCCGCGGCTCCCTGGGCTCCCAGTAGATGCTCGGCACAGCCGCTTCGTCGAGCACCAACAGAGCAGGGGTGCCCGGGCGAATCGAAACCGTGAAGTCCGACGCAGTGATCTTTTTGATGTCGAGTTCAACCATGACATCCTTGGCGATCTGCCGGCGCTTCGCTGCGCAATCCTGCAGGCGCTCAAGCCGGTCCTGCATCTCGGCAATGCGGCCTTTAAGCCCTGTTGCTAAGGCTTCATCCGCCATTGCAGCGCGAACAATGGCCGCGATAATCTCGTGCACATCGGTCAAACCTTCGACTGTATCTGCGAGAGTTTGTTCGTCGATATGGGGATCTTCTGCCTTTATCCGGTCCCGGATGGTGCGGTAGGTGATGGCGGCAAAATCAAGGTTCATTTGGCTGCCTCTTGAAGCATTCACAGACCCCGGATTTCTTGGGATACTCATTTCTCAATACCTTCCACTAGATTCGGGGCGTGGTTACGTGTTCAAACTTGCGTTATCGTTAATCAACATTTTATATTGATCGCCAACTCGAATGTCAACAGAAAATGTTGATAACATCTCATGTGATCAGTGCCGCGGCGCGAGGGCGCTGCTAGATATGACGCAGCCGGAACTCGCCTCAGCATCCGGGTTGGGTCTATCAACCGTCGTGGACTTCGAGAGATCTAGACGGCCAGTTTCTGCCGATGCCATTCAAGAAATACGCAAGGCACTCGAACGGGCCGGTGTCGAATTCATTGGCGAAAACGGCGGCGGGCTGGGTGTCCGCCTTGCCAAGCGTCAGCGGGCCAAGCAGCGCAAATAAATGAAGCCCGTCTCGGGCCGCTGCGCAGGATCAAAGCGAAATCGGGGACATAGCGTGTTTTGGCAAAACGAAGCCAAATTCGCTAATGTTTTCAATGGCCGACTTTGCATGGGGTTGTTTTTCGATTTTTTGGTCAAGCTGGCGGATCGAAACGCTAGCCGAAGTGCTTGTGTGCCTTCCACAGCGAAGTGAGGCGATGCTGATTAAGGACGCGCGCAATAAAGGTATCAGCGAACATTGTCTGAGACGGCCATGATGGCTCTACGAGACTTCAATCATAATCCTTGGCGTGCCGTGCCGGTGCTCGGCGTCACGCAAATCCTTTCGTGGGGCACGATCTTTTACACACCGGTGCTGATCGTCCCGCTGATCGCGGCTGATCGCCGCTGGTCGATCTCCTTCGCCATGGGCGGATTCTCGGTAGGCCTTTTAGTCGCTGGACTGGTCGCCCGCTATGTTGGCCGCTCGATTGACAGATATGGCGGCCACGTCGTCATGACGATCGGCTCATTGATCGGCGCGCTGGGACTTTTTTTGATCGTGTACGCCAAGTCTTCGTTCGCTTACTACGCCGTTTGGATGGTTCTTGGCGTGGCCATGGCGGCAAATTTGTACGATGCCGCCTTCGCAACGCTCGGCCGCATATTCGGCCTTGGTGCGCGCCGGCCAATCACGGCACTCACCCTCGCCGGCGGATTTGCCTCGACTGTGAGCTGGCCCGCCACGCACGTCCTTATCGAACGTGTCGGTTGGACAGGCACCTATTTTGCGTACGCGGCGCTTCTTGCGCTTATAGCGGCCCCGCTTCACGCATTGGCGCTCCCACGCAGCCGCTTCCAAACTGAAGTCGAGGTGCTGGGCGGTCAGAAAGAGCCTGCCAAGTTACTGCCGTCCCGTGGCTGGCCGTTTATCCTCGTTGCTTCAGCATTTGCTTGCTATGCATTCGTTCCTTCGGGACTCTCGGCTCACCTGCTCGCAATATTTGCGCGTGCCGGTATCGACGCTGGAACGGTCGTCTGGATTGGCGCCTTGTTCGGTCCAGCGCAGGTCGGCGCCCGGCTTTTGGAGTTTACCTTCGGGCGCAATCTACATCCTCTCTGGGTCGTACGTTTCGCCCTCAGCACGCTTCTATGTGCCTTCTTGATGTTGGAATTCGCGGGCGTGTCAGCGCCGACGGCAGCCGCGTTCGCGCTGATGTTCGGCGGTGCTAACGGCCTTGTCACCATCACACGTGGCGCAGTGCCGCTGGCATTGTTTGGCGCATCCGGATACGGGCGCCTGATAGGCCGGCTCGCCGGGCCGTTCTTGCTGATGCAATCGGCGGCGCCTTTGGTCATGGCCTTTGTGGTCGAGAATACGTCCGATGCGGCAGCGTTAACGCTTGCGGCCAGCTTCGCATCGGTTGCGCTGATCTGCTTCGTCGCGATCCGCCGGCCAAACTAGGCAAACATCACGTCGATTTCGCCCTTGCGGGCGTGCGTTCAAGCGCAGATCGGATCGCGGCGAGCTCGGGTGTGATGGCCGGTCCGATCTCCGGCGGCTGATAAGATTCGATGGCATCGTCGTGCTGGCTGGCGAGATCGGCTTACCGTCTGCTCAATACGAAATACTTTGCGTTGCACGCCCTATGCCCTGCATTTCGGCGCCTGTTCTTACCGGAACCGGCATTAACGCCGCGTTGCGAGCGCGGCTTAAAAACCCATCGTTTACCATGACGGATCGTGGTTTACGGCAATTTACCAATCGGTTGTGTCTTTGGCTTTTTACTCGAGGCGTCGAGTGAAAAACGGCAATGGTGAGTCTATGTGGCGGTCGGTCGTCCTTGGTAGTTTGGTACTATCCGTGTCGAACATTGCGTCCGCGCAGTCGCTGTTTTCTGCGGTCGATCCTGCACCGGAAACCGGATCCGTCGTCGCGGCGGCGCCGGAAGTGCAATCCAACCCGATTACCGGTTTCATAGAATTTCTGTTCGGCGACGCGGGACGGCAGTCCCAGCGCGGACAGCAGTGGTTTGTCGCCCCACCGCGGCAGGACTCACGCGACGAACAGGAAGGGCGACTGGCGTATGCGAACACGTCGTCGGATGATCCGCTGCCGGACCAGCAGCGATCCGACGATCGCATTGATCCGCGTCTTTTGCGTCAGGAGGTCGGCTATAACGGGACAGAACCGCCTGGCACTATCGTCATCGACACGTCGAACCACTACCTCTATCTGGTCCAACCCGAGGGCCGCGCAATCCGATATGGCACAGGCGTCGGCCGGGCTGGCTTCACGTGGTCGGGAAAGCATTCGATTTCGGCAAAAAGGGAATGGCCGGATTGGGTGCCGCCCGATGAAATGATCAAGCGCCAGCCCTATCTTCCGCATTTTGTTGCGGGCGGCCCGAATAATCCGCTTGGTGCGCGCGCGCTTTACCTCGGTTCGACGCTTTACCGCATCCACGGCTCGAACGAGCCGTGGTCAATCGGCAGTCGGCAGAAACGTGTCCTCGGGTTGCATCCGAATGCGCAATGCGGACATCATCGATCTTTACGAGCGCGTGAAGGTCGGAACCAAGGTCGTCGTGCTCTAGCCCTGCTCAGGCGCTGTCGCCGCCACCGAAATCGCCGCCGAAATCGCCTGAATCGTCGCTGAAATCGTCCTCGACATCGGACGAATCTGCGTCGTCATCGTTGCCGAACAGGGAAGCACGCTCGGAGCTCCCGCGCGGGCCTGTCCCTATGTCATTGAGTCCCGCCTCGCGAGCGAGGTCGCTGCCGGCCGCCTTGTTATCCCATGGCGAGCCTTCGGGGGGCACTCCGGCAAACGCGCTTGCACCATGGCGGCCGAACATCGAACTGATCGAATTCAGAAGCAGTGCGCCGCCAATCACTCCGGCGGCAGAGGCTGCGGCCGTACCCAGGAACGAGCCGCCCGGCGAGGGACCCGCTGCAGTAAAAGTACCGCCGGTGTTCCAGCGCGGATCGGGATTTCCCGGCGCGCCTTGGCGCACGCTGGGCACAGACGTTGCGCGGCCAGTCATCGCCTGGCGCATGCTGTCGAGAAATCCGCCAGAAGCCCCAGGGGTGTCTTCCCCGGTGAGCTCCCGAATCCGCGCGTCGGCGCGCTTGAGCGCTTCGTCCTGCACAAGCACCGTCTGAACAAGCGGATAGATCGCGTTCGGCGCCCGCGCCAGCCCCTCTGAAATCGCACGCTCGGCTTCCGGGTCGCGGGGCGCGTTCTCCAGCCCGGCGAGCCGATCAAACAAGTCGTCAACCAACTGGCGTTCTTGCGGGGTCATATGATCCTCCCATGACCGTCGGCGCAGTTATTTAGGTGACGCGGCTGGGTTTACCAGTGGGGGCGCGCAAGAGCCGCGCCATGGTCGGCCAGCACTTTCATGAAAGCATCGGAACTGAAGTAGGCGAATTCCTGCTCCCGCAGTGCGGTGAGCGAATCGAGCCCTTTTAGCTCGCCATCGACGAAGCCCGGATGACACATGATGAGCCCGCCGTCCGGTAGCCCGGAAAGAAAGCGCGGGAAAATTGTGGCGAAATTCGCCCTTGAATTGAAACTATATGTTCCTGCGAAAGCCGGATTGGTTGCGATTCCCAGCCTTTTTGCCTTTCGACGAAAGCCGACGCTCAGGATGTCAAGGGTAAGGCCCTTGTGATCGTGCAAGCGTCGGCCCGATTTTGCGCGCCCGCACTGTCTCACCCACGCGTACGGCGCTTCCTGTGCGACAACCCTCAAAAATGCGTCGCGTATCTGCGGAAACAGATGAACGTGCTGATGCCCATCAAGGAAATCAGGCAGTCGCCCAAAGATGTCGGCAAACGCCCGCAGCTGACCGCCGATCTCGGCAATCAGAAATTTTGACCGCAAGCGGCGTGCGGTTGCGCCCCTCAGGAGGTCGTTAAGTGGCAAAAATCGCCCGTCGCGCAGAGGCGAAAAATCCGCGCTCAGCGGCTGGAACGGCGACGTAAGCGTCACGTGCAATCCGAGAGCGGCGCGCCTTTCGACCGCGTTGACCCGATCGAGTGCCGCTGCTTCGCCGCTGTTGAAATGAGGCGCCGCGACCAGGGCCGACGTAGCGTTGATGCGCCCGCCAATGATGAGTTCGCGGATGGCGGCGTTGACCCCCGGAGAAATTCCGTAGTCATCGGCGCACAGCCATATGTGGCGCGTGCGCATAGGTCTGTCTTATTCGGCCGCGCGAGAAGTCATCGGCCGGGGCTTGGCAGATTCACTCGCGCGTTTCACGCTGTGTTCGGCGACGAAATAGACCGGTCGGCCTTTCGTTTCCGACAGCAGCTTGCCGATGTATTCGCCCAACACGCCGATCAGAATGAGCTGCACGCCGCCAATCACCATCACGCTGACCACGAGCGACGGGTAGCCGGGGACATCCTTGCCGTACAAAAGCGTTTCCAGCACGATCCAGCTGCCGAAAAACAGCGCTGTTAGCGCCAGCAGGACCCCAAGGAGGCTGGCGACGCGGAGCGGCGCCACTGAAAATGACGTGAGTCCTTCAATGGACAGCCCGATCAGCGTCCATAAATTCCAGCTACTGCTGCCGTGCTCACGCGCGGCAGGTTCGTAGGCGACCCGAACCTGGCGAAAACCGATCCAGCTCGAAAGACCCTTGAAGAAGCGATTGCGCTCCGGCATCTGGCGCAGCGCGGCAGCCGCGCGCGCCGACAGCAAGCGGAAATCGCCGGCGTCTTCCGGAATTTTGTGACGTGCGCCCCAGTTCAGCAGCGCGTAGAACGAGCGTACGCCCATCCGCCTGAGCCGGGATTCGTCCTCGCGATGAGCTTTGGCGGTGTAGACGACGTCATAACCGTCATCGAGCCAGCGCGCGACGAGCGTATCGATCAAGTCCGGCGGATGCTGTCCATCGCCGTCCATGAACAACACGGCTCCAGGCCGGGCGTGATCAAGGCCGGCAAGCAGCGCGGCTTCCTTGCCGAAATTCCGCGACAAGGTGATGACCTGGATGTCAAGCGGGATTGCGGGCAGGGACTTTGCGATGTCGGCTGTGCCATCGCTGCTGCCGTCATCGACATACACGACTTCAACACCTAAGCCGCGCTTGATCTGCAAATAGCGCGCGACCTCGGCGATCCGCTCGTGCAGACCGGGCAGACCCTCAGCCTCATTGAACAAAGGCACCACCACCGACAACGTCGGCGCGGATGGCGATTCCCGCGCGCGTGACACTGCTTTGGTCGGTTTCACTGCCATCGGTCCAGCCTGTCGGTCCGTTTCCGCGATCTATACCGCACCCGGGCGGCACTGTCGCGCCCGGCCTACCGGGGTATGATTTGCCGTGCTAAGCGAAAGCCGACGATGATCCCGGCCCCTCTCCAAAACATTGTAGATCGTCTCACGCTGGCCTGGCATGAGCGCGCCATTGCGCTCAAGGCGACCAGTTTTGCCCTCGTCGGCGTCCTCAATACGGCTATCGATTTCTGCGTCTTCTGGACGACCGCCACGTACCTGCACTGGCCCCTCGTGCCGGCGAACGTCTTGGCGTGGATCGTGGCGGTGACGTTTTCCTACACGATGAATTCGTTCATCACCTTCGGGCCGGAATCCGGGCGCGCACTGCGCTGGCGCGACTATGCGAGTTTCGCCGCCTCGGGCATTGCCGGGATGATGTCGAGCACCGCGACATTGTTCGCGCTGTCCTATTTCATTCCCGTTCTGCTCGCGAAACTGGCGTCGATTCTGGTCAGCTTCGCGGTCAACTTCTCGCTGTCGCACTTTGTGGTGTTCCGCCCGCGCCGGCCGTGGGGAGATGCCCGATAAGGCGCGCGCAGACCAGATGCGGACCATGCAGCACGACGAGAATCTGAAGGTCGATCGTCCTAGTTTTGTCACGCACCTCGAATGCGCGATGACCGGCGAGCGTCATGAGGCCGATCAGGTCCATAATTTGTCGCGCGCGGGCAAACCGCTGCTGGTGCGATACGATCTCACAGGTATTTGCAACGCGCTAAAAAAAGAAATGCTGGCTGAGCGTCCGCCCGATCTGTGGCGCTATCGCGAAATGCTGCCGGTGCGACGCGCTGAGGACATTGTCAGCCTGGGTGAAATGATGACGCCTATCGTGCGGATGCCGCGCCTTTCCGCTATGCTTGGCGGCGGCGAAATCCTGGTAAAGGACGAGGGTCGGCTGCCGACCGGCTCATTCAAGGCACGCGGCCTTGTCATGGCCGTCTCGATGGCGAAAGCGCTCGGCATCAAGCACATGGCCATGCCGACGAACGGCAACGCGGGCGCCGCGCTTGCAGCCTATGCGTCGCGTGCCGGCATCAAGACGACAATTTTCTGCCCGGAAGACACCCCGGAAGTGAACGTGAGCGAGATCGCGCTGCAGGGCGCCGCCGTCTATCGCGTGAATGGGCTGATCGATGATTGCGGCAAGATCGTCGCTGAGGGAAAGGCGAAAGTCGGCTGGTTCGACACATCGACTTTGAAAGAGCCCTACCGGATCGAGGGCAAGAAAACCATGGGACTTGAGCTAGCCGAACAACTCGGCTGGCAGCTGCCTGACGCGATTTTCTATCCAACAGGCGGGGGCACCGGCCTAATCGGCATGTGGAAGGCGTTCGCAGAACTGGAAGCCATTGGCTTTATCGGCAAGAAACGTCCGCGCATGATCGCCGTGCAGGCCGCCGGCTGTGCTCCAATGGTCAAGGCGTTCGAGGCCGGCGATGAACACGCGCCACGCTGGGAGCATGCGCACACCATTGCCGCAGGCATCCGCGTGCCGCAGGCCATCGGCGACTTTCTCATTTTGCGCGCCGTGCGGGAAAGCGGAGGCTTCGCTATCGCTGTCTCGGACGAAGCGATCAGCACCGCGCTCGACGAAATGGCGCGCGAGGAGGGCTTCCTCTTATGTCCCGAGGGCGCTGCAACGTATGCAGCCTACAAGCAGAGTCTGTCGGATGGGCGTGTGAAGCGCACCGATCAAGTCCTCCTTTTCAACTGCGCCAGCGGCTTGAAATATCCGCTTCCGCCCGTGCGCCGCACGCTGGATCGGCACAAGCCGATTGATTTTGCATCCTTATAATCGGATGCTTCCTGGCAGGCGTGCGCAGAAAACGCCGCTCTGGGAGGAAGCAATGAAAAAGCTGATTGCCGCCCTTGTCGCGGCGCTTGCAAGTATTGGAATAGCCGGCGCGGACACCTATCCGTCGCGATCCATCACCATCATTGTGCCGTTCTCCGCCGGTGGTCCGACCGATGCCCTCGCGCGCACCCTTGGCGATCGCATGCGGCAGACGCTCGGCCAGCCGATCGTGATCGAGAACGTCACCGGTGCCGGCGGCACAATCGGCGTCGCTCGCGCCGTGCAGGCGGCACCGGACGGGTACACGCTGAGCATCGGGCACCTTGGAACACACGTCGTCAACGGCGCGATTTATCCTCTGACTTTCGATTTGGTGAAGGACTTCGAGCCGGTTGCGATGATTGCCAGCAATCCGATGATGATCGTAACCAAGAACGATGTGCCGGCAAAAAATCTGAAGGAGTTGATTGCCTGGCTTAAAACGAATGATGGCAAGGCGACGGCCGGCACGGCGGGTGTCGGTTCGGGCTCGCATTTTTCGGGCGTTTATTTCAGCCAACTGATCGGGGCCAAATTCCAGTTCGTTCCGTATCGAGGCACCGGCCCGGCGCTGCTCGATCTCGTGTCCGGCCAGATCGATCTCATTGTTGATCAGGCCTCGAACTCCATGGCGCAGGTCAAGGCGGGCAAGATCCGTCCCTATGCGATTACGTCAGCCAAACGCCTCGCTGCCGCGCCGGAAATTCCGACCGTCGACGAAGCCGGTCTTCCCGGATTTCATGTCGAACTGTGGTCAGGAGTTTGGGTGCCGAAAGGAACGCGAAAGGACATCATTGGGAAGCTTAACGCCGCGATCAGAGATGCCTTGGCTGATCCGGCCGTGCGCAAGCGGCTGGAAGAAACCGGTCTGGACATCCCGGCGCGCGAGAAGCAGACGCCGGAAGCGCTCGGCGCGCATCAGCAAACCGAAGTGAAAAAATGGTGGCCGATGATCAAAGCGGCCCAGATCAAGGCAGAATAGCGCGACTATCAGGCAAGACCTGCTTCGAGCTTGGCATAGAGCGGATTGTCGCGGGAGAAGACGTAATCGAGATCAGCCACCGCGACAGCTTCCGCGCCGCTCTCGCGCAGAAAACTCGTCAGCGCGTACACTTGATCCGGCGGGCAATGCAGGATGAGCATGCCGGAGGACGTAGGGCCGCCGAACGGGGTCTCGATCGAAAATTTTTGTTTGGCGCTCTCAACCAGCATGTCCGTGCCTGCCGCAAAGCGCGCGCGCACCTCCCGGAATGCCCGCGCGCGCGCCTGCGCCGCCACCCTGTCGAGAATAACGCGGGCGAGATTGCGTTCGGTCTTGCCCCAGGCGGCCTTTCGCGCGGCGATCAGGTTTGCCTGCGATCGCAGGATGGTGCCGTCCTCAACGACTTTCAGCCCATTGGCGGCAAGCGTTGCGCCGCTCGTGGTGATGTCGACAATCATTTCTGCCGTACCGGCAGCGGGGGCACCTTCGGTCGCGCCGGAGCTTTCGACGATGCGATAGTCAATGACTCCGTGTGAGGAGAAAAAGTCGCGCGTCAGGTTGATGTATTTGGTCGCCAACCGCATCTTGCGTTCATGGTGGTGGCGAAAAGCGGTGGCGACGTCGTCGATATCGGCCATCGTGCGCACGTCGATCCAGGCCTGCGGCACTGCGACAACGACATTGGCGAAACCAAACCCAAGTCCTTCGATGAGCACCACGCGCTGGTCAGCGTCGGGGATCATCTCGCGAACGAGATCTTCGCCCGTGACGCCAAGATGGACGGCTCCCGCAGAAAGTTGGCTGGTGATTTCAGCCGCCGACAAATACGCCACTTCGACCCCATCGAGGCCCGCGATTGCCCCGCGATAGTCACGCGCGCCCCGGGGCTTCATGAGCGTCAATCCGGCGCGCGCAAAGAACGCCTCGGCGTTCTCCTGCAGGCGGCCCTTGGCCGGAACGGCGACGATCAGGGGCGCGGTCACGACGCGCCTCCATAGATGGCAAGTCTTTCGATCCAGACGGCAAAACCGACCGCCGCAATGGGTTCGGGCGCGCCAAGCCGCGTGAGCAAATCATCGTACCGGCCGCCCGCCACCAGCGGATCGCCGGTACGATCGGGATCGGTCAATTCGAAGACCAGGCCCGTGTAATAATCGAAGCCACGGCCGAACGCGGTGGAGAAGCGCACGCGCTTCACATCGACGCCGCGCGCTTCCAGAAATCTGGTGCGGCTTTCGAAGTGGTCGAGCGCGGGCGCGAGCGCCAGCGCCATTTTGGAATCGTGTGCGAGCGCGCGCAGATCGGAGGCGGCCTCGTCCGGATTGCCCTGAATAGCGAGAAAGCGCTCGATCAGGCCTCTTACTTCCTGCGGCAACCTGGCGCTGGCCCCGAGCGCCGATTGTTCGAGGAAACGCCCTGCAATTTCGCCGACCGAGCGCCCGCCGACTGCATTGATGCCGGCAATCGACAACAGGTCGGTGATTAACGCATGCGCACCCTTCGGATCGGAGCCGGCAAGCGCCGCCAGCACACCCTGATATTCGGGGCGGGCGTTGTTACCGCCGAGCACAAGGCGATCGAGATCCTGCGCCAGATTGCTCTTGCGATTGAAATCCTTGATCAGCCTCCGCTTCCATGCAGGCGGCAAATCGAGCCCGGCGATGACACTCGCAAACAATGCAACATCGCCAATCTGGATATCGGGTGAAGCGACGCTATAATGCGCGGTTGCTTCCAGGCCAAGCGATAGCATTTCTGCGTCAGCCGCTGCTTTATCTGAGCGCCCGAAGGACTCTATGCCAGCTTGCAAAAATTCCGCCGGCGCGTCAGTGCGGTAGCGGAAAACCGGACCGAGATAACAATAACCGGCCGCGTTTCCTGCTGAGCTTGAAGCGAGGTAATCGCGCGACACCGGAATTGTGAGATCAGGGCGCAGGCAGAACTCGCCACCATCCGGCGCGGTAGTAAGATACATGCGGCGCCGGATGTCCTCCCCGGAGAGATCGAGAAAAGGTTCCGCCGGCTGCAGGATTGGGGGCGCAACGCGCATGTAGCCGGCGCGCTCATAGGAGGCGACCAGCGTCTCCGCTCGCGCGTCGGGCTCTTTCCTCTGCGTTGCTACGCTCGCGTCCATTGGTGTCTCAAAAATAGCTTTACATTCGCCATTCGCGCGTTGGCCTTTAGCATGTCGGCCTTAAGGATTCGACGATGTTTGCGAGTGGGCCTTAACGGGGCAGGCCGTTTAATATTTGTCGTCGTTAACAAATTTTACGCAATGGTTGTCCTTCGTTTAGCGGGGTTGGGAACCACCCTCTATCGCAGCATGGGTAAGGTAATTTCAACAGAACCGGGCTTCACCGTCCCGTGGAGGGCCCATTGAGCGGTGCAGTCCCCGCGCCGTTGTCGAGGCGTTATAAAAGCACCCTCGCGGCAGTCAGCTCTGGGCGGTCACCGCGACTTCGACGGTCATCCCGAGAAAGTCCGCCGGATTGCCGACATAGCTTCCGGAAATTGGAATTGCCTGCGAAGGGTCGCGCGTGACCGCGACGCGAATCAAATTTTCGCCCGCGATCAATACGTCGGTCGGATCATATTCGATCCAGCCTGCACCTGGCAGATAGACTTCGGCCCAGGCGTGCGTTGCGGCGACAGCTTGCGTGTCGTCGCCTTTATCGAGTGCTGGATCGTAGAGATAGCCGCTTACAAAGCGGGCGCCAAAGCCGAGATAGCGTGCGGTCTCGATAAACACCATCGCGAAGTCCCGGCATGCGCCGGCCTTCTTCTCCAATGTTTCCGCCGGCGACTGTGTGCCGGGCTCGTGGCGCTCGGCATAAACGATATCGGGCTTCAATGCCGCGTTCATGTTGGTGAGGAGGTCGAGCGTTCGCATTGGCCGCGACGTCACGAAGCTGTCGGCCCAGCGCGCCAGCACGCCATTGGGGTCGGGATAATGCTGTTCCAGCAGGCGGCCGAGATCAACGCGGTCGCTGCTCGAGTAGATAAAAGGGTAAAATTCAGCATCAGGGGCGATCGGAAACAGCAGACCGTTCAAGCCATAGCGCTCGATCTTAAGTGTGCTTGTGACGCCTAGCGTTGCCGCTGGCGACTGGAAATCCACCAGCGCGACAGAGTTTCCGAAAACGTCGTGCATCCAGCGCACAGTGCCGGGCGGCGACAGCGTCAGCTCGGCACTCACCAACCGGATGTCGTGCGAATCGCGAGGACGCAACATCAGCCGATGCTGGCCAAACGTCACCGGCCGTGTGTAGCGATAATTGGTGGCGTGGCGAACCGTCAGAATCCGCATGGTTTCATCGTCCTCAAGCGCATCGAGCCAGATGCAAGGGACGCGCCACCGGCTAGGATAGCCTATGTCTGTCGAGCAGTTTGCTTACAGCGTCGGCGAGCCCTGATTCCGGGACCGCGAATTGCGCCTCAGCCTGTTTCTTCAAGTATTCCTCGCGGTCCTTGGTATCGGCCAGCTTGGCTCCAAGGATGAGGTCCTTGATCTGAACCTCGCCGCGCGCCTTCTCGTCGCCCCCCTGTATGACTGCGCAGGGCGCGCGGCGCTTGTCCGCGTATTTGAGTTGAGTGCCGAGATTGTTCCGGGGATTGCCGAGATAAAGCTCGGCGCGAATGTTCGCGTCACGCAAGGCGGACACCATGCGCTGATAATCCGCAATCCGGTCCCGGTCGAATACGGTCACCACAACAGGGCCGGGTACAGGCCGTTCGCTGATCTTGCCGAGATGGGTGAGCGCGGCTTGCAGGCGCGAGACTCCGATCGAGAAGCCTGTCGCGGGGACCGGCTCGCCGCGAAACCGTGACACGAGGCCATCGTAGCGGCCACCGCCACCGACCGAGCCGAAGCGTACCGGTCGACCCTTCTCGTCCTTGATCTCGAAGGTAAGCTCAACTTCGTAGACAGGTCCGGTGTAATACTCGAGGCCGCGGACTACCGTTTTGTCGATGCGAACCCGGTCATCATATCTGGCAGCTCGCACCAGAGCGGCAATTTCCGAAAGCTCTTGCTCGCCCGCGCTCGTCGGCGCCGCCGTCTTTGGTGCGCCTCCCGTGATTGCTGCCACCATGCCCGCAATTTGGGAATCCGTCAGCTCGGCTCCCTTTGTGAAGTCGCCACTTTCATCCTTGCGGCCTTTGCCCAGAAGCATTCCGACGCCTTCGATGCCGAGCCGATCCAGCTTATCGACGGCCCGCATTGTGGTGAGGCGTTTCTCGGCGGGAATCTCCAGGGCATCCATCGCCCCGTCCAAAATCTTTCGATTGTTGACCTTGACGAAGTAGCTGCCGCGCGGGATCCCCAGCGCTTCCATCGTGTCGGCCGCGAGCATGCACATCTCTGCGTCGGCCGCCATAGACGCGGCGCCGACGGTGTCTGCATCGAACTGCATAAACTGGCGATATCGCCCGGGCCCGGGTTTCTCATTGCGGAATACCCAG
Source organism: Pseudolabrys sp. (assembly GCA_036505835.1). Lineage (GTDB taxonomy): Bacteria > Pseudomonadota > Alphaproteobacteria > Rhizobiales > Xanthobacteraceae > Pseudolabrys. Next base: position 11,166 of record DASXST010000128.1, on the reverse strand, counting down.
CCATAACGATAGCTGCGATACGGCATCGCCAGGTTCTGGAAATTTTCCGCCACGTATCGCGCGAGCGGCGCCGTGAGATCATATCGCAACGACAGCCATTGTTCGTCGTCGTCCTGGAACGAGAAAACACCCTCGTTGGGCCGGTCCTGGTCAGGCAGGAACTTGCCCAGCGCATCGGTGTATTCGATGGCGGGCGTTTCCATCGGTTCAAAGCCATAGCGCTCGAATACCAGGCGGATCACTTCCACCATGTTGCGAGTAGCCTCGATTTCCGCAGGTCCGCGATCGGCGAGCCCCCGCGGAAGACGCGCCTTGAGCTTTTTCGGCTTGTCCGGTTTGTCGGCCATTTGCCGTTACATATCAGACAGCGACGTTACGGCAACGTTGTAAAACTGCGTGAGCGGGCTTGCCATCCACCTCGTAATGGGTAAGGGCTAGAAGGCACTAATGCCCGGCGTGCCAAGCCGGGCAAGCCGCCGCAGACGGTGCAGGTCATGACCCGAGCACAAGCAAAAATCGCAATTCCCAACGACCTCGAGCCTTATTGGATGCCGTTCACCGCCAACCGCGGTTTTAAGAGGCGGCCGCGGCTGATCGTCGGCGCAAAGGACATGCATTACATCGCCAGCGACGGGCGCAAGGTGATCGACGGTTCCGCGGGCCTATGGTGCACCAATGCAGGGCATAACCGCGAGCCGATCGTGACGGCAATCCAGCGCGAAGCCGCGACCCTCGACTACGCGCCGGCTTTTCAGTTCAGCCATCCCAAGGCATTCGAGCTTGCGAGCCGCATTGCGGCGCTGGCGCCACGCGATCTCGATCACGTGTTTTTCTGCAATTCAGGTTCGGAAGCGGTCGATACGGCGCTCAAGATCGCGCTTGCCTATCACAATGTCCGTGGCAATGCCTCGCGGGTGCGCCTGATCGGCCGCGAGCGCGGCTATCACGGCGTTGGTTTCGGCGGCATTGCCGTCGGCGGGATCGTCAATAACCGCAAGCAGTTCGGCGCGCTGTTTGCCGGCGTCGATCACCTGCAAACGACCTATAATCGCGAGAAGCAGGCCTTCAGCATCGGCGAACCGGAATGGGGCGCCCATCTCGCCGATGATCTCGATCGGCTGGTAGCTTTGCACGATGCCTCGACGATTGCCGCAGTTATCGTTGAGCCGGTTGCTGCCTCGACGGGCGTTCTCCCGCCGCCCAAAGGCTATCTCGAGCGGTTGCGCGCGATTTGCGACAAGCACGGCATGCTGTTGATCTTCGACGAAGTCATCACCGGGTACGGACGGCTTGGCTGTGCTTTTGCCGCCGAACGCTACGGCGTCGTTCCCGACATGATCACCTTCGCGAAGGGGGTCACCTCCGGTTCGGTACCGATGGGCGGCGTGATCGTGCGCAAGGGAATCTACGATGCGTTCATGAAAGGGCCCGAGCACGTCATCGAGCTTTTCCACGGTTACACATATTCGGCGCATCCGCTGGCCTGCGCTGCCGGCCTTGCAACGCTTGATCTCTACCGCGAAGAGCATCTGTTCGAGCGTGCGCGAAAGCTGGAGGAGGCCTGGGCCCGCGCAGCGATGGGCCTCAAAGGCTTGCCCAACGTGCTCGACATCCGGCCCGCGGGGCTGATGGTCGGCATCGATCTCGCCACCAGGCCCGACGCCGTCGGAAAACGCGGCATGGATGCGCTTGAAATGGGCTTCTTCGAGCATGATTTCGCCTTCCGCGCCGTCGGCGACACGTTGGCCCTCAGTCCGCCGCTGATCGTGAGCGAAAACCAGATTGGCGAGATATTCGATAAGCTCGCCCGCATCATCAAGGCGGTCGCTTGACCGGGGCGGCGAACGATGGCCTTGGGTGAAGGATCGCCCACCCGACATTGAGGCTCGAATCTCCGCGTAGATAGCGGAGCCCGAATGGCGGCTGCACAGCGGCATCTACTGCAATTGTCCTCAACCCCGGCGGCACTGCGTTCAAATCGCCGACGGTCCACACGACGAGCGCACCTTTGGTCCTGAGATCGGCAACATCGATCCACGGCGCCCGCTCGAGCTTGCCGTCGATCAGCACACGAGGATGATCAGGCGCGTAATGCGCGACGTTGCCGCCGTCCCACATGCTGCCAATTACGTACGTAATGGGCCGTCCTGTTGCGCTACGATAGCGTTGCGACAATTCGCGTCCTAGATCGCTACCGGGAAAGAATACGGCGCGGTAGCGATGGTCGTAGTTCGGCAGCACCCAATAGTTGACGACGAACGCAAGCGCCAGGCATCCAAACAACGCTGACCAGATGATGAGAACTCGCGCGAGCCGGGATTGGTCGAGTATGTGCCGTGCGAACAAGACCAGCCAGAGTCCGAGGAACAGCCAAAGCGGATAGCCCCACATCGCAACGGTGCCGCGGCCACTGATCGCTGACATGGCCAGTACCGTCACAACCGGCCCAAAGGCGAGACAGGCAACGATGCGCCGGTCGAAAGTGTCTGCGCTAAGTTTAGCATCGGCGTCGAGCTGCCGCGGGACAAACAGTGGGAGCGCGATGAGCAGCGATGGAATGAGAAACAAGGTCTGGCCGATGGCAAATTGGAGCGGATGCCAAGCATGATCGATCAGTCCACGCGAGGGCAGGGCGCGGTGTTCGGCATAGGTGAAGGGCAAAAAATCATTCTGGACCAGCCAGACAATGTGTGGCGACATCGCGATAAGGGCCACGGCCGCGGCCGCATAAGGACCTGGCGTCGCGAGCGTCTTGCGCGCTTTGCGATCGAAAAGGATGAACAACGCGAGAGGCACTGCAAGGATCACCACGAAATACTTCGCCCAAAGTACGATCCCAATCGCGATGCCGAGCAATATCCAGTGGCCGAGCCGTCCGCCCCGCAACGCGCGATGAAAGGCAAATCCGGCCAGCGCCCAGAATGGCAGCTGAATGACGTCATGATTGAACTTGGCGGCCGAGTAATTGAGGTAGTGCAGGCCGTCGACGATCAGCACCGCCGCGAGGGCGCCGACCGCGCCGACGAGCGGCAGCGCGGTGAGCCAGATCAAATAAAGAGCGGTGATCACAGCAAGTTGGGCCAGCAAGTAGTAGGCGAAGTCGCGACCGATCAGGCGATAGAGAAATTCGACCATCCACCAAGGCAGTGGAGGTAGCTTGTCATAACCGAGCTGCCATTCCCGGCCATAGGTCAGCGCTTCGATGAGATCGAGCGGCAAATTCGCGTAAAAAAGGGTCGGAAGGGCTGTCCACACCAGGGTGTGAAGGAACAGAATGGCAGCCAAAGCCTGCGCCGGAGCGGCGGCGATACGTGTAAGGATGGAAAGGCGACGGGGCGCCAGCATCGGCTGGGAGGTCCGCAACGGCGTTAGGTTCTTTCGAATAAGGAACGAATTCTACTTTCCCAGTAATATCAACACGGTTTGGCAGCGTTTGGCACCCATATGTTCACGGGTTTGGCACTTTCCGAAATTTATCTATTCCAATTTTATCCCGCCGCTTCGCTTGTTTATCCCGCCGCTTCCTGCTTGCGTATCGCCTGGCGCGCCAGCTTGGCCCGATTAGCTTCGCGTACATAACCGCGCAGCACATTGAGATCGCGGTGGCCGGTGATTGCGGTGGCCTGATCTTCGGAACAGCCTGCTTCCAAGGCAGCCACGCGATGACGTGGTGAACGTGAACAGATTGCCGTCAGCATCCATCAGCGACAGATAGTTGGTGAACTGCCACGGGTCTTTTGGCTCGCCTTTGTCGTCGGTTTCCCAAAGCGACTTGTCAGTGTCGCCAAGATCGGTGCGAACGGGCGGATGGAAACCATCGGCAACGCGAATCATGCGCCGTTCGACGGGCTTGCCATCCTGCCACTTAATCCACCCGGCCAGGAATTCATCGCAGTTCGCGGTCAACGTGTACCGTGTGGGATAATCTCGCCTTCCTCCCCGGCGAGATAGTCACCTTTGGAAAACTTCAACAGCGTGCCGACGATGCTACGCGGTGAGATTGCATCGGCGTACGCAAGGAAAGGATCAACGCCACCGTTCAATGCGATTGCTGTTGAGTTCGAGGTTTGCGGTATTAGGTCTGATTTGGAAGTCATGGTTTTAGACTTTCGAATCGGTGCAAATGGGGACGCGTCTTGCTTCGGCACCGGGCGGCAGCATCGTGGGAAGCGAGCTTTTGCTTCTTCCTTTAGTGCGGGTTTTTGATTAGGTGCCGGGTGCCACTAAAAAGGTTTGGCACTCACACGCAGAAAGCCCTGGAAAACGATGGTGAAAGACGTCAAGGTTTGGCGCCCTAACGATTTCAAAATTCAAGCGATGGTGAAGAACGAGCGAATTCACGTTACCATAGCAGCACTTCGAGTTGCGCGGAGCCACAGCCTTATGGACATTGATATCCGGCCAGGAGAATCAGCCACCAACAGCGGCATTGCGCAGGCCACTTCGGTCGGCCCAGGATAAATCGTATGCGTCGTATCAGCGCCATCTTCATTGCGGCCTGCGCCGTTCTTATCGCCGCCTCGATCGGAGCGGTGCTCTATCTCGGCTTCAACGTCGATGCGAGCACCTCGGCAATTGTGGCGCTGGCCGCCCTGACGGGAATGGCGCTTTTCAACTCGGTCAGCAACCGTCTGCGCGACCGAACCGATCTTGGCGACCAGATCGCTGACTTGTCGCGGGGCACGGCTGATCTCGCTCGCCAGGTGGCGGAGATCGCCCGTCGTCTCAACGCGGCGGAGATCAAATTGGCGTCCCCGACGCAGCGTGCGCGAGCGGCGAACGACCCTCTGGCCGTAGAAATCGGTGAACTTGGTAGATTGGTCAGACAGATCGCCGAAACGGTCGCCTCGCACGCGGCTGCGTTGCAAAAGCACGGTGCATTGTCGAGTCGGCCCGCTCCTGCAGGTCAGACTAATGTGCGGCCGGTCGAAAGTTCGCTCGCTGGCAGCGAGAACGACGCGACTGGGGGGGCCGCGCGATTCCGCGGTCTTTCGCGCGAGGGCATCGCCGACCAGATCTCCAAGGCCGTCGACGCGGATCGCGTTGACCTCTATCTGCAGCCCATCGTGACACTCCCGCAGCGCAAGGTGCGTTACTACGAGGCGCTGTCGCGTTTGCGCACGGAAGACGGTGAGGTCGTTCCGGCCATCGACTTCATGGATATCGCCGAAAGCATCGGCCTGATGCCGAAGCTCGACAATCTTGCGGTATTTCGTTGCGTGCAGGTCACTCGCCGCCTGCTTCTGAAAAGCCGCGATGTCGGCCTTTTCTGCAATCTCAGTGCCGCCACACTGACGGATGGGCTGATGTTTCGGCAGTTCCTCGATTTCATGGACGCAAATCGCGCGCTCGCGGCTTCATTGATGTTCGAATTCACCCAAGCGGCATATCGCAGCTTCGGACCGTTCGAACATGAGAGCCTTGCAGCCTTGGCCGAGCGCGGCTTCCGTTTTTCGATGGATCATGTCACCGACCTGCACATGGAACCCAATGAGCTGGCAAAAGGGTCGTTTCGGTTCCTGAAAGTGCCGGCAAGATTGCTCCTTAACAAGGCTGCTGCCACGCACACCGATGTCGACCCCGAGGATCTTGCCGACCTGCTCGCGCGTTCCGGCATCGATCTCATCGCCGAACGGATCGAAACTGAGACGACAGTCGTCGACCTTCTCGACTATGACGTTCGTTTCGGACAAGGTTTCCTTTTCTCTCCACCCAGACCGGTACGGGCGGAAGCACTTCAGGGCACCGGCGAGACTGGAAAGTCGGATGTGAGCGAGAGTCCGGGCGCTCTGCTGGCCGCCAGCTGACCAGTTCGGCCCGCACTTGAGCGCCGCTCTGCCACTGCTCCCGCACTTCTCGGCGCTTGCGCGCGAGTACGATGTGGTGCTTTCGGACGTCTGGGGCGTCATTCACAACGGCATTGCCGCACATCTGCACGCCTGCGACGCACTCATGCGCATGCGCGCGCAAGGCGGCATCGTGATACTGGTCACCAACGCACCGCGCCCGAACGAGGTGACAGCGCGCCAGCTCGAGCGCTTGCATGTTCCACGAGAGACTTATGACGCGATTGTTTCATCCGGCGACGTCACCCGCGGCGTGATCAGGCAGCGGCGCGGTCAATCGCTGTACCATCTTGGTCCTGAGCGCGACCGCTCGATATTCACCGGCCTCGACGTACGTTTCGCGCCTTTGGAAACAGCCGACTACGTCGTCTGTTCGGGTCTCGAGGACGACGAGACTGAAACCCCCGACGATTATCGCCCCCGGCTGGAATTTATGCTGTCCCGCAATCTGTTCATGGTGTGCGGCAATCCCGACGTAGTCGTGGAGCGCGGGTCAACGCTGGTCTATTGCGCCGGGGCGATTGCTGATTTGTACGTGCGCATGGGTGGCGGAGTCCTCTATGCCGGAAAACCTTACCCGCCGATCTACGACATGGCGCTGGCGAAGGCGGAAAGCGCAGCGGGCCGCAAGATCGCACCCAGCCGGGTGCTGGCGATTGGCGATTCGGTGCGCACCGATCTCAAGGGCGCGCGCACGGTAGGTATCGATTTCCTTTTCGTGACTTCGGGCATTCACGCGGAGGAGCTGGGCAGTCGCGAGGAGCCCGACGGCTCCGCGCTGCTGGCGACATTCGCCGCAGCCGGTGGCATGCCGAAGGCAGTCATGCGTGAATTGACGTGGTAACGCTCAGGCCGCGGGCGCGGGAATTTGTTCTTGCCCGAATACTGCGTCGATCTTGTCCTTGAGCGTCTGCGCGTTGAAGGGCTTTACGATATAATTCGATACGCCGGCCTTTTTGGCCGCTAACACGTTATCGGTTTTCGATTCTGCGGTGACCATGATGAAGGGAATTTCCGCCAGCGCAGGGTCGGCGCGCATCTCCTGCAATAGGGCAAAGCCTGTCATTGGCTCTATGTTCCAGTCTGAAATGACAAGGCCGTAGTCACGCCGCCGCAATTTGGCAAGGGCGGTCGATCCGTCACTGGCATCGTCAACCTGCTCGAAACCAAGCTGCTGGAGGAGATTATGCATGATGCGAATCATCGTGTTGTAGTCATCCACGACCAGTACGGGCTTGGTCAGATCGACGGCCATCGCGCATGCGCCCGCAACGGGCTCTCCCCCGAAAGTGGCGACAAATAGCAATGGGCCTTGAATAACCCCTTAATTTGAAGGTTTGTTAACGGCGCGCTAACCGTAACGGCGCCGAAAACTTAGCCCGATTAAAACATGCGCAGGTTTCTGACTACGCTCAACTTCACCCGATCGGAAAAGCGATGAACAAGCCCGGTGTGCTGACAAGACGGTTCCATGTTGTGCGCGGCGGTGCGGAGGGCATCGACGCCGGGCCGCTCGCGGGCGCCGTGGTGGCGATTGGCAATTTCGATGGCGTTCATCGCGGGCACCGCGCCGTGATCAAGGCTGCCCAAACGCGCGCGGGCAAGCTCGGCCGCAAGGCAGCGGCCCTGACCTTCACGCCGCATCCGAGACTATTCCTGCGGCCGCAAGACTCCTTGTTTCAGCTTTCCAGCGAGCACGACAAGCTGCGCCTTCTGGCGGGAACGGGGCTCGATGGTGCTGTCGTAATGCGCTTCGATGCGGCGCTCGCCACCACGGCGGCGGAGGATTTCATCAGGAAGATTCTCGTGGGCGCGCTCGGGATCGGCGGGGCCGCGATCGGCTTTGACTTTCACTTTGGCAAGAACCGCACTGGCTCGCCGAAGTTTCTTGCCGAGGAGGGAGCGCGGCTCGGTTTTGCGGTCGATGTCGCCCCGCCGTTGGAGGATGAGGGCAGGCCGGTGTCATCCGGTGCGGTGCGCGCTGCCCTTGCAGCCGGCCGCGTCGTCGAGGCCACCGAACTGTTGGGTGCGCCGTGGTTCGTGTCAGGCGAAGTCATTCATGGCGACAAGCGCGGCCGCGAGCTTGGATTCCCGACTGCCAACCTGAGGTTAAGCCCCTCTTGCGGTCTCAAGCACGGCATCTACGCAGTACGGATAGATATTGGCGGCCGACGCCATGAGGGCGTTGCGAGTTTCGGCCGCCGTCCGATGTTCGACGACGGAGCCCCTTTGCTGGAAGTGTTCCTGTTCGACTTCGACGGCGACATCTATGGAAAGACCATCGATGTCGCGTTTATCGGGTGGATCCGGCATGAGCAGAAATTCGAATCCATCGAGACACTCAAGGGCTACATGGCGGCGGATGTGGCCCAAGCCCGAGACTCGCTCAAGCGTGCCGGTGATGCGTTCCCGGCCCTGGGGGAGGTGTCGTGATCGCTCGCCCGGGACGATATCTCGGTCTTTCCGCATTCGGATCAGCCTGCTAGTAAGCGCGCATGCCCAAGCCCGAGCGAGATTATTCGGAAACGCTGTTTCTGCCGCAAACTGACTTTCCCATGCGTGCAGGCTTGCCGCAACGCGAGCCGGAGATCCTGGCGCGCTGGCAAAAAGATGACCTTTACACGCAGCTGCGCGCGGCGTCGAAGGGGCGCGAGAAGTTCATTCTCCACGACGGCCCGCCTTACGCGAACGGCAACATCCATATCGGCCATGCGCTGAACAAGATTCTCAAGGACGTGGTCACGCGTAGCCAGCAGATGCTGGGGTTCGATTCCAACTACGTGCCGGGCTGGGACTGTCATGGCCTTCCGATCGAATGGAAGATCGAGGAGGAGAACTACCGTTCCAGGAACAAGCCGAAACCGAACCTGTCCGATCCCGCCGCCATGGTCGCATTCCGGCAGGAATGCCGCGCATACGCCGAACATTGGCTCAACGTGCAACGAGAGGAGTTCATGCGGCTGGGGGTCGTGGGCGACTGGGCGCATCCCTACACGACAATGGATTTTTTCGCCGAGGCGCAGATCGCGCGCGAGCTGATGAAGTTTGCCGCCAACGGCACTCTGTATCGCGGCTCGAAGCCTGTGATGTGGAGCGTGGTGGAGAAGACCGCGCTGGCGGAAGCCGAGGTGGAATACGAGGATTACACCAGTGATCAGGTATGGGTGAAGTTTCCGGTCGCAGATATTGCGCTCGAAGGCGACAGTAAAGACGACGTTGCCGTGGCCTTCGAGCTTGTTGGCAACGCATCTGTCGTGATCTGGACCACCACGCCCTGGACGCTCCCGGGCAATCGCGCCGTCAGCTATTCGCCGAGGATATCGTATGGGTTGTACAAGATCGTTGAGGTGCCCGCGGATAACTGGGCGAAAAGCGGCGATCTTCTCATCCTCGCCGACAAGCTGACCGAAGCTGTTTTCAGGCAGGCCCGCGTGACCGCTTTTGAAAAAGTGAAAGTCGTAGGGGCAGACGTGCTCGCCGGCATGATCTGCGATCATCCATTGAAAGCGATGGGTTACGATTTTGCCGTGCCTTTGCTCGCCGGTGATCACGTGACCGACGAAGACGGCACCGGTTTTGTGCATACGGCGCCTGGACATGGCCGCGACGACTTTGAAATCTGGACTGCCAACCGTCCCGCGCTTGAGGCGCGGGGGATTAATCCGGCAATTCCTTACACCGTTGACGAAAACGGCGCGTTCACGGAAGTCGCGCCCGGCTTCACCGGCAGGCGCGTCATCAACGACAAGGGCGAGAAGGGCGACGCGAACGAAGCGGTAATCAAGGCATTGGTCGAAGCTGACATGTTAATCGCGCGCGGGCGCCTCAAGCATCAATATCCGCACAGCTGGCGTTCCAAGAAACCGATCATTTTCCGCAATACGCCACAGTGGTTCATCGCGATGGACAAGGACATCGCGATGAAGGGGGATACGTTGCGTCATCGCGCGATCTCCGCAATCAAGGTCACGCGCTGGGTCCCGCAGCAGGGCGAGAATCGCATAACCGGCATGATCGAATCGCGTCCCGACTGGGTGATTTCGCGCCAGCGCGCCTGGGGCGTGCCGATCGCCCTGTTTGTAAAGGAAAAGCCGGACGGGTCGGTCGAGATCCTGCAGGACCCGGAGGTCGAAGTGCGCATCGTCGAGGCGTTCGAGCAGGAAGGCGCCGATGCCTGGTACAAGCCGGACGCGCGCGAGCGTTTCCTCGGCAAGCTCGCGAACAATTCGTGGAAAAAGATCGACGATATTCTCGACGTCTGGTTCGACTCGGGCTGCACGCACGCGTTTGTGCTGGAGGATCCGCAGCACTTCCCCACGCTTGCCGGCATCAAACGCAAAATGGATGGCGGCAAGGATACCGTGATGTATCTGGAAGGCAGCGACCAGCACCGCGGCTGGTTCCATTCCTCTTTGCTTGAAAGCTGCGGCACGCGTGGACGCGCACCCTATGACCTGGTGCTGACGCATGGCTTCGTACTCGACGAGCAGGGCCGCAAGATGTCGAAGTCGCTTGGCAATGTCACCGCACCGCAGGATGTGATCAGGCAATCCGGCGCCGACATCTTGCGCATGTGGGTATGCGCCTCGGACTATGCGGACGATCTCCGCATCGGACCGGAGATCCTCAAGACCACGGTCGAGACCTATCGCAAGCTGCGCAACACCCTACGCTGGATGCTCGGCAGCCTCGCGCATTTTAACGAGGAGGATCGCGTCGACTCCGACAAGATGCCGGAGCTCGAGCGCCTTATGTTGCATCGGCTTTTCGAGCTAGACGGGCTAGTGCGCAAGGCGTATGCCGAATTCGACTACAAGCGCATCTTTGCCGCGCTCTCGAGCTTCATGACTTCGGATCTGTCGGCGTTCTACTTCGACATTCGCAAGGACACGCTCTATTGCGATCCGTATTCCTCGGTGAAGCGAAAAGCCTGCCTGACGGTGCTCGATCACCTGTTTCGCTGCACGGTTACGTGGCTTGCACCGATGCTTTGCTTCACCGCCGAAGAAGCCTGGCTCTCACGTTACGGCGGTGTCGCGAAGTCGGTTCACTTGGAACTCTACCCCGACGTTCCGGCGGCGTGGCGCGACGACCGATTGGCCGACAAGTGGCGCAAGATCCGAACCGTGCGTCGCGTTGTTACCGGCGCGCTGGAAATCGAGCGCGCGCACAAGCACATCGGTTCCTCGCTTGACGCGCATCCCATCGTGCACGTCTCGAACCCGGAATTGTTTGAAGCGGTGGTCGATTGCGATCTCGCCGAAGTGTGCATCACATCGGCCGCGACTCTTGTCCAGGATGAAGGTCCGGCCAGCGCGTT
>DASXST010000127.1:0-16724 GCA_036505835.1 Pseudolabrys sp. | reverse complement strand
AGCACTAGCCGAGGATGGCGGCGGCTTCTTCCTCGATTGCCCGCGTGCGCTGGCACCGGACCTTGTGGAAAAGCTGATTTTCTACAAATTGCGCGCCAAGGTGGTCTGCGAGGATTTGTCGGAAGTTCTGGGCGTGATGGCTATTTGGGATAACCCGGTCGAAAGCGAGTACGGCCTCTGCTATCCGGACCCAAGGCTTCCTGACCTCGGCATGCGTGTCATGCTGCCGCCGCACCTGGCCGCGGAGGCGGCTTCGGAGCTGGGCGCGACTTTAGCTGACGCGGAATCCTACGACGCCCATCGCATCGCTCTCGGCGTCCCGCGTGGCGGCACCGATTTCATCTACGGCGATACTTTCCCGCACGAAGCCGACATGGATCAGCTCAACGGCATCGATTTCGACAAAGGCTGCTATGTCGGGCAAGAAGTCGTCTCCCGCGTCGAGCATCGGGCCAGCGCGCGCAGCCGCGTCGTACCTATCGCATATGATGACTTTTCGCCGTTGTCGGGGTTGCCGATCATGGCAGGTGAGAAGCAGGTCGGCACGCTGTGCTCGACCGCCAAGGGTCGAGGTCTCGCGCTCATGCGCCTCGATCGCGTCGAGGACGCGCTCGCGAATGCGATTGCGCTCGAAGCGGGAGGGATTCCCGTTCGTTTGGTGAAGCCGGACTGGGCGAAGTTCGAGTGGCCGGGCGAAGAGAAAGTCGCCTCATGACCAAGTCCATTCTTCACGGCGACGGCCTGCAACGCTGTCCTTGGCCAAAAGAGGATCCGCTTTACATCGCCTATCACGACAAGGAATGGGGCGTGCCGGAGTTCGATGACCGCGCACTCTACGAGAAGCTTGTGCTTGACGGATTCCAGGCCGGCCTGTCGTGGATCACAATCCTGCGCAAGCGCGATAACTTTCGTCGCGCGTTCAATGACTTTGCGCCGGAAAAAATCGCGCACTACCAGAAACGCAAGATCGAATCGCTGATGAAGGACGCCGGCATCATTCGCAACCGCGCCAAGATCGAGGGCGCGGTCACGTCTGCCCGCGCGTGGCTTGAGATCATGGAAAGCGGCCCGGGATTTTCAAAGCTGCTCTGGGGCTACGTGGACGGCAAGCCCAGGCTCAACAAATTCCGCACGACCAGACAGATCCCGGCTGAAACGCCGTTATCGCAAAAGATTTCCAAGGACCTTGTGGCGCGTGGTTTCAAATTTGTCGGACCGACAATCGTCTACGCTTTCATGCAGGCGGTCGGAATGGTCAATGACCATCTCGTCACCTGCCATCGCTATGCGGCGCTAGCGAAGTTCGCCGGAAAGCGATGACCAAAGCGCCAAAAAGCGGGCGCTTCGCGAAATCGGCCCCGCGCGCGTGGCAGCGCATGCTTTCCGGCCGTCGGCTCGACCTGCTCGACCCCTCGCCGCTCGACGTCGAGCTTGATGACATTGCACATGGGTTGGCGCGGGTGGCGCGCTGGAATGGGCAGACGCAGGGTCCGCATATTTTTTCCGTCGCGCAGCATGCCCTCCTGGTGGAGGCGCTGGCGCGAGCAAAGGTGCCGCGGCTCGACCGAAATGGTCGTATCGCCGTGCTGCTCCACGATGCGCCCGAATACGTCATCGGCGACATGATCTCGCCATTCAAGGCGATCATCGGCGACAGCTACAAGGCGGTGGAGAAGCGGCTGCTCGCCGCGATCCATTTGCGTTTCGGTCTTCCGTCCAGATTGCCCGCAAGCCTGGAAAATCTGATCAAATCCGCCGACCGGAGCGCCGCGTATCTGGAAGCGACGCACCTCGCCGGCTTTGCCACAGGTGAGGCGCGGAAATTCTTCGGGCCGCCGCCTAAATTCTCCTCGAGCCTCATCCGCGACTATCTCAATCCCTGGTCGGCCGGCACAGCACAGGCACGCTACCGTGAGCGTTTCGAAAAACTTCTGCATGCCTGAGGGGTTTGAATCGCGGTGTTCAAGTCCTACATTTAAACAAAAGAATCAGGGTTCCTGCCTAGCGCATGATTCATGTCTGCTCATTGGCGCGCCTGCACGCCACGGTCGACGAGACCGGAGCGCGCCATATAGTCACCCTGCTGCGCCTGGTCGATCGGGTCCAGCGGCCGAGCCATATTGCGCCGGAAAATCACCTGGTGCTCGCGGTCGACGATATCACCATGCCGATGGACGGTTACACTGCGCCGGCACATGAGCATGTGCAGCGGCTCGTCGACTTCGTCGGCGCCTGGGACCGCAAGGCGCCGATGGTGATTCACTGCTTTGCAGGAATCAGCCGCTCCACTGCAGGCGCTTATGTGGCGGCCTGTGCGCTGAATCCGGAGCGCGACGAAATGCAGATCGCGTGGGACATTCGGCGCGCATCGCGTACGGCGCAGCCGAATTCGCGGATCGTGACGATTGCCGACCGCCTGCTCAACCGCGATGGCCGGATGATCCGGGCAATCGAAGCCATCGGCGTTGGAGACGCGGCAACCGAAGGCCATCCCTTCCGGCTCGAAATCGCCTGAGCGATTAGGCTACACTGAAACGATCCAAATACAGGGGGTGTGGTGAGTACCAGGACCTACGGTGTCGTGCCTCCGGACGTACTCAAATCATATGACGGCCTTGGATTCCTGAAAGCGATCATGGTTCCCAATCCGCCAATTAGCGAATTGCTCGGCTTTCACCTGGTCGAGGTCGAGGAAGGCCGCGCGGTCTTCGAGGGCACACCGGAATTCCGTCACTACAATCCCATTGGCACCGTGCATGGCGGCTTCGCCGCGACGTTGCTCGATTCCGCGCTGGGCTGCGCGATATTTTCCACAATCGGAAAAGGCGATACCTGGACCACCCTCGAACTCAAATTCAATCTGGTGCGTCCGATGAGCAAGGACACTGGTCCGGTGCGGGCGGAAGGCCGCATCGTGCACAGGGGACGAACGGTTGCGACGGCCGAGGGCGACCTTAAGGATCGTGCGGGCAAGCTTTATGCGCACGCCACCACGACGTGCATGATCTTCCCGGCGAACGAATGAAATCAGTTGTTGTCGGCTGCGAGCGATGAGCGCAAGCCGAGCGGTTGCGCGTTTTGCATCCTGCGAATCCCATGCGCGACCGTCGTTCGCCCATGCCGGGTGAATTCGCAATACATGAAACCAAGACCCGAGATCGCGCCGCGGAAACTGTTGTCGCTCGTGCGCTGAAGATTGAAACAGGGCTGGAACATCATGCCACGCAGCGAGGCGCAAACAGATTGGCCTCTGAGCTGCAGCGTGTTGGCCGGAAGATGCGCGTAGCGCACGGGGCCGGATCCCTGGACCTGAATCGTCCCTGCAACCGAGCCATCGAAATTGACGCGGCCCTGCCCTCGAGTGCCTTCAAAGCACGTGTAGCTGAATGTCTTGCCGATGACGAACTGGCGAGCCTCATCGGCGCTCATTTCACCGGCAACCGCCGGTACCGCGGCCAGCAAGCCGGCCGTCAATGCAATGCCACGCAACATTCCCCGTACTCCCGCTCACGCAACAGTTTACTGCACATTCGTCAATTTTTTAACGCTAACAAATTATGCACGGCTTTCGTCGACAAATCCTGAACGCATTTACCCGATTTTGACCACGATCCGGCCCCGCACCTGTCCGGCCAATATGTCTGGCGCTACCCCAAAGACGTCGGGAAGACCTATTTCCCGGGTTATCATGGCCAGTTTTTGGCGGTCCAGGTCGCTTTCCAGCCGTTTCCAGGGTTCACGGCGGCGGTCCAACGGGCACATTACGGAATCGATGCCGTAAAGAGACACGCCGCGAAGAATGAACGGAGCGACCGAGGCCGGCAGGTCCATACCGCCGGCAAGACCGCAGGCAGCTACCGCTCCGCCATAGCGGATCATCGATAAGAGGTTCGCAAGCGTCGTGGATCCCACGGCGTCGATACCGCCCGCCCAACGCTCCTTTGCCAGCGGTCTGGCGGGTCCGGCGAGTTCCTTGCGTTCCACGATTTCGGTAGCACCGAGTCCTCTCAGGAAATCCGCTTCCTGCGGACGGCCGGTCACCGCATGAACCGCGAAGCCAAGCTTGGCGAGGAGCGCGACCGCGACCGAGCCTACGCCGCCAGCCGCGCCCGTCACGGCGATCGGGCCGCGTGCGGGGCTAAGACCGTGCCGCTCAAGCGCCATGACAGCCAGCATGGCGGTGAAACCGGCGGTGCCGATTGCCATAGCCTCTCGAGCGCTCATGCTTTTGGGAAGGGGCACCAGCCAGTCACCTTTGACCCGCGTCTTCCCGGCATAGGCGCCAAGATGAGTCTCGCCGCAACCCCAGCCGTTGAGGACAACCTTGTCGCCCGGCTTCCAGCCCGGATGAGTTGACGATTCCACCGTACCGGCAAAGTCAATCCCGGCAATCATAGGAAAGCGACGCACCACCGGCGCTTTGCCGGTAATGGCGAGGCCGTCCTTGTAATTGAGGGTCGAGTACTCGACGCGGACGATCACATCGCCGTCCATCAGATTGGCTTCATCGAAATCGGTCAGCGCCGCCTTGGTGCCGCTGTCCGTCTTCTCGATCACAACCGCCTTGAATGTAGCCACGCCACGCAACTCCTCGTCATGATCGCTCCGACGCCGACCTGCGCCGTCATTGATGGCATAGTTCTAAAGACGTGTATGCCCGGGACAAGCCCGGGCATGTAAATTTCGGGAAGCGGATATCTATCTCAGGCAGGCGCCATTGCCGGGCGCGCCACCGGCTTCTCCACAATCGGCAGGTTGATCACCGCCGAAAGCACGCCGAACAATACCGAAAGCCACCAGACGAGGTCGTAGGAGCCGGTCCGCTCGAATGCGACGCCGCCGATTAGCACGCCAAGAAAGCCGCCAACCTGGTGGCTGAAGAAGGCAAAGCCGAAAAGCATCGCCAACCAGCGCGTGCCGAACATCACTGCGACCAGCGCGGAAGTCGGCGGCACGGTCGATAGCCACAAGAGTCCTGTGACGGCGCCGAAGACAAGCGTCGCCGTCGGACTCGCCGGCAGCGTAATGAACGCGACGATCGCCGCCGCCCGCATAAAATAGATGGTCGAGAGCAAATACCGCTTGGGCATCCGATTGGCGAGCCAGCCGGAACTCAGCGACCCGACAATGTTGAACATGCCAATGACCGCGAGCGTCCAGCCGCCGACCTCCGCCGACAGTCCGCGGTCAATAAGATAAGACGGCAGATGCACGGTTATGAAGGCGAGCTGGAAACCGCAGGTGAAGAAGCCAAGCACCAGCAGAATATAGCTGCGATGACCGAACGCTTCGGCGAAGGCCTGGCGCGCCGACTGTGCAGGCTTCACTGCGGCGGTTTGCCCGACGGGCGCAGCAGGCGTCGCGAGCGCAAGCGACAGCGGCAGGATTAGCAACATCACGCCACCGAAAATCAGCAGCGTTTCCTGCCATCCGACTTTGTCCATCAGCGCGACCGCAATCGGCGAATAGAGAAACTGGCCAAATGAACCGGCGGCAGTGCCGGCGCCGAATGCAATCGAGCGCCATTTTTGCGGCAGCAGTTTTCCAAACGCACCAAGCACGATGGTGAATGAGCAGCCGGAAAGCCCGAGCCCGATGAGCACGCCGGCTGAGAGGATCAGCTGCCCAGGCGTGTTCGAGTACGCCATGATCACGAGACCGAGCGTATAAAGAATGGCACCGACACCTAGCACCCGGTTTGTGCCAAAGCGGTCGGCGACAGCGCCCGCAAAGGGCTGACCAATGCCCCACAGCAGGTTCTGGACGGCAACCGCGAGCGCGAAAACGTCGCGGCCCCAATTATGAGCGTCCGAAAGCGGCGTCAGGAAAAAGCCAAGGGACGAGCGCGGACCGAAACTGATCATCGCGATTAGGCAGCCACAGGCCGCGACGACGGCAGGCGTGCGCCACCCTATTGATGCGGGCCGTTCAGTCGTCGCACGCATCCAGGATTCTCCGGCAAAGAGGCGCGAAACATATAGTGGTTTGGGATAGGGCCTCCCAAACGAAATTTTGTGATCGCCAGCATTTGCGCCGCGCATGGTTGTGCTGAGGAACTAATTGCGCGCGTTTTTCTGCCGAATCGAAGATTGGCCTTCCTGTGACTTGAGCCATTCAACACTATGACTTACTGGCCCTTTTGCCTCCTCGGCGGTGGCCTGCTTTTCCGTCGTCGCCGCGTCGCCCCAGGTCGGCTCATCGTCGCCGTCGCCCCATGCACGTGGGCGATAGAAGGTATGCACCCCCAGCTTGTAGATTTTCTTCATCTCGCCGACCCAGTCGGGGCGCACCCAGTACGCGTGATAGTGAGTCGATTTGGATACCTCCGGCATCCATAACTTGCCGTCGAGCATGTCGCGCGAGATGCGTTTGGCACGCTCCCAGGCATCGGGCTCGGTGACGATGTCTGGAATGCCGTCGCAAGCGAACGTGAACTGACAGGCATTGTGGCGATGGGCGTTCTGGTAGACTACGCCGCAGACGTCATTCGGATAGAACGGCGAAAATACGCGGTTCATCACGACCTGCGCCACCGCGATCTGGCCACGCACAGATTCGCCTCGCGATTCAAAATAGACTGCGTTCGCGAGACATTTTTCCGCCTTGGCGCGCGCCACGCCGGTCAGCGCCAGCCGCTCCGCGGGCGACCGCGGCCGTTGATCGATCCCGGTGACTTCGCCCTTATTGGCGATGCTCTCGCCGGCGTTGTCCCCGTTATCCGGCGCGGCGTCCAGCGCCGACCGCTTGATGTCAGGATCGCCGCGCGCGGCAAGGACCACTGGCGCTTCGCCCGGTGCCCAAGGCGCGATGGACTCTCGGCCCGCCGCCATCGGGTCAATTCCGAAATACAATTGAGCTGCATCCTTGCTGGCCTTCGGAGGCGTGACAGGCGTCAGATTGGCGGGCGGTAAGTCGACATATGGCAAATCGACGTCGGGCGTCGAACTCCGATCGTCAGGAGCGGTGATGAATTCATATTTGGCATATGGCTCGAAGCGACCGTCGGCTTCATCCTTTTTTTGTGCCGTCTCCGCTTCGGATGGAGTCGCCGATACGGACGGAAGTGGCGGGATCGGCTCGCGTGGGCGCTCGATGAGTGAGTCGCCCTTCGCCCTGCGGTTGGCCTTGGGAAATTGCAGCGGCGTGGCCGGATCACCAAGCGGCTGCCTGCCGATCGAGCCGGTGATGTCAAGCGGATCGAAATTGGCCAGCGCATAAATGGGCGGATGCGGAATCGCTGTGCCCACCGGTCTCGGCAAGGTAAATGTCGCAGCATGGATCGTGCCGAACGGCGATGCGATCAGATGCTGTTGCCACCGTTTGGCGACAGCGGGCTGGCGGGCAAGCAAGGCGCCAAGATCCTGGAATGCGATCCTCTCGGGAACCAACGTCAGGACGGTCGCTCCAATGGCTATCGATACGGCCCCACTCCGCCGCCGACGCCAAAGCGACGCTGCTCCCTGTTCGCTCAACGCCACACCACAACGTTCTGACACCGCCTCGCCGCCGGGTGGCGACAATGCGACGGATTTTTTTATGGTCTGATTAACCTTGCGAAGGCGTTAACTGCGGGGGCTTACGCGCGGCGCCGAGTTGTTCTGCTGCTAACGAATGGGAAACAAAAATTAACTATATCGCAATCGCTGCCGCACAATATTACCGACCATAATCCTTGCGGGCCGCATGTTTGCTTCCTTCCTTCCATCGACCTTGCAAGTTAGACCACGCTGATTGCGTGTACATGTTTTGCGGTCCTCGCTGTTGTCTGCGTCTTCTACCAGCGTCTGCAAGTGCAAAATCGCCGCCTCTCCACGGCGCTCAACAACATGTCGCAGGGTCTGAACATGTTCGATGCGCAAGGCCGCATCACTTTGCTGAACCGGCGCTATCTCGAAATGTACAGACTTTCGCCGGAGATTGTGAAACCGGGTTGCTCACTCAAGCGACTGATCGAGTATCGCAAAGAAACAAGATTGTTCGCGGGTGAAGCGGACAGCTATGTGAGGAACATTCTTGATGCGATGCGCAGGGGAAAAGCCTGGAACATTACGTGAAGCGCATCGTACTTGCCAAGAATGAGCCATTGCCGGGCGGTGGCTGGGTTTCGACGCACGAGGATGTCACCGAACAATGTCGGGCGGAACAGGAGCGGGCCGCTATTCGCGACCAAGAGGAACGGCGCGCAAATATCGACCCCGCCATTGCATCATTCAGGCCGACCACCGAGAAACTGCTTTCCACCGTGAGCGAAAGCGCAACGGCGATGCGTTCGACTCCTCCACGGAAGTCGTGCGCGACGCCTCCGAAGCGGTCGATCACGCCGTCGCGAACCTGCGACTCGAAGTGGAAGATTTCCTCGCCAAGGTGGCTTCTAGCAAAAGCCGCACTGCGGCCAGCACAGCTCCGCAAGCGGGAATCCAGACACGGCTTCCTTATTTTGACGGCACCTCTTGGGTCCCCGCTTGCGCGGGGACGAGCGGACACAAGGGAAATCTATGCCTGGCTTGCCGCGGTTTTGCCAAGCGCGGCCTGCGCCGCAGCAAGGCGCGCGATCGGCACGCGGAAAGGCGAACAGGACACATAGTCGAGATGTGCCTGGTGACAGAAGGCCACAGAAGACGGATCGCCGCCGTGTTCCCCGCAAATCCCGACTTTCAGCTTCGGACGGACTTTGCGACCGCGCTCGACGCCTATCTTGACCAATTCGCCCACGCCGCGCTGATCGAGCGATACGAAAGGATCGACGGGCAAAATGCCGCGCGCGGTGTAGATGCCGAGAAAACTCGCCGCATCGTCGCGTGAAATTCCAAAAGTCGTTTGCGTAAGATCGTTGGTGCCGAACGAAAAGAACTCGGCGCTCTGCGCGATCTCATCAGCCATCAGGGACGCGCGAGGAAGTTCGATCATCGTGCCGACCTGGTAGTCGAGCTTCGCGCCTTTTTCCTTGGCCACGGCCTGCGCCATCGCGTCGATGCGCGCCTTCACCAGATCGAATTCGATCTTGCTCGCGATGAGCGGCACCATGACTTCGGGCACCACGGACTTCCCTGTGCGGCGGGCAGCTTCGACCGCCGCCTCAAAAATCGCGCGTGCCTGCATTTCGGCGATTTCCGGATAAGCGATAGCGATCCGGCAGCCGCGGAAGCCGAGCATCGGGTTGAACTCGGAAAGCTCGTTCGCGCGAGCGGCGAGCTTCTTCGGATCGGTGCCCATGGCGGCCGCGACCTCCGCAATCTCCTTGTCGCCATGGGGAAGGAACTCATGCAGCGGGGGATCCAGCAGACGGATTGTCACCGGACGGCCAGCCATGATCTCGAACAACTCGACGAAATCGGCGCGTTGCATGGGGAGAAGTTTGGCAATTGCGCCCCGGCGCGCCTTCTCGTCGTCGGCGAGGATCATCTCGCGCACAGCCTGGATGCGGCCTTCCTCGAAAAACATGTGTTCCGTTCGGCAAAGTCCGATGCCCTCGGCGCCGAACCGCATGGCGGCTTTCGCGTCGGCCGGCGTATCGGCATTGGCGCGCACGCCGAGGCGGCGCACCTTGTCGGCCCAGCCAATCAGGGTCGCGAATTCTCCCGACAGTTGCGGCTCGATCATATCGACCTTGCCCGCCAGCACCTGCCCGGTTGAGCCGTCGACAGTGATGTAGTCGCCTTTCTTAAAAGTCTGTCCGCCCGCGCTCATGGTGCCGGCGGAGTAGTCCACGCGCAGCGAACCGGCCCCGGATACGCAAGGCTTTCCCATTCCCCGCGCCACGACCGCCGCATGGGACGTCATGCCGCCCCGTGTGGTCAGGATGCCTTCTGCCGCGTGCATGCCATGGATGTCCTCGGGCGAGGTTTCCACGCGCACCAGAACGACCTTCCTGCCATCGGATTTCAGCTGCGCCGCTTCATCAGGCGAAAACACGATCTCGCCGCTGGCGGCACCGGGAGATGCGGGCAGTCCCGTGGCAATGACGCGCCGATGCGCGCGGGGATCGATGGTCGGATGCAGCAGCTGGTCGAGCGCGAGCGGATCGACGCGCAACACCGCATCATTCTTCGAGATTAGCCCTTCGTTCGCGAGCTCGACTGCGATGCGCAACGCGGCCTTTGCAGTCCGCTTCCCCGCGCGCGTCTGCAGCATCCACAACTTGCCCTGCTCGACTGTGAATTCGAGATCCTGCATATCGCGATAGTGACGCTCGAGCACATTGTAGATGCGCTTGAGCTCGGCATAGGCTTTCGGCAGGGTGTATTCCATCGACGGCTTGTCGGAGCCTGCTTCTTTACGCGCGGCTTCGCTGATCTCCTGCGGCGTGCGAATTCCGGCAACGACATCCTCGCCCTGCGCATTGATCAGGAATTCGCCGTAGAGCTTCTTTTCGCCCGTCGACGGGTTGCGCGTGAAGGCGACGCCGGTCGCCGATGTGTCGCCCATATTGCCGAAGACCATGGCCTGCACGTTCACCGCCGTGCCCCAGCTTTCCAGAATGTTGTGCAGCTTGCGATATGTGATGGCGCGCTGGTTCATCCACGAGCCGAACACGGCGCTGATCGCGCCCCAAAGCTGTTCATGCGGATCCTGCGGAAAGTCATGGCCCAGCTCGTCCTTGACCCGTTTTTTGTAGCGCAGGACGAGGTTGGCCCAATCGTCAGCCGACAGATCGGTATCGAGGCTGTAGCCCTGACGCTCCTTGTGCCGGTCGAGCAATTCCTCGAAATGCTCATGGCCGAAGCCGAGCACCACGTCGGAATACATGGTGATGAAGCGCCGGTAGCTGTCATAGGCAAACCGCCGGTCGCCGGACTTCCTGGCAAGGGCCTCGACTGTTTCGTCGTTGAGGCCCAGATTGAGAACAGTGTCCATCATGCCGGGCATCGATGCGCGGGCGCCGGAGCGCACCGACACCAATAGCGGATTGCTTTTGTCGCCGAATGTGTTCCCGGTTATGCGGCCAACTTGGGCTAACGCTTTCTCGACCTGCGGGCGTAGGTCTTTTGGATACTTCTTTTCGTGGGCGTAATAATACGTGCACACCTTTGTCGTGATGGTGAAGCCCGGCGGGACTGGAAGGCCGAGATTCGCCATCTCGGCGAGCCCGGCCCCCTTGCCCCCAAGCAGATCGCGCATGGACGCCGTGCCTTCGGCACTGCCATCGCCGAAGGCGTAAACCCATTTACCTCTGGATTGCCGGCCGGCCGCTTTTGGCTTGGGCCTGGAAGCCTTCCGCAGCGGTGTTTTTTTGCGTTTTTTTGCGCCGACGCGCGCACGTTTCCGTTTGGCCATAGAACAAGCAGCGTTGGTGGGACAGCGGGCCCTTAAAAGCACCGCCCAATAGCCCGACGCAAGTCCCGAATTCGACTAACGGAAGAGCCCGAGGCCCAACAGACCAATCAGGATCAGATAGACGGCCACGATGATGTTGAGAAGACGCGGAATAATAAGAATAAGAATGCCGGCAATCAGCGCGACGATGGGCTGCAAATGCGCAATACTGATGGTCATGATGGACTCCCCTGTTGGCAGGCAATTGGCTAAAACGGCGAGACGGCGACAGTAGTTCCCTTTATTTACCCCTCGATCTTGGAGAAGTCGGCGACGGCACGCGTCGCTTCGCGAATCTCATTGAGAAGTCGCAAGCGGTTTTCACGTAGGGCCTTGTCGTCGACATTGACGGTAACTTTGTCGAAGAAAGCATCGACGCGTGGACGAAGCCTGGCCATCGCTCGCATGGCGGCTTCGAAATCCTCTCTGGCGACGTCGGCGATGGCCTCTTTCTTCGCTACACCGATTGCCTCGGCCAGCGCCTTTTCTTCCGGCAATTGATAGCGCTTTGCATCCGGCACGCCGGTATATTCGCGGTTGTCCTTTTTCTCCTCGATCCGGATGATGTTCGTCGCGCGCTTGTAGCCGGCGAGCAGGTTCTTGCCATCGTCGCTATCCAGAAATTTTCCCAACGCTTCGACGCGCCGCACGATCATCAGTAGATCGTCCTGGCCTTCCAATGAAAATACAGCATCGACGAGATCGTGGCGGGCCCCCTGCTCGCGCAACTGCACTTTTAAGCGATCGGCGAAAAACGACAACAAATCGCTGCCGGTCGAAATATTCTTTACAGCCTTCTGGAAAACATCCGTGAGCGGCAGTCGCAACTTGTTATCGATCACCATCCTGATAACGCCCAAGGCTGCGCGTCGCAGCGCATAAGGATCCTTTGACCCTGTCGGCTTCTCATCGATCGTCCAGAACCCGACCAACGTGTCGAGCTTGTCAGCAAGCGCCACGGCAATCGAAACCGGATCGGAAGGAACGAGATCGTCCGGGCCTTTCGGCTTGTAATGGTCCTCGATGGCGTGCGCGACTGCCTCATCCTCGTCCTGCGCTTCGGCATAGTAGCGGCCCATCAGGCCTTGCAGCTCCGGGAATTCGCCGACCACCTCGGTCTGCAAGTCCGTCTTGCACAATTGTGCGGCTCGCTCGGCTTTGACCCTGTCGGCATCGACAATCGGCGCCAGCTGACCGGCCAGCGATGTAATCCGCGCGATGCGTTGTGCTTGCGTGCCAAGCTTTTCGTGGAAGATGATCTGTTCAAACTTCGGCAGGCGATCCTCGAGCCGAGTCTTCAGGTCGATCCCATAAAAGAACTTCGCGTCTGACAGCCGGGCGCGAATCACGCGCTCGTTGCCGGCAATAATCGCCTTGCCGCCATCGGCGGCTTCCTCGTTGGCCACAACAATGAATTTGTTGACGAGTTTCGCAGTTTGCGGGTCGCGCAGCACGAAGCATTTCTGATTGTTGCGGATGGTGACGCGGATCACTTCATCGGGAATTGACAAAAATGATTTGTCGAAGCTACCCAACAGGGTCACCGGCCATTCGACGAGGCCGGTGACTTCGGCCAGCAGGCCCTCGTCCTCGACCAGTTCGAAGCCCTGCGCAAAGGCGAGGTTCTTGGCGTCTGCAAGTGTCGTGTCGGCGCGACGCGCCGGATCGAGCACGACTTTGGCTTGCTCAAGCTTGGCGACGTAATCCTCGAAGCGGCGCACCTTGAATGGTGCCGGCGCCATGAAGCGGTGGCCGCGCGTTTCGTCGCCCGAAGCGATGCCATCGATTTCAAATCGCACGATCTCGGGTTCTTCCGTCTCCGGTCCGAACGTCGCGACGACGGAATGGAGCGGCCGCACCCAATTGAATCGGCCGTTTCCCCAGCGCATCGATTTCGGCCAGGGGAACGTGCGCGCGACCTCAGAAATGATTTCGGCGATCACCTCGATTACCGAACGACCCGGCCTGTCGATTACAGCGACGTAGAAATCGCCCTTCTTGTCCGGTTGGACTTTTGCGTTCTTGATCGATTTGAGACCCGCGGCTTTCAGGAATCCGGCAATCGCATTCTCGGGCGCGCCGACGCGCGGGCCTTTCTTCTGTTCCTTGATGTCCGGCTGACGCGCGGGCACCCCATGCACCGACAGGGCCAGTCGCCGCGGCGTGGCGAAGGCCTTGGCGTCCTCGTAGACAAGGCCCGACGCGACCAGGCGGTCGGTGATCAGCTTGCGCAGATCTTCGACCGCGCGAGGCTGCATGCGCGCCGGGATTTCCTCGGACAGAAATTCGAGCAGAAGATCGGGCATTGCGGATTCAAGAAGAACTGAAATACGCGCTCGGACTAGCAGGGCGAGCGCAACTTGTCACCTTGCGCGCCGAAGGATTGCACCCCTCCCCCTTGTGGGGAGGGGTCACCGCATAACGCGCTGAATCTCAGCCAACAAGTACATCGTTGTCCCAAAATCGCAGCACGCGGTATCCGAAAGATCTTCCGCCAGTCGCGACTCGTGCTGACCTCCATCGATTTCAATGACCAGCTTCAGCCAAGTCGGTAATGTAAGGCCCAATCTGCACTTGTCTTCGGAAATGTGACCCCTGCAAAATCAATCTATGGCGCAGATGCCACCACAATTTCCGCTCCGCTTCGGTTGGCTGCCTGCGCATGCGCCGTGCGAACGCACGCTGCGGCGGACCCATCGGGCGCCCTGTTCGCGCCCAAATCCGACCGTCTTCTTTGTCGTTTTCCGGTTTTGCACTTACGTTTGCTTACGTGAACCCCCACCCCTAGCCCCTCCCCACAAGGGGGGGAGTTGGCCAGAAAAGTACAATCGCTCTTACGGCTGACACGCCGATAGCACAATCAACTCGCCCCGCCGCCCTCCGTCGTCAGCCAGGCCTCCGCGCATGCCTTCGCCAGTTCGCGCACGCGCAGGACGTAGCTCTGCCGCTCGGTGACCGAGATCACGCCGCGCGCATCGAGCAGGTTGAATATGTGGCTTGCCTTAATGCATTGGTCGTAGGCGGGCAAGGCCATCAGGTGACGCTCCTTCTTGCCCTGGGCCCAACCGGCGTCGAGGTATCTCCGACAAGCCGTTTCCGCCATCTTGAATTGTTCGAACAGCATCGCCGTATCGGCGAATTCAAAATTATGCCGCGAGTACTCCTGCTCCGCCTGCAGAAATACGTCGCCGTAGGTCACCTTCTCGTCGTCGTCGCGGCCGTTGAAGTTGAGAGCGAAGACATTGTCGACGCCCTGCACATACATTGCCAGGCGCTCGAGCCCGTAAGTGAGCTCGCCCGCAACTGGCGCGCATTCAAATCCGGCGACCTGTTGAAAGTACGTGAACTGGGACACTTCCATGCCATCACACCAACATTCCCAGCCAAGTCCCCATGCACCGAGCGTCGGGCTTTCCCAGTCGTCCTCGACAAAGCGGATGTCATGAATTTTCGGATCAATGCCGATCGCCTTGAGAGAATTCAGGTAGAGATCCTGAATGTCAGCCGGGGACGGCTTCAGGATCACCTGGAACTGGTAGTAATGCTGCAACCGATTTGGGTTTTCGCCGTAGCGACCATCCTTGGGCCGGCGCGAGGGCTGCACGTACGCGGCATTCCATGGCTTCGGCCCAAGCGCGCGGAGCGTGGTTGCTGGGTGAAAAGTCCCCGCCCCCACCTCCATGTCGTAGGGTTGCAAGATAACGCAGCCCCATTCCGCCCAATATGTCTGCAGCGCAAGGATCAGGCCCTGGAACGATCTTCTTGGATCCAGGCTGTCTTGATGCGTGCGGTCGCTGGCGCGAAGTTTGGCTTCAGCCATCGGAGCATAACTCAATTGAAATAACTAACGTTTTTCATGTTTTACAACTGGCACCAAAGTCGGAAACCAAGTCAGAATACCAGCTTGCAACCGTTAGCACACCTATTCGTCCCAATGGCACGGCGCAAACTCACGGCGGTGTTCAAAATTCCCAATGCCTCCGAATCAATTTAACGATTCGGCGATTCGGATGTGTGCATGACAAAGCGTGAAAGATCGATAGCCACCAAATTGATCGACGCCAATCGCTGGCGCGTCCATCCGCAGGAAGCACAACAACGATTGCAGGAACGCGACCAACGGATTGCAGCTGACACACGAACCGAAGTGCAAAAATATTTGGGCGATCCCGAACCGGCTCGATCAGCATTGGCGCGGGTTACTGCACCATTGGGGGCGACCCCAACGCCACGCGGCACAAGCTGGCGCGTCGATTTGTGGCGGAAGTGACGCGCCCCTGCACTAGCCTGCCAGAAAATTACTTTGAGTATGTCGCGCATAATGTTTAGGTCAATGTCCGTTTATGACCCAAAGCGGACATCGAGGTCGCACGTAACACCTATTGCATTCCTGCGTTGTTCTAGCTTTGGACTGACTTGTGGTCTGTTTTGCACAGACAACGGAGCCAAATCAGATCTAGGATGGGGAGTCGGGAGGTGCCATGAAGCGGCATCTATGTCACTTTTAAAATCTATTGGACCAAAGGCCCATCTATGGCTGTTTCAGAATAGTTATTGCGTGGAGGTGACAATGGCCAACCTGGACTTCTACACGACGCCTTTGGACGTTAATGACACCAAGATTTTTGGCACCGCAGATACCGCTGCACATTTTGCTAAAGTGGCCGGTGACAACGCATCGCTGCAAAGGATTTTGTCAGCACTTCAGCGTGGTCCCGTCCATTTTTATCGCAATAACGTCATCGCTCTTGACGAAGATGTTGCCGACTATCTCCTGTTTGTCGTTACCGGGGTGGTTCGCAGTTGCAAGATTTGTAAAAGAGGCACTCGCAGTGTCGTTTCCTTTTATCTGCCGGGCGATTTTTTTGGCTGGGTCGATGCCAAGCTGTCGCTGTCAATTGAAGCAGCGACAGATACGGAGGTGCTGTTTATCAAGCGCAAGGGCTTGGTTGCTCTCGCGTCGCAGGACGTGCGAGTTGCAAACGTTTTACTGACAGCGGCAACCAATGAACTCGCCCGCGCACAAGAACACGTACTGCTGATGAGCAAGAGCGCAAAATGCCGTGCCGCAACATTCCTGACCGACCTGTGGGTGCGACTGGGAAAAGCACAGTATCTCGATGTTCCAATGTCACATCAGGACATTGCTGATTATCTCGGCCTCACAATCGAAACTCTTAGTCGGGCTATTACCGATATGGAGCGCTCGGAACTAATATCCCGCGTGCCGTCTCAACGACGACTGATATTGCAAAACCACTTTGGCCTTCGGCGTGTGATGAATTGAAAACTCTCACGATGTCCGCTTTTGTGCCATGTGTGGACGTATATGGACCCCGCCCGATTGCAACAGGTCGACGGGATCAGGTTCAATGGTCACAACTGCTGACGTATATCCGGCTTCCTGATGC
>DASXST010000126.1:0-2765 GCA_036505835.1 Pseudolabrys sp. | reverse complement strand
GAGCCTTGGTGTTTCGTGATCCCACCTCTGCGGCTGGTATCGGACAATTCGCGGCTATTCGATCGGTAGCGCAGTCCCTTGGTGTTGAGCTCACGCCGGGGAACGTGCGCGACACCGACGAAATCGAGCGTGCCATGGCGGCATTCGCACGTTCGGGTAATGGCGGCGTCATCGTAACGACAGGGGGTACGGCGGCTCATCGCAAGCTCATCATCGGTCTCGCCGCTCGTCACAAATTTCCGTCGGTTTATCCTTATCGTTATTACGCCGTAGACGGTGGCCTGATCTCGTACGGGCCCAATGCGCACGATCCGGTCCGGCGAGCCGCGGGTTATGTCGATCGCATCCTCAAGGGCGAGAAGCCAGCCGACATGCCGGTGCAGGCACCGACCAAGTATGAGCTGATTGTCAATCTCAAGACCGCAAAGACACTCGGCCTAATCATTCCGCAGTCGCTGCTTGCCACAGCCGACGAGGTGATCGAGTAGGCGCGATGTCCGCTTTTGGCCCTTAGCGGACATTCGAGACACGACCGCCAATGTCCCCTTATGGGGGTAAAGCAGACATCAGCCAGTGTCGCCAGAATGCAGCCCATATATGAATGGACGTTGTTGGAACCCACTACTGTCCTAGAGGTTTTGCATGTAAGGCCGGGGGCGAAGCAGGGGCTGGCGGGCCTTGCCGAGACCTTCCGATGACCCTGGGCAAAATAGTCAGCGCGATACTGGTTATTGTAGTTGTCTGCATAGTTGTCGGCGCTCTACTGGTATGGAAGCCGCAAATCATCCAGTCGAGACGGAAAACGCCTCGGCCTTCAATTCAGGGCTGGTGGCAAAGGGAGCCGAGCTCGCCGCTATCGGAAATTGCGCGGATTGTCACACCGCGCCCGGCGGTAAATCCTATGCAGGTTCTCGGGCGCTCCCGACACCTTTCGGCACAATCTACACAAGCAATATTACGCCGGATTCGGAAACCCGGATTGGCAACTGGTCTGAGGAGGCATTCCGCCGTGCGCTGCGAGATGGGGTAGACCGCAAGGGGCGCCATCTCTATCCGGCGTTTCCTTACGACCATTTCACTCATCTTACGGACGACGATATCCATGCACTTTACGCGTTTATCATCACCAGAGAATCTGTGCACTCGGTCCCCCCAACCAACAAATTGTCGTTCCCCTACAACATTCGCTCCCTTCTTTCTGGTTGGAAGCTGCTGTTCCTACAGCGCGGTCCGCGCAAGGACGATGGGACAAACAGTGCGGAGTGGAACAGAGGCCTATATCTCGTCGAGAGCGCCGCGCATTGCGGCGCTTGCCACACGCCACGCAATTTCATGGGCGCCGAAATAAAGTCACGCGCTTTCGCTGGTGGTGTTATCGAAGGCTGGGATGCGCCCGCTCTGAACTCCAGCTCGCCAGCCCCGAGGGTGTGGACGGCGGATCAGCTTTTCACTTACCTGCGTACAGGTTGGCAGGCGCAGCACGGCGGCGCCGCCGGTCCCATGGCATCGGTATCCGAAAATCTTTCTGCTGTGCCCGAGGCTGATATTCGCGCGATCGCGGCTTATATCGCGAGTTTGTCAAGCCGCCGGCAGGGCAAGCCTCAACCATCCCAGCGGGCGGACGCGACCTCCACTGCCGCGGCGATTTACTCGGGGGCCTGCAGTGTCTGCCACGACAAGCCAGCGGGTTCGGCCTCGCAGGGTCTGCCCCTGTTATTGAGCTCGTCACTGCAGGAAGCGCGACCGCGCAACACGATCAACATTATCTTGCGCGGCATCGCGCGCCAGCCGGGAGAGCCCGGCCCATTTATGCCGGCTTTTGACGGGATGCTGAGCGATAACCAGATAGCGAGCTCGCCGCATATGTTCGCGATCGATTCACCAACGAGTCACCATGGAGCAATGTCGGCGCCGAGATCGACAAGATTAGAAAAGGCGATTCATCATGACGATAAGTCTGAATGTGAACGGCCAGGCACACGCGGTCGATGTCGATCCCTCAACCCCGTTGCTTTACGTTTTGCGGGAGGATCTACGGCTCAATGCCGCTAAGTTCGGATGCGGCATGGGCCAATGTGGCGCGTGCACAGTGATGGTCGACGGTCGTGCGATATTCTCCTGTCTTTTGCCGATTGCAGCGCTCGCTGGCCGCAAGGTTTTGACGGTCGAAGGTCTCGGCAGCGCGGAGAAACCATCCGCGATTCAGCAGGCTTTCATTGACGAACAGGCGGCGCAGTGTGGCTACTGCATTGCTGGAATGATCATGCGCGCTCAATCGCTGCTGCAGAAGAATTCCGATCCAAGCGATGATGAAATCCGTTCTCACATGCAGCCTAACTTGTGCCGATGCGGCACACACATGCGGATCCTGCGCGCAGTGCGCCGCACCGTCAACGCGATGAGAAGCGCGCGGGCACGCGATAAAGCCGCTGGCCTTGAAGGAGGCGGGCAATGACGGCACATTTGCTTCCACTTTCGCGCCGAGCGGCACTCGCGGGTGGCGGCGCGCTCATCCTCAGCTTTTCGCTCTCGCGCTACGCTGTTCTGGCACAAGATGAGCCAAAGCCGCAGCCGCTGCCCGGAAATTTTAAGAAGGCACCGTTTCTCGATTCCTGGATTCGGGTCGGTGCCGATGGAAGAATTACAATCTTCACCGGCAAGTCAGAGCTTGGTCAGGGCATAAAGACCGCGTTACGACAAATTGCGGCAGAAGAATTGTCAGTGAAATTTGAAGACACGGAGCTCATTACCTCCGATACCGCGCA
>DASXST010000125.1:0-37031 GCA_036505835.1 Pseudolabrys sp. | reverse complement strand
CCGCGCGAACATGATGCTCGGCGGGTGCAAGGCCGTCGCGTCTGCGGTATCCGCCAGTGGCCGCCGGTATTGGGCGATGCTAATCGGCGGCAGTAGTCGTGCTAGTGCCCGTCCCACTCGCGTTCGAGTCACCCGCAGAGGCAGCGGTCACCATGGTGTTGTCGGTCGGGACATGTCCATTGATCCCTACCGTTGAGCTTTAGCATAGACAAACTGTGATACGGGCTACAACGCACGCAACGACGAAATCCGCGATCAAATATTCCCTGTCGCCGTTGGTTTCGCCGGTTTTTGGGCTTGCCTGGCTTGCGGGATCCTGTAGTGAAGTCATTGCAGAAATGATTTCCTTGTTTGAAGCCCGTCGAGCGCCAACTCGGCGGGTTTCCGTTTAGTGATTACGCATGTGCGCCCTGATGCGGCCCTAGCTCGAAAATCAGAAATGCCGACTGACCGTTCATAGCGGCAGCGGGCAGTACCTCACTGCGCTTCTTGCGACTGCAGTTGATGTTTGATAACTATCTTTCGCGCCGCTGAACGGTTTGGCAGTCCCCCCAAAAACCCTTTAGTGTTCGTTGGTGCCTTTAGTGTGGTTTGGCGCCGTAAGGCATTGAGGGGGTTTGGTTCTTTTAGTCCTGCCACTCCTGCCAGGCACAGGCCCGCAGCTGAGCGAAGCCTTCAGGCCTGCGCAAATGTGGCGGCCGTGACTACATTGGGATTGACAGACAAGGATTGAAATCGAGGTTGTATTGGAATGGCGACGTCTCCATTCAAGTTTCTCCAGGAGGTGCGCGAAGAAACGCGCAAGGTGACCTGGCCGTCGCGCCGCGAAACGGCGATTACAACCGCCATGGTGTTTGTGATGGTGGCGATTGCCTCGGTTTTCTTCCTTGTAGCGGATCAAGTGATCCGCGTCGCGGTTACCTTCGTGCTCGGCATCGGAACCTGAAGGTCCAAGAGGCTCAAGAGGGATGAACGATACAGCTGCCGCGACGACGTCGACCAAGCCCAAGCGCTGGTACATCGTCCACGCCTACTCGAATTTCGAAAACAAGGTCGCGGATTCTATCCGCGAGCAGGCCAAGCAACGCGGCCTTTCTGAACATATTGGTGAAGTCCTGGTGCCGAAGGAAAAGGTCACCGAGGCAAGACGCGGTCGCAAAGTCGAGACGGAACGGAAGTTCTTTCCCGGATACGTGCTGGTGAAGATGGATCTCACTGACGAGGTGTATCACCTCATCAAGAACACGCCCAAGGTCACCGGCTTTCTCGGAAGCGAAAAGAAACCGATGCCGATTTCGGACGCGGAGGCCGATCGCATCCTGCACCAGGTGCAGGAAGGCATCGAGCGGCCGAAGCCCGCGGTTTCTTTTGAAGTCGGCGAACAGGTGCGCGTGTCGGATGGACCGTTCGCTTCCTTCAACGGTGTCGTCGAGGAAGTCGACGAGGGCCGCTCGCGCGTAAAAGTAGCGGTGTCGATCTTCGGGCGCGCTACTCCGGTCGAACTGGAATTCGGACAGGTGGAGAAGCTTTAGTGAGGCCGTCATCGCCGGCGTTGTCCCGGTGATCCCGATGAATTGGCACAGTCGTGCCGTCCTAAGCGAGATGCCCGTGACAAGCGCGGGCATGACAAGAAGGTGAAATGACGTGGGAGGTGAGGCGGCTGCCAACCGCCAAGATCCGCACCACTAACGGAGTGAGAAATGGCAAAGAAAGTTACTGGATTCCTCAAATTGCAGGTGCCGGCCGGCGCCGCCAATCCGTCGCCCCCGATCGGGCCGGCGCTTGGCCAGCGCGGTCTTAACATCATGGAGTTCTGCAAGGCGTTCAACGCCCAGACGCAGAAAATGGAGAAGGGCATCCCAATCCCGGTGATCATAACCACCTATCAGGATCGCTCCTTCACCTTCGAGATGAAAACGCCGCCGGTATCTTATTTTCTCAAGAAGGCGGCCAAGCTCGCAAGCGGAGCGAAAACGCCCGGGCGAGAGCCGGTCGGACAGGTTAGCAAGAAGCAGGTGCGCGAGATCGCCGAACAGAAGATGAAGGATCTGAACTGCGACACCGTCGAGGCTGCGATGAAGATGGTCGAAGGCTCTGCCCGTTCGATGGGCCTTTCGGTGACGGAGTAACAGCCATGGCAACCGGAAAACGCTTGAAGGCTGCTCGCAACGGCATCGATCGCGAGAAAGCTTACCCGATCTCTGAAGCGGTCAAGCTCGTCAAGGAACGCGCAAAGGCGAAGTTCGACGAGACTATCGAGATCGCAATGAATCTCGGCGTCGACCCGACGCACGCGGACCAGATGGTGCGCGGTGTTGTCACGCTGCCGAACGGCTCCGGCCGCACGCTGCGTGTGGGCGTGTTCGCGCGCGGTGCCAAGGCCGACGAGGCAAAAGCCGCCGGCGCCGACGTCGTTGGCGCGGAGGATTTGGTCGATAAGGTGAGCAAAGGCGAAATCGACTTCGATCGCTGCATTGCCACTCCCGACCTGATGCCCCTGGTCGGCCGACTCGGCAAGGTGCTCGGCCCACGCGGCATCATGCCTAACCCCAAGGTCGGCACGGTTACGATGGACGTCACCAACGCCGTGAAAGGCGCCAAGGGCGGGTCCGTCGAGTTCCGCGTGGAGAAAGCGGGCATTGTGCAGGCCGGTGTCGGCAAGGCCTCGTTCCCGGAGGACAAACTGGTCGAGAATATCAAGTCCTTTGCGGATGCCGTGCAGAAAGCCAAACCACCGGGGGCGAAGGGCCATTACATCAATCGTGTGGCGATTTCCTCTACCATGGGCCCAGGGGTCAAGGTGGAAGTTCCAAGCCTTTTTGGCACCGGGGCGGTCCACTGACGTGCTCAGGCGGACCCGTTGTTGCCGGGATTTTTGCGAAAAAGAACTTGGCAAAACGGGTTTAAAGGTCTAGATAGCGGTCCTGGGCGTGCCGGCCCAATTTGTCGGCGCGTGTTTGCGCGTCTCTGCAAATCGATGGTGAGCGGAACTTATTCCTTTTAGAAGCCCGCGTGGGATCTCTGAGGGGGAGAAGCCAGATACCGTTGCAATGTGAAGCGTGCAAGGCCGTCCCGGACGGCCGACCTGTCCAAGATTGCCGGCGCAGAGGCGCAAGCCAACGCTTAATCCCGGCCCACCTGCGTGAGCAGGTCGGGTAAACGAAAGCGGGGCCAGCACAGACGGGAAGCGATCCGAATTTGCGTGACTATGGGGTCACGTCATTTGGTTCGAACCTCGAAGACCCGACTGCGGTTTAACGCCGTTTCGGGGGGCAGGCTTTTGAGAGTGTCGTCCTGCCCCGGTTCGCTGCGTGCGAATCAAGCGGGACGGCTGGTAGCAACCGGCGGCTCCCGCCCACAGCGGCGTGAACCGTCAAACCGGAAAGAGCTTGCAGTGGATCGAGCGGCAAAAGCGGAGTCCATCAGCGAACTGAACGGGGTCTTCAAGACCTCGAATGTCGTGGTGGTGGCTCACTATTCCGGCCTTACCGTTGCCCAGATGCAGACGCTGCGAAAGCAGATGAAGCAGGCGGGCGCGCAGGTGAAGGTCGCGAAAAACCGTCTCGCCAAGATCGCGCTCAAGGACACCGACGCTGCCTCCATCGCGCCCCTGCTGAAGGGGCCAACCGTGCTGGCCTACTCGGGCGATCCGGTGACGGCACCGAAGGTGGCCATCGATTTCGCCAAGGCGAACGAGAAGTTCGTCATTCTTGGCGGCTCGATGGGCAAGACGGCTCTGGATACCAATGGCGTCAAGGCGCTCGCCGCCCTGCCGTCACTGGACGAATTACGTGCGAAGATCATCGGTCTGATCCAGGCTCCGGCGACCAAGATCGCGCAATTCGCAAACGCACCCGCAGCGAAGCTCGCGCGCGTAATCCAGGCCTATGCTTCAAAGGACGAGCGGGCTGACGGCTCAACGCTCATTAATTCTGGTTCGAACCGAATAGGAATGAACAATGGCTGACCTACAGAAGATCGTCGAAGACTTGTCGAGCCTCACCGTCCTTGAAGCGGCGGATCTGGCCAAGATGCTCGAGGAGAAGTGGGGCGTTTCGGCTGCCGCCGCGGTGGCGGTCGCCGCTGGCCCCGCAGCCGGTGGCGCTGCAGTTGCCGCCGCCGAAGAGAAAACCGATTTCACGGTCGTTCTCGCCAGCGCGGGTGAGAAGAAGATCGAAGTCATTAAGGAAGTGCGCGCGTTGACGGGGCTTGGCCTGAAAGAAGCCAAGGACCTTGTTGAGGGCGCGCCGAAGAACATCAAGGAAGGCGTGGCCAAGGACGAGGCCAACAAGATCAAGGCCACGCTCGAAAAGGTTGGTGCGAAGGTTGAGCTTAAGTAAGCGCAGCTTACTTAAGCGAAATCCCGGGGCGAGCGCAGCGAGATCCGGGGATCGAGTGAGTTCAAGTCAATGGCCAATGGCCGGGACGAGCCCGGCCATGACGAGGGGAGGCCCCCCGAGGCGTCGTGAACCGGCAAGCTATGGTCACGATGAGCGTGAAGCGTGCGGCGGTTCGGGGAGACCGAATCGCATGGAAGCGGACGGCCCCGACGCCTGTCCCGATGGTCGCGATGGAATGCGGCTGTTCGGAGAGGCGCCCGCGCCGCCCGGTGCAATCAATCGAGAGAGAAAAGATGGCGCAGACGTTTACCGGTCGCAAGCGCGTAAGGAAGTTTTTCGGGACAATCAACGAAGCGGCGGAGATGCCGAATCTCATCGAGGTTCAGAAGGCATCCTACGACCAGTTCTTGCTCGTGAAGGAGCCGCTCGGCGGCCGCCCCGACGAGGGTCTGCAGGCCGTATTCAAATCGGTATTCCCGATTTCGGATTTCTCCAATTCATCGCAGCTCGAATTCGTGAAGTACGAATTCGAGCCGCCGAAGTATGACGTCGACGAATGCCGCCAACGCGGCATGACATACGCCGCACCGCTCAAGGTCACGCTGCGGCTGATCGTGTTCGACATCGACGAAGAGACGGGCGCGCGCTCGGTCAAGGACATCAAGGAGCAGGATGTCTACATGGGCGACATTCCGCTCATGACCAACAACGGCACGTTCATCGTCAATGGCACCGAACGCGTCATCGTTTCGCAGATGCATCGCTCGCCGGGCGTCTTTTTTGACCATGACAAGGGCAAGACCCATTCCTCGGGCAAGCTTCTGTTCGCGGCCCGCATCATCCCGTATCGCGGTTCCTGGCTCGACATCGAGTTCGACGCCAAGGACATTGTCTACGCGCGCATCGACCGCCGTCGCAAGATTCCGGTGACGTCCCTGCTGTACGCTCTCGGGCTCGATGGCGAGCAGATCCTGTCAACGTTCTACAAGCATGTGAACTACAAGCGCGCCAAGGATGGCTGGCGCGTGCCGTTCGATGCCAACCGTCTCAGGGGTTACAAGGCCGTCAACGATCTCGTTGATGCCGACACCGGCCGGGTTGTCGTGGAGGCCGGCAAGAAACTGACCGTCCGTCAGGCGCGCCAACTCGCGGAGAAGGGTCTCAAGGCCCTGCGCATGACCGATGACGAGTTGATCGGACATTATGTGGCCGAGGATCTCGCCAATGGTCGCACCGGCGAAATCTACATGGAGGCCGGCGAAGAGCTCACCGAGAAGAATCTGAAGATTCTGATCGAGGCTGGTTACAAGGAATTGCCATTGCTCGACATCGACCACGTCAACGTCGGTGGATACATTCGCAACACGCTTGCGGTCGACAAGAACATGACGCGAGAGGACGCGCTGTTCGATATTTACCGCGTCATGCGCCCCGGCGAGCCGCCGACCGTTGAGACCGCCGAAGCGATGTTCCGTTCGCTGTTCTTCGACCCTGAGCGTTACGATTTGTCGGCCGTTGGCCGCGTGAAGATGAATATGCGGCTTGATCTGGATGCGCCTGACACCGTGCGCGTTCTCCGCAAGGACGACATCATCTCGGTCATCCGAACATTAGTCGATCTGCGCGACGGCAAGGGTGAGATCGATGACATCGATCATCTTGGCAACCGCCGGGTGCGCTCGGTCGGCGAGCTGATGGAAAATCAATATCGCATCGGATTGCTGCGCATGGAGCGCGCGATCAAGGAGCGGATGTCGTCGGTCGATATCGACACCGTCATGCCGCAAGACCTGATCAACGCCAAGCCGGCAGCCGCCGCGGTGCGGGAGTTCTTCGGCTCCTCGCAGCTGTCGCAGTTCATGGATCAGACCAATCCGCTGTCGGAGATCACGCACAAGCGTCGCCTCTCGGCGCTTGGCCCGGGTGGCTTGACCCGCGAGCGGGCCGGCTTCGAGGTGCGCGACGTGCACCCGACGCATTACGGCCGCATCTGCCCGATCGAGACGCCGGAAGGACCAAACATCGGGCTAATCAATTCACTCGCCACTTACGCGCGCGTGAACAAATACGGCTTTGTGGAAACGCCGTATCGGAAGGTCAAGGACGGCCGCGTCACCGACGAGGTGGTCTATCTCTCCGCTATGGAAGAAGCCCGCCATGCGGTCGCGCAGGCGAACTCGCCGATCGACAGCCGTGGCCGCTTTACCGAGGATCTCATCGTTTGCCGCCAGGCAGGCGACGTGCACCTCGTGCCGCGCGACAAGGTGGACTTCATGGACGTATCGCCGAAGCAGCTGGTCTCGGTGGCTGCGGCGCTGATTCCGTTCCTTGAAAACGACGACGCCAACCGCGCGCTGATGGGTTCCAACATGCAGCGTCAGGCGGTCCCGCTTGTGCGGGCCGAGGCGCCGTTCGTCGGCACCGGTATGGAAGGCGTGGTCGCTCGAGACTCCGGCGCATCGATCGCGGCGCGTCGCACCGGTATCGTCGATCAGGTGGACGCCACTCGTATAGTTGTCCGCGCGACCGATGAGACCGACCCCACGAAGCCGGGCGTCGATATCTATCGCCTGATGAAATATCAGCGCTCGAACCAGAACACCTGCATCAACCAGCGTCCGCTGGTGAAGGTCGGCGATCGCGTCGACAAGGGCGACATTATTGCCGATGGCCCGTCCACGGATCTCGGCGAACTCGCGCTTGGCCGCAACGTGCTGGTCGCGTTCATGCCCTGGAACGGCTACAACTTCGAGGACTCGATCCTGCTTTCCGAGCGGATCGTGAAAGACGACGTGTTCACGTCCATCCACATCGAGGAATTCGAAGTGATGGCGCGCGACACCAAGCTCGGTCCCGAAGAAATCACCCGCGATATCCCGAACGTTTCCGAAGAGGCGCTGAAGAACCTCGACGAAGCCGGCATCGTCTACATCGGTGCCGAAGTGCATGCCGGCGATATCCTGGTCGGCAAGATCACGCCCAAGGGCGAAAGCCCGATGACGCCGGAAGAAAAGCTGCTGCGTGCGATCTTCGGCGAGAAAGCCTCCGACGTGCGCGACACCTCGCTGCGGGTGCCGCCAGGGGTGCAGGGCACAGTCGTCGAAGTGCGCGTGTTCAACAGACACGGCGTCGAAAAAGACGAGCGTGCGCTTGCGATCGAGCGTGAAGAAATCGAACGGCTGGCGAAAGACCGCGACGACGAGCAGGCAATCCTCGACCGTAACGTCTACGGCCGTCTTGCCGAGATGCTCGAAGGACGTACGGGCATCGCCGGCCCCAAGGGCTTCAAGAAAGACTCCAAGATCACCAAAGCGGTGCTGGACGAGTACCCGCGTTCGCAATGGTGGCTGTTCGCTTCGCCCAACGACAAGCTGATGGCGGAGATCGAGGCCATTCGCAAACAGTACGACGAGTCGAAGAAGCTGCTCGAGCAGCGTTTCCTCGACAAGGTCGAGAAGCTGCAACGCGGCGACGAACTTTCGCCAGGCGTCATGAAGATGGTCAAGGTCTTCGTCGCTGTGAAGCGCAAGATCCAGCCCGGCGACAAGATGGCCGGCCGTCACGGAAACAAGGGCGTCGTTTCGAAGATTGTGCCTGCCGAGGATATGCCGTTCCTGGACGATGGCACCCCGGTGGACATCGTGCTCAATCCGCTTGGTGTGCCGAGCCGGATGAACGTCGGCCAGATTCTCGAGACCCATCTGGGCTGGGCTTGTGCCGGCCTTGGGCTCAAGATCGGGCAGGCCGTCGATGCTTACAATTCGAAGCACGACGCGCGCCCCCTCAAAGACATGCTCAAAAGAGTCTACGGCGATGACGAGACCATCAAGTCGTTGAACGAAGATGGTCTTATCGAGCTCGGCGGCAACCTGCGCCATGGCGTGCCGATTGCGACGCCGGTGTTCGATGGCGCGAAGGAGGCCGATATCGAGAAGATGCTCGATCTCGCTGGCCTCGACCATTCCGGACAGGTCACCGTGTTCGATGGCCGGACCGGCGAGCCGTTCGATCGCAAGGTGACGGTCGGCTACATCTACATGCTGAAGCTGCACCATCTGGTGGACGACAAAATCCACGCCCGCTCGATCGGTCCGTATTCGCTGGTTACCCAGCAGCCGCTCGGCGGCAAGGCGCAATTCGGCGGTCAGCGCTTCGGCGAAATGGAAGTGTGGGCGCTCGAAGCCTACGGCGCTGCCTACACCTTGCAGGAGATGCTGACCGTCAAGTCGGACGACGTTGCCGGCCGCACCAAGGTGTACGAGGCGATCGTTCGAGGCGACGATGCATTCGAGGCCGGCATCCCGGAAAGCTTCAACGTGCTGGTCAAGGAGATGCGTTCGCTCGGCTTGAACGTCGATCTGCACAATTCGAAGCAACAGCGCCAGGGGCCGGAGACGGCTGAGGCGGCGGAGTAACAGGACTGTCATGCGCTGGCTTGACCCGCGCATCTCGAGCGGAAGGGCAGAACATTCCTAAGCGAGATGGCCGGGATAAACCCGGCCATGACGAGGCGAAAAAGGATTAGCGGCCGATATGGTCGGCAAGCGGAGAAGACAATGAATCAAGAGATCATGAATCTTTTCAGCCCGCAAGTTCCGGCTCAGGTCTTCGACCAGATCCGGATTTCGATCGCGAGCCCCGAAAAGATTCTGTCCTGGTCCTACGGCGAAATCAAAAAGCCGGAGACGATCAACTATCGTACCTTCAAGCCCGAGCGCGACGGCTTGTTCTGCGCGCGCATTTTCGGGCCCATCAAGGATTACGAATGCTTGTGCGGCAAGTACAAGCGCATGAAGTACAAGGGCATTATCTGCGAGAAGTGCTCAGTCGAGGTGACGCTGTCGCGCGTACGGCGCGAACGCATGGGCCATATCGAATTGGCCGCGCCCGTTGCGCACATCTGGTTCCTGAAGTCGCTGCCGAGCCGCATCGGCTTGCTGCTCGACATGACGCTCAAGGATCTCGAGCGCATCCTGTACTTCGAATACTACGTCGTCCTTGAGCCGGGGCTCACGCCGCTCAAGGATCGCCAACTCTTGTCCGAGGACGAATATCTGAAGGCGCAGGAGGAGTATGGCGCGGATAGCTTCACCGCGATGATCGGCGCGGAGGCGATCCGTGAGATGCTCAAGGCAATCGACCTCGACAAGATGCAGGCCGAATTGCGAGCCGAGCTTGCGGAATCCGACAGCGACATCAAGAAGAAGAAGATTGCAAAACGGCTCAAGCTGATCGAGGCCTTCATCGCCTCGGGCAACAAGCCGGAGTGGATGATATTGACCGTGGTGCCGGTGATCCCGCCGGATTTGCGGCCACTCGTGCCGCTCGATGGCGGGCGATTTGCGACGTCCGACCTCAATGACCTCTATCGGCGAGTCATCAACCGCAATAACCGTCTGAAGCGGCTGATCGAGCTCCGTGCACCGGATATCATCATCCGCAACGAAAAGCGCATGCTGCAGGAGGCAGTCGATGCGCTGTTCGACAACGGACGCCGCGGTCGCGTCATCACCGGCGCCAACAAGCGTCCGCTGAAGTCGCTGGCCGACATGCTCAAAGGCAAACAGGGCCGTTTCCGGCAAAACCTGCTCGGCAAGCGCGTCGACTACTCAGGCCGTTCGGTGATCGTTGTCGGTCCCGAGCTCAAGCTGCACCAGTGCGGTTTGCCAAAGAAGATGGCCCTCGAGCTGTTCAAGCCGTTCATTTACTCGCGGCTTGACGCCAAGGGTCTGTCGACCACTGTGAAGCAGGCGAAGAAGCTGGTCGAGAAAGAGAAGCCGGAGGTTTGGGACATCCTCGACGAGGTGATCCGCGAGCATCCGGTGCTGCTCAACCGCGCGCCAACCCTGCACCGGCTCGGCATTCAGGCTTTTGAGCCGGTCCTGATCGAAGGTAAGGCAATCCAGCTGCACCCTCTCGTCTGCGCAGCGTTCAATGCCGATTTCGACGGCGACCAGATGGCCGTGCACGTCCCGCTGTCCCTCGAGGCGCAGCTGGAAGCGCGCGTGCTCATGATGTCCACCAACAATATCCTTCACCCGGCGAACGGCTCGCCCATCATCGTGCCGTCGCAGGACATCGTGCTCGGCCTCTACTACCTTTCGCTCATGCGTGAGGGCGAGACCGGCGAAGGAAAGGTGTTCGGCGATCTCGCGGACATTGATCATGCATTGCATGAAAAGGTGATCGGCCTGCACAGCAAGATCAAATACCGCTGGGAAGGCGTCGACGAGAAAGGCAACACCTTCAGGAAATGGTACGACACGACGCCAGGGCGCGTCGTGCTAGGCAGCGTCCTGCCGAAAAGCGCGAAGGTTCCGTTCGACATCGTGAACCGCTTGATGACCAAGCGCGAGATCTCGTCGATGATCGATACCGTCTATCGCCACTGCGGGCAGAAAGAGACCGTTATTTTCTGCGACCGCATCATGGCGCTCGGCTTCTATCACGCCTTCAAGGCCGGCATCTCGTTCGGCAAGGACGACATGGTGGTGCCGGAATCGAAGTGGAAGACCGTCGAGGAGACGCGTGAGCTCGCCAAAGAGTTCGAGCAGCAATACAACGACGGCCTCATCACTCAGGGCGAAAAATACAACAAGGTGGTCGATGCCTG
The DNA here is from genome assembly GCA_036505835.1 of Pseudolabrys sp. GTDB lineage: Bacteria > Pseudomonadota > Alphaproteobacteria > Rhizobiales > Xanthobacteraceae > Pseudolabrys. Next base: position 26,078 of record DASXST010000125.1, on the reverse strand, counting down.
GTCGAAATGCACGGAAGCGATCGCCGATGCGATGATGAAGGAGATTTCTTCCTCGAAGAAAGATCCTGGCGGACGCGAAGCGCAGGTCAATTCGATCTACATGATGGCGCATTCCGGCGCGCGCGGCTCGCCCGCCCAGATGCGTCAGCTTGCGGGCATGCGCGGCCTGATGGCCAAGCCGTCGGGCGAAATCATCGAGAGCCCGATCATCTCGAACTTCAAAGAGGGGCTCTCGGTGCTCGAGTACTTCAACTCGACGCACGGCGCCCGCAAAGGTCTGGCCGACACGGCGTTGAAAACGGCAAACTCAGGCTATCTAACGCGGCGCCTGGTCGACGTGGCGCAGGACTGCATTATCACGGAAGAGGACTGTGGCACGAAGAGCGGCATCAAGGTTCGCGCGATCATCGACGCCGGCACGGTCGTTGCATCGCTGGCCAGCCGCATTCTCGGGCGGACGACGGCAGAGGATGTAAAGGATCCGTCAAGCAGCAAGATGCTCGTCAAGCGCGGCACGCTGCTGCAGGAGCCCGAAGTCGAGATAATCACCAATGCTGGCGTGCAGGAACTGCGCATCCGTTCGGTGCTGACGTGTGAGACCAAGAACGGCGTGTGCGCAGCGTGCTATGGGCGCGACCTTGCCCGCGGCACCCCGGTCAACATGGGCGAGGCGGTGGGTGTCATCGCGGCTCAGTCCATCGGCGAGCCGGGTACGCAGCTGACGATGCGCACGTTCCATATCGGCGGCGCGGCGCAGATTTCGGAGCAGTCGTTCATCGAGTCCAACTTTGACGGAAAGGTCAAGTTCAAGAGCAAGAACGTTGCGAAGAACTCGGACAACGAGGTCGTCGCAATGGTGCGTAACATGGTCGTCGCGGTTGTTGACCCCGATGGCACGGAACGCGCGCATCACCGTATTCCATACGGCGCGCGTTTGCGCGTCGAGGACGGCGAGAAGATCAAGCGTGGCCAGCGAATCGCGGAGTGGGATCCCTACACGCGGCCGATTTTGACCGAGGTGGAGGGGGATGTCGGATTCGAGGACCTCATCGACGGGGTGTCGATGTCGGAGGCGCTCGACGAGTCCACCGGCATTGCAAAGCGTGTAGTCATCGATTGGCGGACCGGAGCGTCGCGCAATCAGCAGGATCTGCGTCCGGCCATCGTGATCAAGTCGGGCAACAAGCTCCTCAAGCTCGCTCGCGGCGGCGAGGCGCGCTATCAGCTTGCCGTCGATGCGATCATCTCGGTCGATCCGGGCGGTCATGTGAAGGCGGGCGACGTCATCGCGCGTATCCCGACTGAGAGCGCGAAGACTCGTGACATCACCGGCGGTCTGCCGCGCGTGGCGGAGCTTTTTGAGGCCCGCCGGCCGAAGGAGGCAGCGATCATCGCTGAAACCGGCGGAACGGTGCGGTTCGGCAAGGACTACAAGAACAAGCGCCGGATTACGATCGAACCGTCAGGCAAAGGCGAGGAGCCCAAGGAATACCTCATTCCGAAAGGCAAGCACATCCACTTGCAGGATGGCGACGTTATCGAGAAGGGCGATTACATCGTCGAGGGCAATCCCGCCCCGCACGACATCCTTGCCATCAAGGGCGTCGAGGAACTCGCTGCCTACCTGGTGAACGAAATCCAGGAGGTCTATCGGCTGCAGGGCGTCAACATCAACGACAAGCACATCGAGGTGATTGTGCGCCAGATGTTGCAGAAGGTTGAGATCGACGACTCCGGCGACACCGAGCTGTTGCAGGGCGAACAGATCGACAAGATCGAACTCGACGAGATCAATGCGCGTGCCGAGGCCGAGGGCAAGAAGGGCGCGACCGGTCACCCGGTCCTGCTCGGGATCACTAAGGCCAGCCTGCAGACGCGTTCATTCATCTCAGCGGCATCGTTCCAGGAGACGACGCGCGTGCTCACCGAAGCCGCTGTCAACGGCAAGGCTGATACGCTCGACGGACTCAAGGAGAACGTCATTGTTGGCCGTCTGATCCCGGCCGGCACCGGCGCCATGATGAACGATCTGCGCGAGGTCGCCACCAAGCGCGACGCGCTTATCCTCGAGGAGCGCGAGAAGGATGCGGCCAAAGCCGCAGTCAAGCCGGAGGAAGCCCCGGCTCTGCCGGCGGCCGAATAAGCTTCGGCGCAATTAATCGAAAGGGCCGCCATTTGGCGGCCTTTTTGTTTGTCGGTGAGCCTCGCATCTTTTTCGCGATGCGAGCGCAGTGCAACGCTCGTCACGGATAAAGGCTCTGCTGTCGTAGCTCTTTTCTTTATTTAGAAAAAAGTGATGATGGCGACCGCAGATCGGACGACACCTATGCACCTCCTTGTCCTTCCCGGTGACGGCATCGGTCCCGAAATCACTGCCGCTGTGCTTACTGTCCTGCGTGCCACGTCCGACCGCTTCGATCTGGGTTTGAGAATCGAGGAGGCGGCGACGGGACACGCCGGCCTCCGTGTGCACGGACATACGATCCATCCCGACATCGTCGAAAAGGCGCGCAAAGCCGACGGTGTCGTGCTCGGTCCAACCTCGACCTTTGAATTCAAGGACCTGGCAAAGGGCGAGGTCAATCCTTCGATGATGCTCCGAAAGAGCCTCGATCTGTTCGCCAATATCCGGCCAGCGCGCACCTATGCGGGCTTCCCGCTTCGCTGTGGAGAATTCGATCTCGTAATCGCTCGTGAAAACACCGAAGGCTTCTATGCCGACCGCAACATGGAAGCGGGAAGCGGCGAGATGATGGTGACCAAGGACGTCGCCATCTCCTTGCGCCGCATTACCCGCGCGTGCAGCGAACGCATCGCTCGCGTTGCTTTCGAGCTCGCAATGAAGCGGCACAAGCACGTCACCATCGTTCACAAGGCGAATGTCCTCAAGGTCACTGACGGCCTGTTCATAGAGGAATGTCGCAAAGTCGCGCGGGAGTTTCCCGCGGTGACGGTCGATGACGTTATCGTCGACGCCATGATGGCGCATGTCGTGCGCAACCCCCGCCGCTTCGACGTCATCGTCACCACCAACATGTATGGCGATATTCTTTCCGACTTGACCGCTGAATTGTCAGGAAGCCTTGGTCTCGCGGCCTCGTTGAATGCGGGAACCAATCACGGTATGGCTCAGGCCGCACATGGCTCAGCGCCCGACATTGCCGGCAAGAACGTTGCAAATCCGCTGTCGCTGATCCTGTCGGTGGCAATGCTGCTTGCCTGGTACGGACGTCGCAAAAAAGCGAGGCCTTTCCAAGCCGCTTCAGCAGTTATTGAGAAATCAGTGGAAGCGGCTATCGCCGCCAAGGAATCAACGGCCGACATCGGGGGGCGATTGGGCACGCGTGAGACGGGCGATGCTGTCGCGGCGCGAGTACAGACACAAAAATAGCCGATGTGGGTCGAAGGCTTCGCTGAAAAAAGATCGCTGCGCGAGAATGACAACGGTCCCTTCTGCGATCCACCGAAAGGGGACACACCGAGCTAAGGTGATAATCGGCGTCACGCACCCAAAGCCTCGCTTTCCGTCGTCGCTTTGGCTGTGGGATAGATCACAGGGAGAGCCGAAATCCGCCTTTTTGTGATGGCGAACACGGCGTCCCAATCCGCCTCCTCTAATTTGAGACTGCCGGAAAGCCGGTTTTTGAGGGCACAGCGACAAGGGGAGTAGGATGATCACCAGCACCAATCATGCCGGCGCATCCGCAGGGTTCGCCCGCATAGCAGCCTACGTCGGCCGTCTCTTCGAAGATGTGCCCAAAGCTGATGTGATCGAATCGCATCATTTCGAATGCCCAAATCCGGCTAGCCGCGGTCTAAATCGGCCATACGAGCTCGGCGAACTGATGTCCCGCGTCATCGTCCCCTGACGCAGGGAGCCGCAAACAAAAATGTGCCGGCAGTCAAACCGGCCTTTTCCGTAACGTGCGACACGACAGAGTTGGCAAAGTTTTAACAGTGACTGTCTAGCGTAAGGGAGACGACGATGGTCGGTGCCGGTTCAGGCCGCCAGTGGGCGGGCCTCGCCGAGACCCTTCACGAGGAGTTTCAGGTCATCGCTCCCGATCTCTGCGGCTACGGCGCAACGACACACTGACCGGGCTACGGCACCTTCAACCTCGGCGTTGAAGCCGACCTTGTTGATGCGCTGATCCGTCAGCTCAAGAAGCCGGCGCATGTCGTCGGCCCTTCATTCGGGGGCGTCGTCGGACTGCAATTGGCGCTGCGCTTCCCCGAGCACCTCAGAAGCCTGACCCTGATTGAACCGGCTGCATTTCATTTGCTGCGCGATGGGGACGACGAGGATGAGCGCGCGCTGAGGCAGATTTCCAATCAAATGCCGTCAATTGCGGTGATTATGTCGGGGCAATGCGTCGGTTCGTCGACTACTGGAGCGAACACGGATCGTGGGAGGCCCTGCCGAATCCGCAACGGATTGCACTCGCGATGCGGATTAACAAGGTTACGCTCGATTTCTGGGCTACGCTCAATGATCCAATGCGTCTCGACGACCTAGCCGATTTGGCAGTGCCGTTCCGTCGAGTCATTTTTAAGGAAATCAGTCCGCTGATCAGATTTCATTGTGACGCGCGAAATCACCTCAAATCAGGTGGAAACGATCTGCGCGAGCGTGTGTGCGCCTGACAGGTAAGAATCCAAATGCCCCGCGAGGGCTGAAAACCATGCGGCGCATTTAAGCCCGCCTGGCTGACTGCAGCTTCGCCAACTATCGTGCTTCACTATCAACGCTGAGATTGGCGACCGCCCAGTCCTTTCCACTTGTCGAATATGGCCAATCCGCTCTACGTTTTCGAGCAACAAGCCGTTCCGAACCAACGGGACAACGAAAAACGGGAGGATCCTGATGCGTGCCGCCCAACTGCTGATTATCGGGTTCGTCGCTGCCGCGCTCAACATCGTCCTTCTGGGGGAAGGATGGAGCCAAGCCTATCCAACCCGAACGATCCAGCTTGTTGTTGCTTACGCTGCGGGCGGCACATGCGATATAGTTGCACGCTCGGTGGCCGAGCGGTTAGGCGCTGCTCTTGGCCAATCCGTCGTGGTGGAAAATCGCGCGGGAGCCAGCGGCGCAATCGGCGCGCACTCGGTGGCCAGTGCCGCGCCCGACGGTTACACCTTGTTGGTCGGACAGACCGCGGAAGTTGCGATTAACCAGCATTGGCTCAAAGGTCTCAATTACGATCCGGACAAGGACCTGATTCCGGTCGCGCTTGCGGCCGTGGTGCCACTGGCGCTCGTTGTGCCGGCCAAGGCGCCGTACTCAACTTTGCCTGAGTTTCTCGCCGCGCTGAAAGCCAAGCCGAAGATGACGTTCGCATCGGCGGGATTGGCACACCCGGTCACTTCGCGGGCGAGTTGCTCAAATTGCAGTTCGACGACAATCTGACTCATGTCCCATACAAAGGTGCCGGCCCGGCTCTTAGTGACTTGATCGGTAGTTACGTCGATTTTTACTTTCCCGGGTTCCCGGCAGCGGCCCCGCATGTGAAGGCAGGTACCTTAAAAATCCTTGCGCTGTCCTCGGCCAAGCGTTCGCCTGCAGCTCCGGACGTACCGACGGTTGCCCAGGTTACAGGGAATAAGGATTACGATTTCACGCTTTGGGCGGGCATCTTCGCGCCGCAGGGAACGCCGCAGGCCGTCATCGACCGGCTAAACAAAGCGATTAACAAGGTCATTGACGACTCTGATGTCAAAGCGCGCCTGGAGGCGGCGGGCGCCGTAGTGGCACCAATGGCGGTCGATCAGTTCAAGGATTTTGTCCAGGAGGAGAGTGCGAAGTATCTTCGCGTCATCAAGCAGACTGGGGGGGTGACGCCGCAATAATCACCAAACGTTCGCGACTGATTAGGTATTCGGCTCCGATAGCGCTAAATCGTCGATTTTGCGGTCATTTCCGCTTGACTTAGCGGACTCCCGCCGATAAATACCCCACACTTTTCGGCAGGCGGTGAGCTTCGCTTGCTCGGAACGGCCGCCCGGCTAATTCTTTGAGAGTGTTACGCTTTCTCGAAGACGGGCCGGCGCATCGCCTCGACGAATGAAGCTCAAACGCTGCCTCTGACAGCACCTGTCAGACTTTATGAGAGTGAACAACCGCGGTGCTCGACGCAGCGCGGCTGTCTGAACGGAGGAGCGCCCTGCCGCAATCTGGCGGATGGCGCGATTTCGTTTTGCGCGTGGAAAACACTCAAAGCGCACGGAAGGGTTCGTGCGGAATGCAATGCCGGGGCGAGAAGCCCAAAGCGAGGCGGGCGGAGGTTTGCCCGCGAGAGATTTGAGAGGGGCGGCGCGAGCAATTGCCTTCGCGCTAGACCCAGGAACCAAGGTAGCGAAGGCCGATGCCGACGATCAGTCAGTTGATTGCAAAGCCGCGACATCCACTGAAGGCGCGCAACAAGGTGCCGGCTCTGCAGGCGTCGCCGCAGAAACGCGGCGTGTGCACCCGCGTCTATACCACCACGCCCAAGAAGCCGAATTCGGCTTTGCGCAAAGTGGCGAAGGTGCGCCTGACGAATGGCTTCGAAGTGATCGGCTATATCCCGGGCGAAGGCCATAACCTTCAGGAGCATTCGGTCGTCATGATCCGTGGCGGCCGCGTGAAAGATCTTCCGGGCGTCCGCTATCACATCCTGCGCGGCGTTCTCGATACGCAGGGTGTGAAAAACCGCAAGCAACGCCGTTCGAAGTACGGCGCGAAACGTCCGAAATAAGGATCAGCGTCATGTCCCGCCGTCACGCCGCCGATAAACGCGACATCATCCCGGATCCGAAATTCGGGAATGTCGTTGTCAGCAAGTTCATGAATGCCATCATGTATGATGGCAAGAAATCGGTAGCGGAAGGCATCGTCTACGGCGCGCTCGAGATGATCGAGGGCAAGACCAAGCAAAATCCGCTCTCCGTCTTCCAACAGGCGCTCGACAATGTGATGCCCTCGATCGAGGTGCGCTCGCGGCGCGTCGGCGGCGCCACCTATCAAGTGCCGGTGGAAGTGCGCACGTCGCGCCGGCAGGCACTCGGTATCCGCTGGATTATTTCGGCCGCACGTGAACGCAATGAACGTACGATGACCGAGCGGCTCTCGGCTGAGCTGCTCGACGCATCCAACAACAGGGGAAATGCCGTCAAGAAGCGCGAGGACACCCACAAGATGGCGGAAGCCAATCGGGCCTTCTCGCATTACCGCTGGTGACAGCAGAAAAAGATTCAAGGATCCCCTATGCCCCGCAGCCATCCAATTGAGGACTACCGCAACTTCGGCATCATGGCCCACATCGATGCCGGAAAGACGACCACGACCGAGCGGATCCTCTATTACACCGGAAAGAGCCATAAGATCGGCGAGGTGCACGAAGGCGCCGCGACGATGGACTGGATGGAGCAGGAGCAGGAGCGTGGCATCACCATCACATCGGCTGCGACCACGGCATTCTGGAAAGAAAAGCGCCTCAATATCATAGATACGCCGGGCCACGTTGACTTCACCATCGAGGTAGAGCGCTCGCTTCGCGTGCTCGACGGCGCCGTGTGCGTGCTCGATTCCAACCAGGGTGTCGAGCCGCAGACCGAGACGGTCTGGCGTCAGGGCGACAAATACAAGGTGCCGCGCATCGTCTTCGCCAACAAAATGGACAAGATTGGCGCAGACTTTTTCAAGTGTCTCCACGACATCAAGGCCCGCCTCGGCGCAAAGCCAGTGGCGATCCAGCTCCCGATTGGGTCCGAGCAGAATTTCAAGGGTATTATCGACCTGGTGCGAATGAAAGGCGTCGTTTGGGATTATGAATCCCTTGGCGCAAAATACCACGACATCGAGATACCGGCCGAAATGGCCGAACAGGGGAAGAAATATCGCGAGGAGATGGTGGAGGCGGCGGTCGAGCTCGACGATGCCGCCATGACCGCTTACCTCGAAGGCAAAGAGCCCGACGAAGCCGCGCTCAAGAAGCTCATCCGCAAGGCCGTCATCACCGGCGCGTTCTTCCCCGTTTTGTGCGGCTCCGCATTCAAGAACAAGGGTGTGCAGCCTCTTCTCGATGCCGTCGTCGACTATTTGCCAAGCCCGCTCGACGTGCCACCGATCAAAGGCATCGACGACAAGGGCAACGAAGTCGTACGCAAAGCCAATGACAAGGAGCCGATGGCTCTGCTCGCTTTCAAGATCATGGACGATCCTTTCGTCGGTACCATCACTTTCTGCCGCATCTATTCGGGCACACTGCAAGGCGGCACCGGCGTCATCAATTCGACCAAGGAGCGCAAGGAACGCATCGGTCGCATGCTGCTGATGCATGCGAACAACCGCGAGGATATCAAGGAAGCCTATGCCGGCGACATTGTCGCCCTGGCCGGCTTGAAGGAAGTTCGTACCGGCGACACGCTCTGCGATCCGCAGAAGCCCGTAATTCTGGAAAAAATGGAATTCCCCGATCCGGTCATCGAGATCGCGATCGAGCCCAAGTCGAAGGCTGACCAGGAGAAGCTTGGCGTTGCACTTGCGAAGCTCGCGACCGAGGATCCCTCGTTCCGCGTCTCCACCGACCAGGAGAGCGGGCAAACGATCCTCAAGGGCATGGGCGAACTCCACCTCGACATCAAAGTGGACATTCTCAAGCGCACATACAAAGTCGATGCCAATATCGGCGCCCCCCAGGTCGCGTTCCGCGAAAAGATTACGCAGCGGGTCGAGCACGACTACACTCACAAGAAGCAGACCGGCGGTTCAGGTCAGTTCGCGGCGATCAAGATCATCGCCGAGCCGACTCCCCCGGGCACGCCGTTCGAGTTCGAGAACGAAATCGTGGGTGGCGCGGTGCCGAAGGAATACATCCCCGGCGTCGAGAAAGGCCTAGAGTCAGTGCTCGGTTCCGGCGTCGTCGCCGGATTCCCGGTGGTCGATCTCAAGGTCACCCTGATCGACGGCAAGTATCACGACGTCGACTCATCAGCACTCGCCTTCGAAATCTGCGCCCGTCAATGCCTGAAGGAAGCATTGCAGAAGGGCAAACCGGTACTGCTCGAGCCGATCATGAAAGTCGAAGTGGTGACCCCGGATGACTACACGGGCTCAGTCATCGGCGATCTCAATTCCCGGCGCGGCCAAATCCAGGGTCAGGACATGCGCGGCAATGCCAACGTGATCAACGCGATGGTCCCGCTCATGAACATGTTCGGCTACGTCAACAATCTGCGGTCCATGTCTCAGGGCCGCGCCACATTCACCATGCAATTCGATCATTACTCGGAACTGCCCGCAAACGTGTCAGTGGAAGTACAGAAGAAATTCGCGTGATCGGGAATGAGGATAACAGAAGGATCTGAACGGAGAGTTCCATGGCCAAAGAAAAATTCCAGCGGACCAAGCCCCATTGCAATATCGGGACGATCGGTCACGTCGACCACGGCAAGACGACGCTGACAGCGGCGATTACCAAGGTGCTCGCCGAAAAGGGCGGCGCTACATTCACCGCCTATGACCAGATCGACAAGGCCCCGGAAGAGAAGGCGCGCGGCATTACCATCTCCACCGCACACGTCGAATATCAGACCGATAAGCGCCACTACGCGCACGTCGACTGCCCCGGCCACGCCGACTATGTGAAGAACATGATCACCGGCGCTGCGCAGATGGATGGCGCGATCCTCGTGGTGTCCGCAGCCGACGGCCCGATGCCGCAGACCCGTGAGCACATTCTGCTTGCCCGTCAGGTCGGCGTTCCGGCACTGGTCGTGTACATGAACAAGGTCGACATGGTCGACGATCCGGAACTGCTCGAACTGGTCGAGCTCGAGGTGCGCGAGCTCCTGTCCAAATACAATTTCCCCGGCGACAAGATCCCGGTCATCAAGGGTTCTGCGCTTAAAGCGCTCGAAGGCAGCGACGAGAAACTCGGCAGAGAATCGGTTTTGGAATTGATGAAGGCCGTGGACAATCACATTCCGCAGCCCGAGCGTCCGAAGGATCAGCCGTTCCTGATGCCTGTCGAGGACGTGTTTTCGATCTCTGGCCGTGGCACGGTCTGCACCGGCCGCGTCGAGCGCGGCATCATTAAGGTCGGCGAGGAAGTCGAGATCGTCGGCATCCGTCCGACGCAGAAGACTGTGGTTACCGGCGTCGAGATGTTCCGCAAGCTGCTCGACCAGGGCGAGGCCGGCGACAATGTCGGCTGCCTGCTGCGCGGCACCAAGCGCGACGAAGTCGAGCGCGGCCAGGTGCTGTGCAAGCCCGGCTCGGTGAAGCCGCATACGAAATTCAAGGCGGAGGCATACATCCTCACGAAGGAAGAGGGCGGTCGCCACACCCCGTTCTTCACCAACTACCGGCCGCAGTTCTATTTCCGCACTACCGACGTGACCGGTGTCGTGCACCTGCCGCAGGGCACAGAGATGGTGATGCCGGGCGACAACGTGGCGATGGAGGTGCATCTGATTGTGCCGATCGCCATGGAAGAGAAACTGCGCTTCGCCATTCGCGAAGGTGGCCGCACCGTCGGCGCCGGCGTGGTGGCCGGCATCATCGAGTAATGGGTCTATCCGTCGTCATGCCCGGCCTTGTGCCGCCGCGACTTGAGGGAAAACTAGACGTGGATGGCCGGGACGAGGCCGGGCATGACGGGACAGAGAGACGAGAAAAATGAACGGCCAGAATATCCGGATCCGGCTCAAGGCCTTCGATCACCGCATCCTCGATGCGTCGACGCGCGAGATCGTGAACACGGCCAAGCGCACCGGTGCGCAGGTTCGTGGACCGATTCCGCTGCCGACGAGAATCGAGAAATTCACGGTCAACCGCTCGCCGCATGTCGACAAGAAGAGCCGCGAACAGTTCGAGATGCGCACGCACAAGCGCCTCCTGGACATCGTCGATCCGACCCCGCAGACGGTGGACGCGCTGATGAAGCTCGATCTCGCTGCGGGTGTCGATGTCGAAATCAAGCTCTAGGGCCGGGATGGGATCAGCAATGCGTTCGGGCGTAGTTGCACAGAAGGTCGGTATGACCCGCGTGTTCACCGAAGCCGGCGAGCACGTGCCGGTTACGGTGCTGCGCCTTGCGCAGTGCCAGGTGGTTGCCCACCGTACCAAAGATAAGAATGGCTATGTCGCGCTCCAGATCGGCTCTGGCGCGCGCCGCACCAATAATATGAGCAAGGCCGATCGTGGTTACTTCGGAAAGCAGAAGGTCGAGCCCAAGCGCAAGCTTGCCGAATTTCGCGTCAGCGAGGACGCGCTGATTCCTATCGGCGCGGAGATCACCGCCGATCACTTTATCCCCGGCCAGTTCGTCGATGTTTGCGGCATTACCATCGGCAAGGGCTTTGCCGGTGGCATGAAGCGCTGGAATTTCGCCGGCCTGCGCGCCTCGCACGGCGTTTCAATCTCGCACCGTTCGATCGGCGGCACCGGTGGACGTCAGGATCCCGGCAAGACATTCAAGAACAAGAAGATGCCGGGCCATCTCGGCGTCGAGCGCGTCACCACCCTCAATCTCAAGGTCGTGCAGACCGACGTCGAGCGCGGCCTCATTCTTGTCGAGGGTTCAGTACCCGGTGCCAAGAGCGCCTGGGTCACGGTGCGCGACGCGATCAAGAAAAAGCTGCCCAAGGAAGCACCGAAGCCGGGCAAGTTCCGCGTGAGCGAGGCGGCCGAGGCGGAGTCTGAGAAAAACGCCAAAACTCAAGATCAGCCCAAGGATCAGCCGAAAGCCGCGCCGGCTCCGGCGAAAGCCGAACAGGCGCCGGCGCAGCCTGCCGCCGCCGATCAGACGGCAAAGCCTGCAACGCAAGCCAAGCGCGATAAGGCTCCGAAGGCTGCCAACAAGCCGGCTGCCGCTGGGAAGAAGGAGGGCGAGTAATGGAACTCAAGATCGTCGCCCTCGATGGCAAGGAGGCCGGAAAGGCCACATTGCCGGACACGATTTTCGGCCTCGAGCCGCGCGCCGACATCATCCAGCGTTGCGTGAACTGGCAGCTCGCCAAGCGTCAGCGCGGAACCCACAAGACCAAGGGCCGCAGCGAGATCTGGCGCACCGGCAAGAAGATGTACGCGCAGAAGGGAACGGGCGGCGCCCGTCACGGCCCTGCGAGCGTTCCCCAATTCCGTGGCGGCGGGCGCGCTTTTGGTCCGGTGGTGCGCAGCCACGCCATCGATCTGCCGAAAAAGCTGCGCGCGCTTGCGCTCAAACACGCGCTCTCGTCGAAGGCCAAGGACGGCGCCATCATTTTGCTCGACAAGGCGAGCGTAAAGGATGCCAAGACCAAGGCGCTGGCAAAACAATTCGGCAAGCTCGGGCTTGAAAACGCGCTGATCATCGACGGCGCCGAGATCGAGGCCAAATTCCGAAGCGCGGCGCGCAATATCCCGAATATCGATGTGCTGCCGGTTCAGGGCATAAACGTTTACGACATCCTGCGGCGCAAGACCCTTGTGCTGACCAAGGCCGCGCTCGATGTGCTGGAGGCGCGATTCAAATGAGCACCAGCGATCCGCGCCACTACGACGTCATCATCGCTCCGGTGATCACCGAAAAGGCGACCATGGCGTCCGAGCACAACAAGGTCACGTTCAAGGTCGCTAGGGCTGCCACCAAGCCGCAGATCAAGGAGGCGGTGGAAAAATTGTTCGATGTGAAGGTCAAGAGCGTCAACACGCTTACGCGTCCGGGCAAGCGCAAGGCGTTCCGCAACAGGATCGGGCAACAGTCCGACGTCAAGCGCGCGATCGTGACGCTCGAAGAGGGTCACAGGATCGACGTGACCACGGGATTGTAAGGAGAGCGTTGCGATGGCGTTGAAAACGTACAATCCGGTGACGCCGGGCCAGCGCCAGCTGGTGATCGTCGACCGCTCGACCCTGCACAAAGGCCCGCCGGTGAAGTCTCTCACCGAGGGGCAGAGTTCGACGGGTGGCCGCAATAATCATGGCCGCATCACCTCGCGATTCCGTGGCGGTGGTCACAAGCAGGCCTATCGGCGGATCGATTTCCGTCGCAGGAAATTCGATGTCCCTGCGACCGTCGAACGTTTGGAATATGATCCGAACCGCACGGGCTTCATCGCGCTGATTAAGTATCAGGACGGCGAGTTGGCCTATATCCTGGCGCCGCAGCGGCTTGCCCCTGGCGATTCCGTGGTTGCGTCCGAGCACGCCGACGTAAAGCCCGGCAATGCCATGCCGCTCGCCAATATTCCGGTCGGAACCATCGTCCACAATGTCGAGATCAAGATCGGGAAGGGCGGTCAGATCGCGCGCTCGGCCGGCAGCTATGCGCAGATCGTCGGTCGCGATCAGGACTACGTGATCCTTCGGCTCAACACGTCGGAGCAGCGCCTGGTGCACGGCCGCTGCATGGCTACCGTTGGCGCCGTCTCCAATCCGGACAACATGAATACCGCGATCGGCAAAGCTGGCCGGCAACGCTGGAAGGGCCGCATGCCGCATAACCGCGGCATAACGATGAATCCAGTCGACCACCCGCATGGCGGTCGCACCAAGGGTGGTAAGCACTGGACTACGCCGTGGGGCTTCCCGACCAAAGGTAAGAAGACCCGGAAGAATAAACGCACAGAGCGATTCATTGTCGCGAGCCGGCATGATCGCAAGAAGAAGCAGCAGTAAGGACGAGGTATGACCCGCTCAGTTTGGAAAGGTCCTTTTGTCGACGGTTATTTGCTGCGCAAGGCAGAGGCCGCTCGCGCGTCGGGCCGTCACGAGATGATCAAGATATGGAGCCGCCGCTCGACCATCTTGCCGCAATTCGTGGGGCTCAATTTTGCCGTCTATAACGGCCAAAAGCACATTCCCGTGCTGGTGAACGAAGAGATGGTCGGTCACAAGTTCGGCGAGTTCGCGCCGACACGGATGTTCTACGGCCATTCTTCCGATCGCAAGGCCAAGCGTGTGGGCGCGCCTGTCGCACAGGGTGCGCCGACTCCGGCAGCTCCTGTTGCTTCGGGTGAGAGCTAAGGGACAAAGAGTAGGATCATGGGCAAGCGCCAACGCGAGAGAGACCTCGGCGAGAACGAGGCCAGGGCGGTGAGCAGGATGCTGCGGATTTCCCCGCAGAAGCTCAACCTCGTCGCGCAACTCATTCGTGGAAAGAAGGTCGCGAGTGCGCTCGCTGATCTGAGGTTTTCGCACAAGCGCATCGCCAAGGATGTCCGCAAGTGCCTCGAATCGGCGATCGCAAACGCCGAGAACAATCACGACCTCGACGTCGACGATCTCGTCGTCGCCGAGGCCCATGTCGGAAAGGCGCTGGTGATCAAGCGCTTCACACCGCGCGGCCGTGGCCGTGTCGGACGAATTTTTAAACCCTTCTCTAACCTGACCATTGTGGTGCGTCAGGTCGAGGCGCGGGCGGAAGCCTGAGGAGTACGCGATGGGTCAAAAAGTCAATCCGATTGGGTTGCGCGTCGGTATCAACCGCACCTGGGATTCGCGCTGGTTCGCCGGTAAGGCGGAATACGGCTCGCTGCTCCACGAGGACATCAAGATCCGCGAGGAGTTGATGAAGCAACTCAAGCAGGCAGCAGTGTCCCATATCGTCATCGAGCGGCCGCACAAGAAATGCCGTGTGACCATCCACTCGGCACGGCCGGGCGTCGTGATCGGTAAGAAGGGCGCCGACATCGAAAAACTGCGTAAGTCGGTCGCCAAGCTCACGGACAGTGATGTCGTCATCAATATCGTTGAGATCCGCAAACCCGAGCTCGACGCGCAACTGGTTGCCGAATCGATCGCGCAGCAGCTCGAGCGTCGTGTTGCTTTCCGCCGTGCCATGAAGCGCGCGGTTCAGTCGGCGATGCGTCTTGGCGCCGAGGGCATCCGCATCAACTGCTCGGGCCGGCTCGGCGGCGCGGAAATCGCGCGCATGGAGTGGTACCGCGAAGGGCGCGTGCCGCTGCACACGCTTCGCGCCGACGTCGACTATGGGGTAGCCACCGCGTTCACCACGTACGGTACCTGCGGAGTGAAGGTCTGGATCTTCAAGGGAGAGATCCTCGAGCACGATCCGATGGCGCAGGACAAGAAATTGGCCGAAGGCGACGGTGGTCGCCCTCGCCGCGAGACAGCGGCCTGAGGAGATGAACAGAGTTTAAGTCATGCTGCAGCCGATCCGTACCAAGTTCCGCAAGGCGCATAAGGGCCGCATCCACGGCGTCGCCACGAGCGGCACCTCTCTTGCTTTCGGGCAATATGGCCTGAAGGCGCTGGAGCCCGAGCGCGTCACTGCGCGCCAGATCGAGGCCGCGCGCCGCGCGCTCACGCGCTTCATGAAACGCTCCGGTCGCGTGTGGATCCGGGTGTTCCCCGACGTTCCCGTGTCGAAGAAGCCGATCGAGGTGCGCATGGGCAAAGGCAAGGGAACGCCCGAAATCTGGGTCGTCCGGGTAAAGCCTGGCCGGATCCTGTTCGAGGTCGACGGCATCCCGGCCGATGTTGCCAGGGAGGCCCTGGGACTCGCTGCCGCCAAGCTGCCGGTCAAAACCCGTTTCATTGAACGCATCGCCGAGTGATGCCATGAAAGCCGCCGACGCAAGAGCGATGACGCTCGATCAGCTCGATGACGAGGTGATGAAGCTGAAGAAGGAGCAGTTCAATCTGCGCTTTCAGCGCGCCACAGGGCAGCTCGAAAACACGTCCCGCGTGCGGACGATCCGGCGCGACATTGCGCGCATGAAGACAATCGCGGCGCAAAAGCGGGCCGGGATGCCGGAGCCGGCACCGAAGGCAGACGCCGAGCCGGCCGCGAGAAAGACGAAAGCAAGCAAGCCGAAGGCCACCGCGAAGCGGAAGTCGCGCGCCAAGACGAAATCGAAGGACTAAGAGGTTCTAGATGCCGAAGCGTACGCTCCATGGCGTTGTCGTGAGCGACAAGCAGGACAAGACAATCGTCGTGCGCGTTGAGCGTCGTTTTGCGCATCCGACGATGAAAAAAACCATTCGCCGGTCGAAAAAATACCACGCGCATGACGAGGCAAATGCCTACTCGGTAGGCGATGTGGTGTGGATCGAAGAGCGTCGACCGATCTCGAAGCTCAAGCGCTGGGAAGTAATCCGCGGCGAGAAGAAGCAGAAAGTTCAATAGGCATTATGAGCCAGCAGACAGTGAGAGCCGCATCATGATTCAGATGCAAACCAACCTCGACGTGGCGGACAACTCCGGCGCGCGTCGCGTCATGTGCATCAAGGTGCTCGGCGGCTCCAAGCGCAAGTACGCAACTATCGGCGACGTCATTGTGGTGTCGGTGAAAGAGGCGATCCCGCGTGGCCGTGTCAAAAAAGGCGACGTTATGAAGGCCGTCGTTGTGCGCATTTCCAAAGATATCAAGCGCCCGGACGGCTCGGTCATCCGTTTTGATCGGAACGCGGCCGTGCTGATCACGCCTCAGATGGAGCCGGTCGGCACGCGCATCTTCGGGCCCGTGCCGCGCGAATTGCGCGCCAAAAATCACATGAAGATCATTTCGCTCGCTCCGGAGGTACTGTGATGGCCGCCAGGATCCGCAAGGGCGACAAGGTGGTGGTGCTTGCCGGCCGCGATAAAGGCCGCACCGGCGAGGTGATCGAGGTGCGTCCCGATCAGGAGCGGGCACTGGTGCGCGGGATCGGCATGGTCAAGCGCCATCAGCGGCAGACCGCGCAGCAGGAAGGCGGGATCATCTCCAAGGAGAGCAGAGTCCATCTGTCGAACCTTGCTGTTGCCGACCCCAAGGACGGAAAACCGACTCGCGTCGGCTTCAAGTTCGTCGGCGAAGGCGACGCACGCAAGAAGGTGCGCGTCGCCAAGCGTTCCGGAGTTGAGATCGATGGCTGATACGCAGCAAAACGAAGCCAAGAAGGCGCAGAAGCCGCAAAAGCCCCAAGGCGCCTCGAAAAGTGCGAAAGAGGGCGGCCGGCCCAAAGGAGATGGGCCGAAGGGTGATGCGCCGAAGGTCAAGAAGCCGCGCGAGCGCTCGGACTACGTCGCGCGCCTGAAGACGCACTTCGAGCAGGTGGTGCGGGACCAGCTGTCAAAGCAGTTCAGCTATACCAACCGTATGCAGGTGCCCAAGATCACCAAGGTCGTGCTCAACATGGGTATCGGCGAGGGCGTTGCCGACCGAAAGAAAGTGGACAACGCCGCCAACGACCTGTCGATGATTGCGGGGCAGAAAGCGGTCATCACCAAGTCGCGCAAGTCGATCGCAACATACAAGCTGCGCGACGGTCAGGCGATCGGCTGCAAGGTCACGCTGCGCAAGGCGCGGATGTATGACTTCATTGACCGCCTCGTGAATATCGCCTTGCCTCGCGTGCGCGATTTTCGTGGGCTAAATCCGAAGAGTTTTGACGGCCGCGGCAATTACAGCCTCGGCATCAAGGAATACACCGTGTTCCCGGAGATCGACTTCGACAAGGTCACCGATAACTGGGGTCTCGACATCACCGTTTGTACCAGTGCGCGCAGTGACGAAGAAGCGCGCGCGCTGCTGACAGCATTTAACTTTCCGTTCCGACAATGAGGTCAGGCCTCATACGCGGAACCGCAAGGAGCGAAAGTATGGCGAAGAAGAGTTCGGTCGAGAAGAACAATAGACGGCGCAGGATGGCGAAGAAATTTGCCAACCGGCGCGCGAAGCTGAAAGCAATCGCGCAAGACAAAAAACTGCCGATGGAGGAGCGTTTTGCCGCAACCCTGAAGCTCGCTGAATTGCCGCGCAATTCCTCTAGAACGCGCGTGCGCAATCGCTGCGAGCTCAGCGGTCGCCCGCGGGGCTATTACCGCAAGCACCGCCTGAGCCGTATCGCTTTGCGCGAGATTGGCTCCAAGGGCCTCATTCCCGGCCTTGTGAAGTCGAGCTGGTGAGGAGGGCGCGATGGCAGTGAACGATCCGATCGGTGACATGATCACGCGCATCCGAAACGCACAAATGCGCAACAAGTCGAAGGTTTCGATGCCAGGATCCAAGCAACGCGAACGCGTGCTTGAGGTGCTCAAGACCGAAGGTTTTATCCGAGGCTACGCCAGCGTCGCTCACGCGAGCGGCCGGTCCGAGCTTGAGATCGAGTTGAAATATTTCGACGGCGAGCCGGTGATCCGCGAAATCGAACGCATTTCGAAGCCGGGCCGTCGCGTTTACGTGGCGGTTCGCAACCTGCCGCGCATCAACAATGGCCTTGGCGTCGCTATTCTGTCCACGCCGAAGGGCGTCATGGCCGACCATGATGCGCGTGAGGCGAACGTGGGTGGCGAAATAATCTGCACGGTGTTCTGATGTCACGCATCGGCAATAAAGCGGTTACGGTCCCGACCGGCGTCACCGCCAACGTTGAAGGCCAGACCGTCAAGGTAAAGGGCCCGAAAGGCGCTCTCCAGGTCGTGGTCCATGACGACGTATCCGTCGTTATGGACAAGGGCGCGATCAAGCTCGAACCCCGCGGCGAGAGCAAGCGGGCTCGCGCGATGTGGGGTACCTCGCGCACGCTGGTCGCCAACGTCATGTCGGGCGTCACCAAAGGCTTTGAAGAGAAGCTTGAGATCACAGGCGTCGGATTTCGCGCCGCGGTGCAAGGCAAGACTCTTCAGCTGCAGCTCGGCTTTTCCCACGACGTGAATTTTCCGATCCCGGAGGGAATCGCGATTGCCACTCCGAAGCCGACGGAGATCGTGGTGAGTGGGGTCGACAAGCAGAAAGTTGGCCACGTCGCGGCCGAGATCCGCGGCTACCGCCCGCCCGAGCCATACAAGGGCAAGGGCGTCAGATACGCTAACGAGTACATCTTCCGCAAGGAAGGGAAGAAGAAGTAAGGGACGCGCCATGTCGAGATTAAGCGACCGGACCGCCCGGCGGACGGCGACAGTGCGACGCAAGATCAGGCTCGCTGGGCGTGGTCGTGCGCGGTTGTCGGTATTCCGCTCATCCAAGCACATTTATGCCCAGCTCATCGATGACGTGAAGGGCACGACATTGGTTTCGGCGTCCTCGGTGGAGAAAGCCATGCGCGAGGGCGCCAAAACAAGCGCCAACATCGCGGCGGCGAAGGCGGTCGGCAAGCTGATCGCCGAGCGCGCCAAGGAAAAAGGCATCAAGGACGTCGTGTTCGATCGCGGCGGTTATCTCTATCACGGACGCATCAAGGCGCTGGCCGATGCTGCGCGTGAAGGCGGACTTAACTTTTAACGGAACGAACGCACATGGCACGGGAAGCCCGACGGGAACGAGAGCGGGAAGAGCGCGACAGCGAGTTCATCGATAAGCTGGTGCACATCAACCGCGTGGCAAAGGTGGTCAAGGGTGGCCGCCGTTTCGGATTTGCCGCGCTGGTCGTCGTAGGCGATCAAAAAGGCCGTGTCGGCTTCGGCCATGGCAAGGCACGCGAAGTGCCGGAGGCAATTCGCAAGGCGACCGATGCTGCGAAACGGGGTCTCACGCGCGTTCCGCTTCGCGAAGGGCGGACTTTGCACCACGATGTGCTGGGTCGCCACGGAGCTGGCAAGGTGTTCCTGCGCGCGGCGCCCCCCGGGACCGGTATCATCGCCGGAGGTCCAATGCGCGCCGTGTTCGAAACGCTTGGCATGCAGGATGTCGTGGCAAAATCGCTCGGCTCATCCAATCCGTACAATGTTGTGCGGGCGACCTTCGACGCGCTTAAGCACCAGGATTCGCCGCGCTCCGTAGCAGCCCGCCGCAACATCAAGGTGTCGACCCTGCAGTCGCGCCGCCGGGATACTGATGCGGAAGCGACGGCTGAGTGAGGAATCTGGCGATGGCACAGAGCACCATCAAGGTTGAGCAGGTGGGCAGCCCGCAGCGCCGAAACCACGTGCAGCGCGCTACGTTGATCGGGCTTGGCCTCAACAAGATCGGGCGCGTGAGAGACCTTCCGGATACGCCTGCGACCCGCGGAATGATCCGCAAAGTTCAGCATTTGGTGAAAGTGGTTGGGGAAGCGAAATGATGTCAATGGCCGGGCTTGTCCCGGTCATCCCGAGCGCTAGGCACAGAGCGGTGCCCTCCTACCGGCGCGAGGTCGGGTGTGACAACTGAAGAAATGAGGAGAGGACATGAAACTCAACCAGATTGCCGACAAGCCAGGCGCGCGCAAGAAGAGCATGCGTATCGGACGCGGCATCGGCTCCGGCATGGGCAAGACCGGTGGTCGAGGCGGCAAGGGGCAGACTGCGCGAGCCGGCGTCAGCATCAAGGGATTCGAAGGCGGCCAGATGCCGCTCCATCGCCGCGTGGCGAAGCGCGGTTTCCGCAACACGCCATTCGCGGTCAATCTCAACGAGATCAATCTCGGCGAGGTTCAGGAGGCGATCGATTCCGGGTTGATCGACGCTAAGGCTCCCGTCGATGCCGCAGCCATGGTCAAGGCGGGGCTGATGCGCCGCGAGAAACGCGGAGTAAAGCTGCTTGGCGAAGGCGAACTCAAGAGCAAGGTCGAATTTTCGGTCTGGCGCGCCTCGAAGTCTGCCATCGCCACGGTTGAGAAGGCCGGGGGCACAGTGAAGATTCTCGCGCCGGCCAAGGAAGAGGACGCTGGGCCGAAGGGCAAGAACAAGCGCATGGCGATGGAGGCCGCCAAAGGCGGTGGCAAGCCGAAGGCCGGAAAGCCCAAGGCGGAAGCGGAAGGCGAACAAAAAAACGCCGAATAGTGGCTCCGTGGCGCCGCCCCTTGTGGGTGTGGCGAAAGGCTCGGGCTACAGATTTGGACCATCGCCCCTATCTAAAGGGCTGGAAGAAGCAAGTGCCTCTTTGTTAGGGGCATCAAAGCGGAAGGGTCGAGCGGCCATGGTCTCTGCGGCAGAACAACTGGCGGCCAATCTCAATTTCTCGGCGCTCGCCAAGGCCGAAGAACTCAAGAAAAGAATCTGGTTCACCGTCGGAGCCCTGCTCGTTTACCGCCTCGGCACCTACATTCCGCTGCCCGGTATCGATCCCAATGCCTGGTCGCAGATTTTCAACACCCAGTCCGGCGGCATCCTGGGCATGTTCAATATGTTTTCGGGCGGCGGGATCCACCGCATGGCGATCTTCGCGCTCAACATCATGCCCTACATTTCCGCGTCCATCATCATCCAGTTGATGACAACTGTCTCGCCCACGCTCGAAGCGCTCAAGAAGGAGGGCGAGCAGGGTCGCAAGATCATGAATCAGTACACGCGGTATCTCACCGTCGTGTTGGCCGCGTTCCAGGCTTACGGTATTGGCGTTGGCCTTCAGGGTACCGGAAGCGTGGTGTCCAACCCCGGAATCTTCTTCCTCATTTCGACAACGATCACGCTCACCGGAGGCACGATGTTCCTGATGTGGCTCGGCGAGCAGATCACCGCACGCGGCATCGGGAATGGCATTTCGCTGATCATCCTGTCCGGCATCGTGGCTGAACTCCCATCCGCGATCGCCGGGACTCTCGAACTCGGCCGTCAGGGTGCGCTGTCGACGGGACTCATCCTCGCCGTGATCGTGATGGCGGTCGCGGTCATCGCTTTCATCGTGTTCATGGAGCGAGCGCAACGCCGGCTGCTGATCCAGTATCCGAAGCGCCAGGTCGGCAATCGCATGTTTGAGGGGCAATCCTCGCATCTGCCGCTCAAGCTTAATACGTCGGGCGTGATCCCTCCGATTTTCGCTTCTTCCCTGCTTTTGTTGCCGACTACGGTTGCCAACTTCAATGCTGGTCAAGGGCCCAACTGGCTCACGACAATTACAACTTTGCTTGGCCATGGCAGACCATTGTTTCTCATTCTTTACATCGCGCTGATCGTATTTTTCGCGTTTTTTTACACGGCCGTGGTGTTCAATCCGACCGAGACCGCGGACAATCTGAAGAAGCACGGAGGCTTCATTCCCGGCATCCGACCCGGCGAGCGAACTGCCGAATACATCGACTACGTGCTGACACGTATCACTGCGGTCGGCGCCCTTTACCTTGCCATCGTGTGTCTTGTTCCGGAAATCCTCATCTCTTACGCGGCCGTTCCGTTCTATTTCGGCGGCACGTCGCTGCTGATTGTGGTCAGCGTCACCATGGATACGGTGGCGCAGATTCAGGGCTACCTGCTGGCTCATCAATATGAAGGACTGATCAAGCGCTCCAAGCTGCGAGGTCGCACGCGATGAGATTGATCCTGCTCGGCCCGCCGGGGGCGGGTAAGGGCACGCAAGCGCAGCGCCTGATAAACAAACACGAAATAGTCCAGCTCTCGACCGGAGACATGCTACGTGCAGCGGTCGCGGCCGGCACGCCGGTGGGCATGCAAGCCAAAAGCATCATGGAGCGCGGCGAGCTGGTGCCTGACGAGGTCGTGGTTGCGATTATCGCCGATCGCATCGGTCAGCCCGACGCGAAACGCGGCTTTGTGCTCGACGGTTTTCCGAGAACGCTGGCGCAGGCGGAAGCGCTCGATCGCCTGTTGGCCGAGCGGGGCCTCAAGCTCGATGGCGTGATCGAGCTGAAGGTGGACGAGGGCATACTTCTTGACCGGATCGAGAGGCGGGTAGCTGAGATGACGGCGCGCGGCGAGAAAGTCCGCGCGGACGATATTCCGGAGGTTTTGAGGGGTCGGCTTTCCGCCTACCGGGCGCAAACGGCCCCTCTGGTTGACCATTACGCGGGCAAGGGCATGCTCAAAAGCGTGGACGGCATGGCCTCAATCGCGGAGGTCGCGGCAGCGATAGATCGCCATTTAGGCTCGGGTGCACCCGTACGGCCCCGGAGGCCCAAGCCGGCACGCCTGGCCAAATCGGCCCCGTTCCGGAAGGCCAAACGTCCGAAGGCGGCGAAACGGGCTGCGTCAAGCGCCCGGCCGGCGCGAAAACGTTCCCTCGCGAAAAGACGCCCGAAAAACCGTACTCGGCGGAGGTTGACGAGGACGCGATGAATCCCTTAATAAGTGCACATTCAGAAGCTTGATGCGATGCCGAGCCCCCACACAGTGGGGACGGGCGTCGTGTTACGCTTTGCGCTATCCCATTCGAGGGAAAAGCGAATCTGGCGCCTTCCGCGCCTTCGGTCGATATAGGAGAAGCTAAGTGGCTCGTATCGCGGGCGTGAATTTACCGACCAACAAGCGCGTGGTGATCGCGCTGCAGTACATCCATGGTATTGGGCCCAAGATTGCCCAGGATATCATGGGCAAGGTTAATTTGCCGGCCGAGCGGCGCGTGTCGCAGCTCACGGATGCCGAGGCACTCCAGATTCGCGAGATCATCGACCGCGATTACATGGTCGAAGGCGATCTGCGGCGCGAAGTTCAGCTCAATATCAAGCGGCTGATGGATCTCGGCTGCTATCGCGGACTGCGTCACCGCAAGGGACTCCCGGTTCGCGGCCAGCGCACCCACACCAACGCGCGGACCCGCAAGGGACCGGCCAAGACCATCGCGGGCAAAAAGAGGGCCCCGGGACCGACTTGATAACAGGATGAGCCCAGCGCTGACCGCGGCGCACGGGCGCGAAAGGATTGAGAATGGGTAAGGAAGCCACCCGTGTCCGTCGACGCGAACGAAAGAATATCGCGTCCGGCGTCGCGCATGTCGCCGCATCGTTCAACAATACCATGATCACCATCACCGACGCGCAGGGCAACACGATTGCCTGGTCGTCGGCCGGGACCATGGGTTTCAAGGGTTCGCGCAAATCGACGCCCTATGCTGCGCAGGTCGCTGCCGAAGACGCCGCCAAGAAGGCGCAGGAGCACGGCATGCGCACTCTCGAAGTCGAAGTGTCGGGCCCAGGTTCGGGCCGGGAGTCGGCCCTGCGCTCGCTGCAGGCAGCTGGCTTCACGATCACTTCAATCCGCGACGTAACAACGATACCGCATAACGGCTGCCGGCCGCGAAAGCGTCGTCGCGTGTGATTGTTTTCTTTCGCGCGGACCGTGCGGCCCGCGCGCGTTTTGCCGCCGAGATTTTCCCCATGCGGCGGGTGGGGTGCCCCAGGTGCGAGAAGGCCGCGCCGCTGAAAAGGTGAAGACGTGATCCAGAAGAATTGGCAGGAATTGATCAGGCCGAACAAGCTCCAGGTTGCCGTGGGCAGTAATGCCGCGCGGGTTGCAACAGTGGTCGCCGAGCCGCTCGAGCGCGGCTTTGGCGTGACGTTGGGCAATGCGCTGCGACGCATCCTGCTGTCCTCGCTGCAGGGAGCGGCGGTGCAGTCGGTGCACATCGATGGCGTGCTGCATGAGTTTTCCTCGATTGCTGGCGTGCGCGAGGACGTCACCGACATGGTGCTCAACATCAAGGACATCGCCATCAAGATGCAGGGCGAAGGCCCCAAGCGGATGGTGGTGAAGAAGCAGGGTCCCGGCACGGTCACCGCCGGCGACATTCAAACCGTTGGTGACGTCGTCGTGCTCAACCCGGACCTCGTGCTCTGCACGCTCGACGAAGGCGCCGAGATCCGGATGGAGTTCACCGTCAATACCGGAAAGGGCTACGCGCCGGCCGAACGCAATCGTCCCGAGGACGCGCCGATCGGCCTCATCCCGGTCGACAGCCTGTATTCGCCGGTCCGCAAGGTGTCCTACAAGGTCGAGAACACCCGCGAAGGGCAGATTCTCGACTACGACAAGTTGACCATGATCATAGAAACCAATGGCGCGGTTTCCCCGGAAGACTCGCTCGCCTATGCGGCGCGAATTCTTCAGGATCAGCTCAACGTATTCGTCAACTTCGAGGAGCCTCGAAAGGAGGCCGCCGCCGAGGCGATTCCGGACCTTGCGTTCAATCCGGCCTTCCTCAAGAAGGTGGACGAGCTCGAATTGTCCGTGCGCTCGGCGAATTGCTTGAAGAACGACAACATCGTCTACATCGGAGATCTCGTGCAGAAGAGCGAAGCGGAAATGCTGCGCACGCCGAATTTCGGACGAAAGTCGCTTAACGAGATCAAGGAAGTTCTTGCGCAGATGGGCCTGCATCTCGGCATGGAAGTGCCGGGCTGGCCGCCGGAAAATATCGAAGAGCTCGCCAAGCGCTTCGAGGATCACTACTAACCAGGGGACGGTAATCAGTAATCAGACCTTCTGATCACTGAGCACTGATTACTGATTACTGAAAATGCGTCACGGCAAGGTTCACCGCAAGCTCAACCGCACGGCGGAGCATCGCAAGGCCATGTTCGCCAACATGGCGGCATCGCTGATCAAGCACGAGCAGATCATCACCACGCTGCCGAAAGCGAAAGAGTTGCGTCCCATCGTCGAGAAGCTCGTCACGCTCGCAAAAAAGGGTGGACTGTCTGCCCGTCGTCAGGCGGTCGCGGAAATCCGCGACGTGGCGCAGGTCAAAAAGCTCTTTGGTGTGATCGGTCCGCGCTACAAGGACCGCGACGGCGGCTATACCCGGATCTTGAAGGCCGGGTTCCGCTACGGTGACAACGCGGCGAAAGCCGTCATCGAATTCATCGATCGCGATGTCGAGGCGAAAGGCAAGGACTCAGGTCCCGTCGGCGAGAAGAAGGTCGAGCAAGAGGCGAGCGCGGCGGCGTGAAAGCTTCCAAATTCGTTTGCAAGGGCGGCCCAGGGTGCCGCCCTTTTTGTTTGCCGCGTTCAATCCGGCAGTTATGATTAACCCAATTCGCGCAGGCCAAGTGCCGGCCAAGAGTGGGGAACATCATGACAATTCGGATGGTTTTGTTGACGGCCGTGTTCGCAGCCGCTGCGGTCGGAGCGGCAAATGCTCAAACTGCGCAATCTGATCTCGTTAAGCGGGGGGATTACCTGGTCAATGGCGTCCTGACCTGTGGCAATTGCCATTCGCCGAAAGGTCCCCCTGTTATCGCCGGCAAGGACTTCTCGGGAGGCCTGTCCTGGGACGAGCCGCCGTTCAAGGTGACGGCGCCAAACATCACCCAGGACAAGGAAACCGGGATCGGAGCCTGGACCGATGCGGAAATCAAAAACCGTCATGCGCACCGGCATACGGCCGAACGGCGTGCATGTCGCAATGATCATGCCAAAGACCAAGGGGATCGGGAGCTGGAGCGACGAGGAGATCAAGCGCGCCATCACGGCGGGCATCAGCAAGGACGGCAGCACCCTCAAGCCGCCGATGGGCTATCAATA
>DASXST010000124.1:0-12932 GCA_036505835.1 Pseudolabrys sp. | reverse complement strand
GCGCCGGGCCGGCTGGTCGTGAGCTCAAAACCCAGCACACCACAGTAAAAATCGAGCGCCCGCTGGAGGTTCGCGACTTTCAGATGGACATGGCCAATGCGCACACCCGGATCGATCGTGGGCATCCTGCATGGCACCTTTTTCGAGGGTGTCGGACTTCGTCATGATTTTATCCTGGCTGGCGGCACGTGCTATCCCCACATGTGGGACACACACGTGGTAGGATAAAGTCCCCGCATGGCAGACCAGACCCTTCCAAACTCGATCGATTCAACACTCGAGCTGCTGGCCAAGGCCGACTACATCGCCGATCGTTCCTTGGCGACGGTCCTTTATCTTGCGCTGCGCATGGGTCGACCGTTGTTTGTCGAAGGCGAGGCGGGTGTCGGCAAAACTGAAATCGCGAAAGTACTCGCGAGCACACTCGGTCGCAGGTTGATCCGGCTGCAATGCTATGAGGGCCTGGACGTTTCTGCCGCCGTCTACGAGTGGAATTACGGCGCCCAAATGATCGCCATCCGGCTCGCCGAGGCGGAAGGCGAGGGGGATCGCACACGCATCGAACACGACGTTTTCTCGGAACGGTTTTTGATCAAGCGGCCTCTGCTGCAAGCTCTAGAGCCGGATACGGCAGGCCCGCCGGTTCTTCTGATCGACGAAATCGATCGGACCGACGAGGCTTTCGAAGCATTTCTTCTGGAAGTGCTAGCCGATTTCCAGGTCACCGTGCCGGAGCTTGGGACGGTGAAAGCGCCGCACCCGCCGATTGTAGTCGTCACATCCAATCGCACGCGTGAAGTGCACGACGCGTTGAAACGACGGTGCCTTTATCACTGGGTCGGATATCCAAACGCCGAGCGCGAGCTAAAAATTCTACGCGCCAAGGTACCGGGGATTCCGAAGACATTGTCCGAACAGGTGGTTGCCTTCGTGCAGGCGCTGCGCAAGGAGGATTTATTCAAATCGCCCGGTGTGGCCGAGACCCTTGATTGGGCCGGCGCACTCACCGAGCTCGATGTCGTTGCGCTCGACCCGATGACCGTGTCTGACACGCTCGGCGTTTTGCTCAAATATCAGGATGACATTACTCGCCTTGATGGCAGCAAGGTGAAGGCGCTGCTCGACGAAGTGAAGTCGGAGCTCAGGGCGGCGGAGTAACTTTGTTCAAGGCTCGCAAAAGATCCCATTCATTCCCGCGCAAACGGGAATCCAGGCCGCTCTGGACGAGCGAAAGAGATCGCAGATGACAGAGGGTCGCTTCGCCGAGAACATACTTTACTTTGCGCGCGCGCTCCGAACCGCCGGCATTCCGGTCGGGCCGGGCGCGGTGCTCGATGCGCTCGAAGCGTTGAGCGTGGCGCGCATCGGCTCCCGAGACGACTTCTACTGGACGCTGCATGCCGTTTTCGTCAAGCGGCACGAGCACACTGTTCTATTTGACCAGGCCTTCAAGATTTTCTTTCGCAAGCGCGGATATATCGAAAAAATGATCGCCTCGATCCTTCCTGAGACGCCGCCCGGATCGCCGAAAACACCCCCGCCGGGCGCACAGCGAATCCAAGAGGCATTATTCTCCGGACTCGATCAGCGTGAACAGCAAAAATCAGATGTCGAGATCGACGCGCGGTTGACTGTCTCAGACCGGGAAGTTCTTCAGAAAAAGGACTTCGCGCAGATGACCGTGGCCGAACTCGTGGCTGCAAAAGAGGCGATTGCGCGCCTAACTCTGCCCCTCGACGAGGTGCGCACGCGTCGGCTTATTCCACACCGGCACGGCCACCTCATCGATATTCGCCGAACCCTGCGGGCGAGCATGAAGGCGGGCGGCGCGGTGATAGATCTCAAATATTTTGGTCCGCGGGTGAAGGAGCCGCCCATCGTTGCGCTGCTGGATATTTCAGGCTCAATGAGCGAATACACGCGACTGTTTTTGCATTTTCTGCATGCCGTCACCGACGCGCGAAAACGGGTGACCACCTTCCTGTTCGGTACGCGGTTGACGAATGTAACCCGTGCGATCCGTCAACGCGATCCGGATGAGGCGCTGGCCGCTTGCGCCGCCAATGTGGCGGACTGGTCCGGTGGCACGCGCATCGCCACATCGTTGCACGCCTTCAACAAGCAATGGGCGCGACGCGTACTGAGCCAGGGCGCTGTTGTATTGTTGATCACCGACGGACTTGAACGGGACGCGGATGATACGCTGGGCTTTGAAATGGATCGGCTGCACCGGTCATGCAGGCGCCTGATCTGGCTCAATCCTTTGCTTCGCTTTCACGGCTTCGAAGCGCGCGCCAAGGGCGTGCAGGCGATGCTTCCGCATGTTGACGAATTGCGTCCCATACACAATCTGGAATCCATGGCCGAACTGGTTCGCGCTCTCTCAGGCGCTCCGGCCAAAGGCTACGATCCGAAACAGATGCTCAACCGCGTCGCTTGATGGAGGAAGCCATGCTTGCACGTGACGAAGATATCCTCAAAGCTGCCGAGGAGTGGCGAAAGTCCGGACGCGGGGTGGCGCTGGCAACGGTTGTGGAAACCTGGGGTTC
This sequence comes from Pseudolabrys sp., assembly GCA_036505835.1. Lineage (GTDB taxonomy): Bacteria > Pseudomonadota > Alphaproteobacteria > Rhizobiales > Xanthobacteraceae > Pseudolabrys. Next base: position 10,383 of record DASXST010000124.1, on the reverse strand, counting down.
TGCCCCGAGGCCGGTCGGCTCCAATCTGGTGATCGACAGCGATGGCAACTTCCTCGGATCCGTTTCAGGCGGATGCGTCGAGGGTGCCGTTGTCACTGAGGCCATGGACGTGATCGACAGCGGCAAGCCGAAGATGCTCGAATTCGGCGTGGCCGACGAAACCGCCTGGAAAGTGGGTCTATCGTGCGGCGGAACTATCCGCGTCTATATCGAAAAGGTGACCTGACGTGAAGCTTGACGTGCTGCATACGTTGAATGCGGAGCGTTCTGCCCGCCGCGCCGTGGTGCTCGCCACCGATGTGGCCAGTGGCGAACAGCGGTTGGTCAAGGCCGCCGACGTACCAAAAGATCCTCTGAAGGACGTGTTGGACAAGCGGCTGCGCATGGGCAAAAGCGGGATGGAGGAAACACCGCAAGGGCGGGTTTTTTTGACCGTCTACGTCCCTTCGCCGCGCCTAGTCATCACCGGCGCGGTGCATATCAGCCAGACGCTGGCGCCGATCGGCCAATTGCTTGGTTACGACGTTACCATTGTGGATCCGCGCACAGCATTCGCGTCGATTGAGCGGTTTCCGGACGTAAAGGTCATCGCGGAATGGCCAGATGTGGCGCTGCCGCCGCTCGGCATCGACCGCTACACGGCGTTCGTCGCGCTGACTCACGATCCGAAAATTGACGATCCTGCGCTCAAGCACGCACTCGCGCGCGATTGCTTTTATGTAGGCGCACTGGGTTCGAAGAAGACGCATGCGAGGCGCGTGGACCGCCTCAAGCAAGCGGGACTGACGGATGCGGACATAGCGCGCATCCGTGCGCCCATCGGGCTTGATATCGAAGCGGTGTCGCCGGCGGAAATTGCGGTGGCCATTATGGGAGAGATCACGCAGGTCCTGCGGAAGAAGGCGGAAGCGGCATGAAGTTTGGGGCGATTCCTGTCACCGATGCAATGGGCGCGACGGCGGTGCATTCGATCCGCCAGGGTGAATTCGTGCTCAAGAAGGGAACACGAATTGGGCCGAACGAAATCGCCGCGCTCAACGCCGCCGGCGTAAAGGAAATCACCGTGGCGCGTCTCGACGCCGGCGACGTGGCGGAAAATCAGGCTGCCGCCGAGATCGCGGGCGCGATCAAGGGCGAGGGCCTGCGCGCCGATATCGCATTTACGGGTCGCTGCAATCTGTTTGCTGAAAATGCCGGAGTGCTGGTTGTCGACAAGGACGCTGTGGACGTGCTCAATCGTGTCGACGAAGCGATCACGATCGCGACATTGCCGGCCTACAAGCCGGTGGTGGACGGCGAAATGGTCGCAACCGTGAAGATCATTCCGTTTGCGGTCGCCGGCGCGGCCCGCGACCAGGCCGTTGCGGTCGCCGCAGAAGCGAAGCCTGTCATTCGGGTGACACCATACAAGCTGCGCAAGATCGGAATCATATCGACATTGCTGCCCGGACTGTCGCCCAAGGTTGTTGAGAAGACGCTCAAGATTACGGCGGCGCGCATTGCGCCTGCCGGAGCTGAGATCATTGCGGAGCGGCGCGTGCCCCACGAGGAGGGCGCCGTTTCGCGGGGGATCGACGAACTTCTCAAGGGCGGAGCTGAGCTTGTGATCGTGTTCGGCGCCTCAGCCATTGCCGATCGGCGCGATGTGATTCCCGCGGCGGTCGAGGCCGTCGGCGGTCGAATCGAACATTTCGGCATGCCGGTCGATCCGGGAAACCTGATGCTCGTTGGCAATGCGCGCGGTCATCCAGTGCTTGGCGCGCCCGGATGCGCGCGCAGTCCGAAGGAAAACGGTTTCGATTGGATACTGATGCGGTTGCTCGCCAGCCTGCCGGTTACGCGGGCGGATATCACGGGCCTGGGCGTTGGCGGACTGTTGATGGAAATTGTCACGCGCCCGCAGCCGCGCGAGGAACGTGTTGCGGAGACCAGGCGCCGTATGGCTGCGATTGTGCTGGCGGCCGGGCGCTCCGCGCGCATGGGCTCGGTGAACAAGATGCTGGCCGAAATTGGCGGCAAACCGCTTGTACGCATCGCCGCCGAACAGGCTGTTGCCTCGCATGCGCACCCGGTAATCGTCGTGACCGGTCACGAAAGAGAGAAAGTGGAAGGAGCGTTGAAAGGTCTCCCAGTGCGACTGGTGCACAACAAGAATTTCGCGGAAGGGCTCGGCACGTCGCTGAAAACGGGTATCAGTGCCGTACCGGAAGAGGCCGATGCTGCTGTTGTCTGTCTCGGCGATATGCCGCAGGTCGATGCTGCGTTGATCAACCGACTGATCGCTGCCTATGATCCCGAGCGAGGCGCACTCGTGGTTGTGCCAAGTATCGAAGGCAGGCGCGGCAATCCGGTCGTCTGGTCGCGCCGCTTATTCCATGATCTGATGGGCCTTCAGGGCGATATAGGAGCCCGCCACCTGATCGGCAATTACGCCGAGGCGGTCGTCGAAGTGCCAGTTGCCGGCGAGGCGGCACTGACTGATGTCGACACGCCCGAGTCGCTTTCTGCCGTCAAGGCCGAAATCGAGCGCGCCTGAGATTCGAATCATTGATTGCTTCCCGCGACTCGCACCTATCTTGAGCAGACGCTTGGCGAGGGAAGGGTGATGACCAACGTCTATGCGCCCATCGTGCGTGCGCTTGTCGCAGTTGCCTTGGTGGCGGCAACCGCCACGCTGATGTTCGTCGCGGTCAGCACGGTACGGCTCGCCGCTGCGGGGTCATCCACAATTATCTGATATATATAGGCAATTTTGGCGTCTTGCGGTTCGCTGCTTTTCGACCTAAGTAATGACTGACCGGTCAGTCATGGGTGCAAGCGATGTTGCGTCCACCAGCAAGGTCTCGCAAACCGCCGACGCGCCGGAAAACCCGGCGCAGGCGCGCGGCTCAGGCAGCCCGCGCGGCCCAACTTCCTGCCAGTGCGGCGCGCAAGGCGCGTAGCGGCGAAAGACGCGACGCCATCCTTTCGGCAGCGCTCGATGAATTCTCCACTCGCGGCTTCGAGGCCGCTCGGCTGGATGACGTCGCGAAGCGCGCAGGCGTCGCCAAGGGCACTATCTATCTTTATTTTCGCGACAAGGAGACCCTGTTCCAGGAATTGATCCGGGCGATGCTGACGCCGCTTGTCGGCACGATCGAGGCGCTGGGTCAGGCCGAGTTGCCGCTCGCCGTGCTGGCCGATCGCCTTGCCGACTTGTTCGTGCGGGAGGTTTACGAGACGAGGCGCAAGGACGTCATCCGCCTCATGATTACCGAGGGCAGGCGCTTTCCGAAACTTGCTGAATTCTATTACCGGGAAGTGCTGTCACGCATCATTGCAGCCGTGCGCGCGTTGCTTCGACGTGCCGCCGCGCGCGGCGAGGTGCCGGAGGGCCTTGCCGAATTTCCGCAAATTATCGCTGCTCCCGGTTTGGTCGCGATCATCTGGAGCGGCCTGTTCGAACGCTTCGAGCCGCTCGACGTTCGGAAGATGATGAAAACGCATATCGAGCTGCTCTTCGCGCCGAGGAGCATGAAATGAAGCTCACTGGCCTGCGAATAGCGATGTTGGCCGCGCTTGTGCTCGGTGGCTGCGACAACGGCAACAACCGGGTCCTACAAGGTTGGGTCGAAGCAGAATTGATCTTCGTTTCCCCGGACGAGCAGGGACGCGTGGAGACGCTGAAAGTGCGTGAGGGTGATCACGTGAATAAAGGCGATCTGCTCTTCACCGTCGACGATGACCTGCAAAAAGCCGACGTCGTGGTGAGGAATACCGCCGTCGTGAATGCCCAGCAGAGTTTCGATCGCGCAAAAGAGCTGTTGAGGTCGGCTGCCGGAACGCAAAAAAACTATGACGACATGGAGGCCGCGCTGCGGCAGGCCAAGGCCAACCTCGAATGGGCAAAGACTCGCCTTGAACGGCGGAATGCATTCAGTCCCAACGAAGCCACGGTGGAACAGATCTACTATCGTCCAGGCGAAACCGTGCCCGCGGGAAGGCCGGTGGTGGCTCTGCTGCCGCCCGGCAATCTCAAGATCCGCTTTTTTGCGCCGCAGGCGATATTGCCCGAGATCAAATACGGCGATGTCGTCGGCGTCAGCTGCGATGGATGCGAGAAAGGCCTAACAGCGAAAGTGAGTTTTATCGCGCGGAGCGCCGAGTTCACTCCGCCGGTGATCTACAGTCAGGAGGAGCGAGCCAAGCTTGTGTTCCTGATCGAGGCTCGACCCGAAAAGCCCGAAAAGTTTAGGGTCGGCCAGCCGGTTACGGTCACTTTGGGGCAAGAGCCGCGCAAATGAATGCGCATGATATCGTCATCGATGTCCACGGTCTGACCAAGAAGTTCGACGGTCGTGCCGTCGTGCGGAACCTGTCCATGCAGGTCAAGCGCGGCACGATCTACGGTTTTCTCGGCCCCAACGGCTCCGGCAAGACCACCACCATCCGTATGCTGTGCGGCTTGTTAACGCCGGATGCCGGAACAGGAACGTGTCTCGGTTACGACATCCGTACGGAAACCGACAAGATCAAGCGGCAGGTCGGCTACATGACCCAGCGTTTCAGCCTCTACCAGGATCTATCCGTGCGCGAGAACCTCGAATTCATCGGCCGGGTCTATGGCATCGAGCAGCCAGTTGCTGCTGCACGCGCTGCGATCGAGCGGCTCGGTCTTACCGGCCGGGAAGAGCAGCTCGCAGGCGAACTTTCAGGAGGATGGAAGCAACGTCTGGCGCTCGGCGCCTGCACACTGCCGAGCCCGCAACTGCTGCTCCTTGACGAGCCCACCGCCGGGGTCGATCCGAAGGCAAGACGGGAGTTCTGGAATGAGATCCACGCGCTTGCGGCCGACGGACTGACGGTGCTCGTTTCCACGCACTACATGGATGAAGCCGAGCGGTGTCATGAGATCGCTTACATCGCCTTCGGCGAGTTGCTTGCGCGCGGGACCGTCGATGAGGTGATCGCGTCCTCGCATCTCACAACTTACGTGGTGAGTTCCGCAAACGGTGAGGGTCTCGCTGATCTGGCCACCGAACTCACCGGCAAGTCGGGCATAGACATGGTCGCGCCTTTCGGCACCAGCCTGCACGTGTCCGGCCGCGATGCCGACGCACTGGAAGCTTCCATTGCCCCCTATAGAAAGCGCAAAGAGCTCGACTGGAAACGATCTGAGCCGTCACTCGAGGACGTGTTCATCGACCTGATGAGCAAAGCGCGGGACAATTTCCAATGACGCATTTGCTTCCAACAGCACAAGCGGCGCGTCGACTTCCAGGCGAAGGCTTCTGGCGCAAGACCTGGGCTATGCTTGTGAAGGAGTTCATCCAGCTCAAGCGGGATCGGGTCTCGTTTGCAATGATCATCATGATCCCGTTGATACAGCTTTTATTGTTCGGCTACGCGATTAACACCACCCCACGCAACCTGCCGACAGCCGTGCTGATGCAGGAAAGCAGTGATCTGTCACGTTCTATCCTCGCGGCCCTCGAAAACACCAAGTATTTCAGGGTCACCAAACTGCCGAAGAGCGAGGCGGAAGTCGACCAATTGCTCGCGTCGGGCGATGTGCTGTTCGCAATCGAATTCCCGACCAATTTCGAACGTTCGGTACGCCGTGGCGACAAGCCGGCCATGCTGGTTATTGCGGATGCGACCGATCCCGTCGCTTCAGGGACGGCGCTGAGCGCTCTTAATGAGGTGCTGCAAACCTCGCTATCGCATGATCGGGATGTCCCTAATCGTCCCGAGATGCCCTTCGAAATACGCACCCATGCCCGCTACAATCCCGCGGCCCTTACTCAGCTCAACATCGTGCCGGGCTTGGTGGGCACGATTCTCACCATGACCATGCTGATCTTCACCGCGCTTTCTGTAACGCGCGAGATCGAGCGTGGGACAATGGAAAATCTGCTCTCAATGCCGATCACGCCGGTTGAGATCATGCTCGGCAAGATCATTCCCTATGTGTTTGTCGGTGTGGTGCAGGCGAGCATGATCATCTCGATCGGTGTCTTGCTGTTCGGAGTTCCGATTCTTGGCAGCCTGGCGATACTGACGCTTCTCAGCACATTGTTCATCGCCACAAACCTGTCGATCGGTTACACCTTCTCGACGATTGCGCAGAATCAACTGCAAGCGATGCAAATGTCGATGATGTTCTTCCTTCCGAATATTTTGCTGTCAGGATTCATGTTTCCGTTCGCTGGCATGCCGGTCTGGGCGCAATATGTCGGGGAGGCATTGCCGTTGACGCATTTTCTCCGCATCGTGCGTTCGATCATGCTCAAGGGCTCCAATCTGTCCGATCTTCGCTACGACGCGATCGCGATGTTTGTTCTGATGCTGGTGGCCATGACCATTGCGGTCACCAGATTCCGCCGCACGCTCGACTAGGTCACAGCCGTTTCAGAACGTTGATACGCACGTAGGGGCTGGCGCGGGCGTGCGAGTCCCATGCCCAGCCTGTCGCAGCGGATCATTCGGTGTCCTCGGCCTTCATGCTTGTGATGTGCGCACCAACACGCAAGCTCCGGTAGCCTTGTGAGCCGAAATATTGCGTTTCCGGACCGACATAGATTCCTCCCAGCGGGTCATTGAGAATGCGCCAGCCGTAGGCCGCGCGCGCCGAATTTCCGGTTGCAATCGATGACAGCGAGGCATCGGCCGCAAGCATCGTTTCCGGCGTCGGCTCGTGCCAGAATTCGGCCGCGATCCGAAGGCCGATTGAGGAGCCGCGCAGCCGGTTGGAATGGATCGTTCGGGAAAAGATAATGCTTCTAAAATTCGGGTGCGAAGAAAACTTTGAATTCAGCATTGCCGCGTTTGATCCGCCAACCCGGCAATGCCTGGGACAGCACTCAGAAGCCGATGACTTGTCGATCTCCGGGGACGCTCGCTCTGTACCGATGACGGCGATTGCCGTCGCGTATACGCGCTGTCTGAAACGTATTCAGTTACTCGGACGTGGGCAACGCTATTAAATTGCAGTCAGACGATTGCACAACTTATGCGCTATAGCGTCCCCCGAACGGGGGAGGGTTGCACATGCCGACCGGGACAATCGCGGCCGATGGGTATATGCAAGCAGTGGAGTCGCAATGCCGAACGGAAATCCGATGACTGCTGCCACTGTCAGTGCCGAGGAGCGCCAGCGCTCAATTGCCTTCCTGAATTGGGCGCACGCGCTCGACCATTTTGTGCTGCTGATCTACCCGACCGTGGTTATCGGGCTGGAGGTCGTCTATCAGCGGCCTTACAGCGAGCTGATTGCGCTGTCGGGCGCCGCCTTTGTTGCGTTTGGCCTGTTCTCGCTGCCGGCCGGCTGGCTCGCGGACCGCTGGAGTCGACGCAACATGATGACGGCCTTCTATATCGGCTGCGGGGCGTCGCTGGCCGGCGCCGGCCTCGCGCCCAATCTCGCCGCATTGGCGGTGGCGATGTTCGCTTTGGGCATGTTCGCCTCAATCTATCACCCGGTCGGCATGGCGATGCTGATCGAGGCCTCGAATGCGCGCGGTCGAACGCTTGCTTTCAATGGTGTGTGCGGCAACCTCGGTGTATCGCTCGCCGCCGGCATCAGTGCTGCGCTTGCCACATGGTTCGGATGGCGCGCGGCGTTCTTCGCGCCGGCTGCGTTTCTGGTAGCCACTGGAATCCTTTACCTATGGATCACGCCGGACGATCGCCACCATGCCAAAACGCGCGAATCGAAGCCGGCGGTCCCGCTGACGCCGCGGCTTGCGGTCGTGTTGTTTGGGCTCTTTATCGTGATCGCGCTGAGCGCCGGGCTGACATTCAACGTCCTGACCATCGCCTTGCCGAAAATTGTCGATGAGCGGCTTTCCACCGCGTTGCCGCTGGTCCTTGTCGGCAGCATCGCGACGGCCGTCCTGATATGCGGGGCGCTGGCGCAATTGACGGTTGGCCGCCTGGTCGAATGGGTCCCCCCACATGTCATATTCGCGGCGGTAACGGGGTTCGGTTTCCTTGGCAACTTGTGGGCCACGTATGCCAACGGCAGGGCTCTTTTGATCGCACTTGCGATCGCGGTCGCCTCGATCTACGGCCAGGTCACCGTGAACGACATGATCATGGCGCGCTACACGGCCGATGCATGGCGCGGACGAGTTTACGCCGTGCGCTACTTTCTCCTGTTCATCAGCGCGGGCGCCGCCATCGGCATGATCTCGATCCTGCACGAGAGCGGCGGATTTGCGCTTGTCCTGGGCGTCAACGCCGTCATCGCGCTCCTGCTCTTCCTCACCACGCTGGCGCTGGTTGCAATGATCATCAGCGTCGAGGGTAAGCAGCGGTCCCCCCAGCCCGCCGAATGATCAAAACAGGGGCGGCACGAGATCGGCGACCTTGACCGACATTCGTTTCCTGACATTCGCAACGATTCGGCTGCGATGACAGGTTTTCGGGTCACGACAGTAGCAAAGCAATGCGATGCGCTTGCCTGAATTGATCAGCGCGATCAGCTGACCGAGTTCTTGCTGCGATTCAGGTTTCCGGATGTGCTTGTCGTAAATGCGCCATAGGGCGTCGGTGTCGCCGCCGCGCGCTGCCGCGCGCCCTTCAGCCGGAGTGCCGAGCTTCTGCAGATGGATATAGGTTATTCCGGTTTCCTCAAGCGAGAGTGCGAGCTGACCCTTTGAAAAGCCGGGTCGACGCGAGGCGGCTACCGCCCGCGTATCGACCAGCAACTCAATCTTTGCGCGCTTGAGCTCGTTGAGGACTGCGGCTGGTTTTGCCTGCTCGTATCCAATTGTGAATAATGGACGCGTTCTTGCTCTTCTCGCTTTTTTCTTCGTTTTCATTTTCATTTCAATCTTTCGATCAGCGCTATGGCGGCAGCCGGCGCACGCAATTTGGCCTCGTGGATGAAATACATAAAAACATCGCGCGGCTCCTTCTTTGTGCTTTCCTTTGCAACGCGCGGCAGATCCTTCGGCTCTCCGCCTTGCGACCAGGTTTTGGCGCGAGCGGCCCAGGCATCGAGCGCCTTCGGCGGGTAGCCGTCCTTGAGTTTCTCATCGCCCTTTTGCAACCGCGCGTAAATAAAGTCCCCGGTGACGTCGGCAATGGCCGGATAGGTTTCATGCTCGGCAAAGACCAGCGGCACGTCGAACTGCCGAAGCAGCGCAATAAAAGCTGGCGTCTTGAAGCTATCGTGCCGGACCTCCACCACGTGACGCAGCGCATGTCCATCAAATGTCTTCGGCAACAATTCGAGAAAGCCGCCGAAATCTGCTTCGTCGAATTTCTTGAACGGCGCGAATTGCCAGAGGAGGGGGCCGAGGCGAGCGCCGAGCTCAGTAACACCGGAGTTCAGGAAATGCTTGATCGAATCGCCGGCTTCCTTGAGCGCGCGACGGTTCACCGCATAGCGGGGACCTTTTACCGAAAAAACAAATCGCTCGGGCACCTCGGAAGCCCATTTGCGAAAGGTCGCCGGAGTCTGGGTGCGGTAGAATGTGCCATTGATCTCGATCGAGGTCAGGTGCTCCCCGGCATACTCAAGCTCGCGCCCATGCGGCAGCCCTTTGGGATAGAAGACGCCGCGCCAGGGCTCATAGGTCCAACCGCCTATCCCGGCATATATATTGCCTTGCCGCTTTGTCATGCTGACGTCATGTCAGGCGTATAATATGATTTGCAAGTGGCGATGCGTATTTGTTTGTTGCCACGACGGCCACTAGCGAGGAGGCGACGCCGGATGAACGCGCGCTTTTTCGTGTGTGGTCGTTGCTTTTTAATCTCACCTAATTGCGGCGGAAGAATACAAAAAGGCCCGGGATTTTCCCCCGGGGCCTTTGCATTTCGCCTTGAGCTTGCCGAGCTTAGAAGTCCATCCCGCCGCCAGGTGGCATGGCCGGAGCTGCCTCTTTCTTCTTTGGCACTTCGGCGACCATGGCTTCCGTGGTGATCAGCAGGCCGGCGATCGAAGCCGCGTCCTGCAGGGCCGTGCGCACGACCTTGGTCGGGTCGATGATGCCCTTGGTCACCAGGTTTCCGTACTCACCGGTCTGCGCATCGTAGCCGTAGGAGTACTGGTCCTTCTCCATGATTTTTCCGACGACGACCGAGCCATCGGCCCCGGCGTTGACCGCGATCTGGCGCGCAGGGGTCTGCAGCGCCTTGCGGACGATTTCGACACCGTGCCTCTGGTCCTCGTTTTCGGGGCGAAGACGCTTGAGCCCCTCGACCGCGCGCAGCAGCGCTACGCCGCCGCCCGGCAGGACGCCTTCCTCGACCGCGGCGCGGGTCGCATGCATCGCATCGTCGACGCGATCCTTGCGCTCCTTCACCTCGACCTCGGTGGCCCCACCGACGCGGATCGCCGCAACGCCGCCCGCCAGCTTGGCAAGTCGCTCTTGCAGCTTCTCCCGATCGTAG
>DASXST010000123.1:0-5435 GCA_036505835.1 Pseudolabrys sp. | reverse complement strand
TCCATGGCGGACATCACGATCCGCACCGGCAGGCCGGAGATCGCCGCGCCGACGAAATTCGAGAACGTGCCGCCGTAATCAACGTTGCGGGCGACGACGCCGTTTACCACGACCTGATTTTGCATGATGACGACGATGGCGTTGACACCTTCGGCTTTAAAAAATCCTTTTTCTTCAGCGATGACGAACGGTAGGGACGTGCTGCCATTGCGGGTGGTGAGGCCGAGCGTGATGCGCTCTTGGGCGGAAGAAGATTGGACCGATAGGACGGATAGGACGAATAACAGGAAAGACTGCAGAGGCGCCTTGCGGAGGGTGAAGGACATTGGCTTGGTTCGCACCTAGCGGCTCTTGAGCTTCTCCGCGTCTATGCGTGTGTCCCACAAGACGGCGTCTCCGCCCAGTGTCGGACTGAACATGTCCACTTGGAGCTGTGTGGCGCAACCTGGGCAAGTGTATATGTGATACTCACCGATGTACGGCTCACCGGATGGTAGCGGTGGCATCACTTCGCTCAAGTGGACCCTGCGATGGAGTGCATAGAGCTTGTAGTTTTCATCGGCGCGGCAATAGAGATGACCGCAGCGTGTGCAGCGGATCACCTTCTGCTTACCGTTGCCGGCGAGTTCCAATGAAGCGTGGAACCGCAGTAACTGCCGCCAACTGTTTTGCACTGGCGCTGTGATGCCGCTGGTCTTACCGGAGATCGTCTTGCCCTCTCGTTTGCGCTCGTCGCGGATTTCGCGGCGGCACGACTCGGTGGCCTCGTTGTCCACCGTTTTGCCGTCACCCGTCAAGATTACGCCATAAATTTTCTCGGCAATTTCCCGGCTAACCCAGCCGCGGCGAAAATCTTGCAGCACCGCCAGCGGATCACGATCGATGGGATCGCCGAAACCGCCGCCACCGGCGACGTAGTCGACGAGCAAGCTGCCCTCGGGCAGCGGAATTCGTTCCGGCACGCCGGCGGGGAGAAACGATTTACCCCATTCGCCGGCGCGCATCGTCATTCCCGTTGGATGCTTGCCTACTCTTACTTTGTCGAGCACTTCCAAGCCGGCCTCGACCATCACGCGGGTGGCGCCGATGCCGGTGGGAAAGCCGCCGGCGAGACCGAAACCGCCTTGGGCGACGCCGCCGTAGGGTTTGTAGTCGACGCTGCAGTCTTTCGAACCGTAGATGAGATAGATTCGATAGCTGCCCATGCCGCCGCGATATTGACCGAAGCCACTGCCGTCGCAGTTATGCGAGCGCGTGAAGTAGAGAAACGGATACTGCATCTCGATGCGTTCGACGTCGGTGATGCCGGCGGAAGGTATGTTCATGTGGCCGCCGGTGTTGACGCCGTCACGATGGGGCGCGGCGCCCATACCGGCGCCGTGGATGTCGTAGAGACCTTGCGCGACGGCGATGCCCTCGCGGGTATGGCCGCCGTAGAAATAACCCGGCCCGCCGACGAATTCCAAATTACCCGTCGTCGATGCGTTCACGTCGTCGGAGCGGCCCGACGCATAGATCATTTTGGCGACCGCTTCGCAGACCGTGGAGACCAGGACATTGCCGATGCGCGGACCGGCGCCGCAGGCCGCCGGATATTTGCAGTTGAGTATGCTGCCTTCCGGTACGTGAATTTTTACCGGCCGCATCTTGCCGTCGCTCCAAGGCACGTCCCAGAAAAGCGTGTTGGTCAGCGCCAGCGCGAGATGGGCGATTGTGCTGGGTAGGGTGGAATTGTGATCGGTATCGGTCTGCGGGCTGGTGCCGGTAAAATCGAATTGCAGCTCGTCGCCTTTTTTCGTCATCGTGCAGTAAAGCTGCTGCGCCACTGATTTTCGCGTTTTGCGATCGAGCGTGGTGACATACTGGCGCGTCACCCAAGTGCCGTCGGGCATGGAGCGCAGTTTGGCGCGCGATTTGGCTTCAGAGTCTTCGATCATCTTCTCGCCGGCCATTTGGACGAACTTGAGGCCGAACTTTTCCACCAAGCCGAGATAGCGCTTGGCACAGATATTGTTGCCGGCGATCATCGCTTTGACGTCGAGGCCGACATACTGGGGATCGCGGCACATGCCGGTCAGGGTCTGGAATACGTCCTCGCGAAACTCATCTTTCTCGACAATCTTGAGACCGGGAACGCAAATGCCTTCGTGAAAAATTTCGTACGCGCCGCCGCGGAGCAGACCGCCGGTGTCCGCAGTGTGCGTGCTGGTCGCCGTCCAGGCGATTAGTTCGCCTTGGTAAAAAATCGGCTTGACGATCATCATGTCGTGGGTGTGCGAGCCGGCGACGTAAGGATCGTTGAAAAAGAACTGATCGCCGTCGAAGAATCCCGGCGATTTCTCAAAGCGTTGCTTGATGCTGTTGATCGCGTCCGAGGTCGCGGCGGCGAAGCGCAGGTGGCCTGAGCAGGCGAGCACCATCGTGCCTTTGTCGTCGTAAAAGGAGCTCATGCATTCGCCGCCTTGAGAAACGATCGGTGAAGCAGTGACGCGTTGCAGCGTCATCCGTCCTTCTTCGCCGATGGCCCACAGACGGTGCAAAAACATCTCGTAGCGGATCGGATCGATTTTGGTCATCATGGCACGCTCTCCGCGGGATTAAATCGGATTGGAGTGATGGAGTGTTGGAGTACTGGAGTATTGGTAAATGCATCGCGGGTGAAGCACGATCGAATCCGATTACGCATCATTCCAACATTCCAGTACTCCATCACTCCACGATTTATTTTTTCGCTCCCGTCTTCTCGACTTCCTGCAGTAACGATAAGTCGACGAAATCTTTCGGCTGGGCTTGCTTCGCTTTGGGGTCCTTCTCAGCGAGAAAATCGAGCGCGGCTTGAATGCCTTCCAACGTCGGATAAGGGGGAATCCTAAACAGCGGCTGGCCCACGTTGTAGCTGTAATCCAGCACGACATTGTCATTGGTGCTCATGTACTTGGAAAGAGTCTTCAAAGTGTACGCCTTGTCACTTTTGATTCGCTCGATCGCGCCGTTGTAAGCGCGTATGACTTTCAAGGCGGTGGGGCGGTTTTTTTCCAGATATCTTCTGGTCGTCGCCAGACTCGTGTGTTGAAATGATATGCCGATCTGCGGGAGATAGGCCAGCTCCTTGAAGCCGGCGCGAATCGCGATCATGTTGGTCGGTGGCGACATGACGCCGCCGTGGAGAGCGCCCGAAGCCATCGCCGGTAAAATCTCCGGGACGCCGCGCATCTGCAATATGCTTACTTCCGAGTCGGCCTTGATTCCCCATTTTTTCAGTGCCAAGCGCAAAGCGAAATCGGTAGCCGAGCCGAAGGTGCTGATGCCAACTTTTTTGCCGCGCAAATCTTCCGGCTTGTCGATGCCCTTGGCGGTAATGATCGAGAAGAATGGCTGATTGATCAGCCCCGCGACGATCACAACATCGGCGCCAGTGAGCCCGGCAGCCACTAACGCCCCACCGTAAATCTGCGCGAAGGGGACTTCACCGCTGATGAGCGCCGACATTGTCTGCGGTCCGCCGCGGATATAGATCAATTCGGCCGGCACGCCTTCGCGCGCGAAATAGCCGCCGTCGTGGGCGACCCAGGTAGGCAGCGATGCGACACTGGCCGCGCCGACGGCGATGCGCACGGGCTGGGCGGAAGCGGGGCTATCCCACCCCCACGCGATTATGACACTCGTAATCATCAAACACAGCAATAGCGCCTTGAATATTCTCCGGTTCTTTCTCTTCATGATGGCGCGCGTCCCCCACGCATCGTTGGAGTATTGGAGTACTGGAGTATTGGAATAGTGGGCGTTCGGAGATGATAGCTCAACACCTCCATTGCTCGGTTACCCATTACTCCATCACTCCAACACTCCAACACCGCAGTCTTCCAGTACTCCATCACTCCAATCCTCTGTCTACGCCACTTCCATCACCAGATTCCTATACGGATCGACACTGACTTTGTGCTCCGCCGGCACTAAGGTCGTCGTAAAGGGCAGTTCAATTATCGCCGGTCCTCGAACCACCGTGCCGACGCCAAGCCGTTCATAGTCATAGACCGGCGTGTCGATGAATTTGCGCTGAGGCCGGGTGAAAAACACCTGGCGCTTGCCTTTGAGAGCGGCGCGCGCCTTGCGGCCGGCTTTGCGCCTCGCACTCAATTTTGGTTTGGCGACTTTGCCGACGGCATCGACACGAATTTCGCTGATCTCGATGCCCGCTTTTGTGTAGCCCGCGCCGACGCCGTAGAGCTCCTGATATTTTTTCTCGAACGTCGACTGCATCTCCCTGACGCGATTCGCATTGAAGCGATCAAAGCTCATCCGCATCTCCACTCCGGCGGTTTGGCGCCGATAGCGCATGGTGAAATAACGACGGAACTCGACCTGATTGACTTTAAAGCCTTCGCCAGACAGAGCTGCGGCCATTTCTTTTTCAATGGCGTCGAGGCGCTGGTTGATCACGGCGGGATCAGCGGGGAGGATGTACTGACAGCTCATCACGCGCGTACGAATGACGTCGGCGGCGGCGGCGCCGAATGCGGAGAACACCGGCGAGGTGGCAAAGATATAAATTTGCTTGATGCCCAATTCGGCCGCAAAGCCGGAAGCGTGCACCGGGCCGGCGCCACCAAAAGCATAGATGACGAATTCCTCCGGCAAGTAACCGGTGCGCACGACCTGGCGGCGAATCAGATCCGACATCTTGGCGTTGACGATGTCGAAAACTCCGGCGGCGGCTTCGTGAATTTTCAGTTTCAATGGTCGGGCGATCTTTTCCTCGATGGCTGCGAGCGCTTTTTCTTTATTGAGATGCTTGCGGCCGCCGAGAAAATAATTGGGATCGATGATGCCGAGCGCGAGGTCACAGTCGGTGACCGTCACCTGTTCTCCGGCCACATCATAACAGACGGGACCCGGACTGGCGCCGGCGCTGCGCGGCCCGACCAATAATCGCGCGGTTTCGGCTTCGACCTGCGCAATGGTGCCGCCGCCGGCGCCGATGGATTCGATATCGATGATCGGCTGGAGCATGCGGAAGCGCTCGACAATCGGTTCCTGGGCGTAGCGCCAATATCCCTCGGTGATCAGACCGACATCAAAGCTCGTGCCGCCCATGTCGGTAGTGATGACATTCTTGTGCTTGAGCAAGCCGGCGATGTGGGCGGACGCAATCATGCCGCCTGCGGGGCCCGATTGCAGATTGGCGATCGCGCTCACATGCTCGCGGTGCGCCACGCCGCCGTTGCCCTGCATGATCAACAGCGGCCCTTGAAGCCCCCTCTGTTGCAGTTTGTTTTCGAGGTCTTTGAGGTAACGCTCGACCGTCGGACCCAGATAGGAATTCAGAATCGCGGTATTGGCGCGGGCGTACTCCCCGGCAACTTGCGACAGCGAGCTGCCAAAGGACCAGTAAACTTTCCGGTGTGGATCCGCTTCTGCAGTAAGCGCGCGAATTT
>DASXST010000122.1:0-31057 GCA_036505835.1 Pseudolabrys sp. | reverse complement strand
TTAGACAGCCGATGCGCGCATGCGGCGCGTCATTTTGCGCCGACGGTCGAGGTCTTGAGGATCGGCGACCAGCGCGCGATCTCGGACTTCACGAAGGCGTCGAATTTGGCTGGCGTGCGCTCGGCTTTCGGCGGGATCGAGCCGCCGAGCTCGGCCAGCCGTTTCGCGACACTGGGATCGTCCAGGCTCTTGTCGAGCGCGTCGGCGAGCTTGTCGACGATTTCCTTCGGCGTGCCCTTGGGCGCATAGATCCCGCTCCAGATGTTGAGCTGAAAGTCGGCCACCCCCGCCTCCCTGGCAGTCGGGACATCCGGGATGGCGGCAAGCCGCTGCGGGCCGGCAACCACAATCCCCTTCACCTTGTTCCCCTGGATGGCTGCCGCCATGACAACGGCCTGCTCGCAGGCAATATCGATATGTCCTCCCATCAGGTCGTTCATGCCGGGGCCCATGCCGCGATAGACCACCATGGTCGGCTTGATGCCGACGACCTGGTTGAAAAGCAGGCAGGCCATGTGTGAGGTGCCGCCGACGCCGCCATGGGCTTGCTTGACCTCAGAACCTTTCTGCTTCGCCCAGGCAACGAACTCTTTCAGGTCTTTCACCGGAATATCGTTCTTGATGGAGACCGCAGCCGGAGCATTGGCCGACATGCCGATTGGTTCGAAGTCCTTGGTCGAATCGTATTTCAGATTGGGATAGAAGGTCGGCGCCGCGATAATGGTGCCCATGCTGGCGGCGAAGAGGGTGTAGCCATCCGGCGCAGCTTCCGAGGCACGCGTCGCGCCAACAGTGCCGCCGGCGCCTGCGACGTTCTCGATCAGAACGTTATGGCCAAGAACTTTGCTCATGCCATCCGCCGCAATGCGCGCCACGATGTCGCTCGGCCCGCCGGCGGGAAACGGCACGATCATCTTGATTTCGCGGCTCGGATAGTTTTGTGCCTGCGCCGCCCCGGCAATAGCGAGCGCGGCAAATGCGCCGACAATCTGGGTCCAGTGCTTCATTGAGTCCTCCCTCCGGTCTTCTTTGCCTTATGTAGCCGAACGTTTCCACCAAACTTCAAACGACTCTAAGCATAACCACTGTTACGCCTGCATGGCGTTGCGCTGCTCTTTCTCGCGGATCGCCATCAGCACCTTTTCCGGCGTAGCCGGCAGGTCGGTAATCCGCACGCCAACCGCGTCGTAGATTGCGTTCATGATTGCTGGAATGGTCGGGACCATCGCCGGTTCGCCAACGCCTTTGACCCCAAGGGGACCGATCGGATCAGGATCCTCGATGATGATCGAATTGACGCGTGGCACATCGAGCGCGGTTGGCAAAATATATTTGGCAAAGCCAGGCGTGGTGGTCCACCCATTGGCCAGCTTGTAGTCTTCCATCAACGCCTGCCCGAGCGCCTGC
Organism: Pseudolabrys sp.; assembly: GCA_036505835.1. Classification (GTDB taxonomy): domain Bacteria; phylum Pseudomonadota; class Alphaproteobacteria; order Rhizobiales; family Xanthobacteraceae; genus Pseudolabrys. The sequence goes on along the minus strand of DASXST010000122.1, from coordinate 29,650 downwards.
ACGATTCCGCCCTCGATTTGCCCCTCCACGCCCTGCGGATTGACGGCCCGCCCGACATCGTGCGCCGCCCAGATTCCAAGGACCTGCACCTCGCCTGTTATAGTGTCGACTTCGACCTCGGCGACCTGGGCACCGAATACATAGGCCTGCCAGGGTCGGCCTGAGCCGTCGACGAGATCGAGGCCGGTGGTATCGGTGCCGAAACTGGCCGAACCGACAGGCACCACGCCGCGGCTCTTCGACAGGTGCACGGCCTCGCCCATCGGCATCCGGTGATTGGTGTGTTCGACCCAGATTTCTCCGTTGCCGGTGCGGATGGTATCCGCTTCAACGCCCCAGGCGTCCACCTCGACCAGCCGCCTGCGCGCTTCCCGCGATGCCAGGGCGACGGCATTGCCGATCATGTAGGTCTGCCGGCTCGCGCCCGCATGCGAGGCTTCCGGCGCACGCGCCGTGTCGTTGTCGCCGGGACCACGTGCTCGGGCTTCACGCCCATTTCATGCGCGGCGATCTGCGCGAGCACGGTTAGAATCCCCTCTCCGATCTCGGTGACGCCGGTGACGATTTTCGCGCTGCCGCCGTCATCGAGCTCGGCCCATGCCGCGGCGCGATCGATCACGGCTGTCCGCGCGATGCCGTACCAGCAGGCAGCCATCCCTCGTCCGCGTTTGCGGGCCATCGCGTCTACTCCGCCGCTTCCTGTTTCTCAGCCGCCGCAAAGCGCGCACCCAGGGCACAGGGCGGCCGGATCTCGTCACTGTTCAGGTCGCTTCGGCTCGCACCACGGGAAACCGGTGCGCCGGTCTCCCACCCCGAAGCTTTTTCAACGGCGTCGAGCGCACGCGTCAGGCTGACCGAACCCAGATTCGCTTTTGTGTGGGTGAGCGCGCCATCACGCATCGCGTTGATGCGCCGGATCTGGAACGGATCGAGTCCCAGCCGCTCGGCGCAAATGTCGAGATGGGATTCGGTCGCGAATGCGGTCTGCAGAGCGCCAAACGAACGGAAGGCGCCCGACGGCGTGTTGTTGGTGTAGACGCCGATGGTGTCGACCTTGACGTTGGGAATGACATAAGGCCCCGCCGCCAAAATCGCGGCCTTGCGCATGACGCCCTCGGTGGACAGGCCGTACGCGCCGCCATCGCACAGCATTTTCATGTGGAACGCGCGGATCCGCCCGTCGCGGGTCAGGCCCATGCGCAGCACCGTGCGGGAGGGGTGGCGCTTGGCCGTGGATACAATCGATTCCTCGCGCGTGAACACCAGCCGTACTGGCCGCTGCGTCTTCATCGCAAGGAGCGCAAGCATGCCCTGATAGATCATGTCTTCCTTGCCGCCGAACCCGCCGCCGACGGGGCTCATCACGAAGCGCACTTTGCTGATCGGCTTATAATACGGGCCAGCATGTGGCGATGATGAGTGACATTCTGATCCGGTGAAACGATGGTCACCACGCCGTCATGATCGACATAGGCAAGGCCTGCCTCCGGCTCGAGATAGGCATGCTCGATCGGCTGAGTTGAATAGGTTTCCTCCACGACCAGATCGCTTTCGGCGAAACCTTTCTCGACATCGCCGACACGGATCGGAATGTGCTTGGTGACATTGTCAGGCGCATAATCGTGCAACACCGGCGCCCCCGGACGGATGGCCTCGTCCGGATCGAAAACAGCCGCCAACGTCTCGTACGCGGTCTTGATCGCGCCCAGCGCGCGCCTGGCGATGAGCGGATCTTCGGCTGCAACCGCTGCAACCGCCTCGCCGACATATCGAACCTTCTCGCGCGCCATGACCGGTTGATCGTTGACGAACACGCCAAAGCCGTCCTCGCCTGGCACATCCGCCTTGGTGATGACGGCCTCGACACCATTCATCGCCTCCGCGACCGAGGTATCGATGGAAAGAATGCGCGCGTGAGCATGCGGCGAACGCAGGACCTGCACATGCAGCATGCCCGGCATTGTCATGTCGCCGGCGTATTTGAGGCGCCCTGAGACCTTGCTTGGAGCGTCGATGCGGCGGACGCTCTTGCCGATGAAATCGCCTTTCTTGGTCTCATCTTCGAAGAGGGCGTTCGCCGGCAGGCTGCCATTCTGCACGTCACGGGCAAGTTCGACGGCGTCGAAAATCTTCTGGTAGCCGGTGCAGCGGCAGATGTTTCCGCCAAGGCGCTCCTTGATTTCCTCGCGGTCGGCAAATGGATTTGCCCGAAGCGCCGCCGTCGCGGCCATCACCATGCCCGGGATGCAATAGCCGCACTGGCTAGCGCCTGCTTTATGGAAGGCTTTTTGCAATACGCTCAGCTCGCCGGTCTTTGCGAGCGCCTCGACTGTTTGGATGGTCTTCCCCTGCGCCTTCGCGAGCGGCATAAGGCAAGATTTCATCAAAACGCCGTCGACGAAAACCGAACATGTGCCGCATTCGCCGGCGCCACAGCCTTCCTTGTTGCCGGTCAGATTGAGGTCGTCGCGGATGAAATCGAGCAAGCGCTGATGTGGCTTGCCGGTGCGTGAAATCCTGCGGCCATTAATTGTGGCGGTGAATTGAAGGTCAGGCACAGGCCGCCTCCAACTCAGGGACGAGCACCGTCAGGTCAGCGCCGGCGCTGCGAGACGCATTGATCAAGCCGCGCAGCATGAATCCCCGCACGACCTCGCGGCGATATTGCTGCCGCGTGCGGGAAGCGACAAACGACGCCGGCATGTCGGCTGCCTGTTCAAGCCGCTCCGGACTGATCGCTGCGCCTCTCAGAAACTTCTCGACTTCGGCAAGTCGTAAGGGCTTCGGCCCGATGCCGGCAATCGACAGCCGCACGTCTTCTATGCGTTGGGCTTTCGCGTCCAGTTTCACCAGCGCCGCAAGACAGACCAGCGAAATCACCAGCGAACGGCGGTGACCGACCTTTTCGAAACTTCCAGCGTAGAGGAATCGCATTCAATCGCGATCAGCAGCTCACCGTCTTCGAGCGCGGTGCGGTTCGGCCCCGTCACGAATTGATCGAGCGTCATGCGCCGCCGCACGATGTTGCCATCGGTTTTTTTCGCCAGCTCGACCTCGGCCGCGTGCGCGATCAGACAGGGCGTCGCATCCGCCGCCGGCGAAGCATTCACGATATTTCCGCCAACCGTCGCCTGCGCACGAATCTGGTCGTCGGCGAACCATACCGCGCAGCGCGGCATGGCGGGCAATGCCCGAGCGAGGCTTCGATCGTCCAGAAATCGTTGGATAGGCGTGGCGGCTCCGAGTCGCGCGCGCTTGTCGCCCACCGATAGCTCGCGCAGCTCGGGAATTTTCGTAACGTCAATCAGCGCCGGAATGTGCACATCACCCGCTCGACCCTCGCGCGCCCACGGCAGCGTGTCGGTCGCGCCGGCCACGATGCGATAGTGACCCCGATGTTCGGCCATCGCATCGAACGCCTCGTCGAGCGAGGCCAGCGTCAGATAGTCGTCGCAGGTGAGCATTGCTGCTCTTTCGCTATTCCGCGGCTTCCTTGTGCGCGGCGTTCATTTTCGCTTTCACAACGACCTTAATGGCGTCTTCGACCCTGTCCTTGGCGTACCGGATCGCCGTCGGAAGATCATCGAGCGGAAAGGTATGGGTGTGAATCTTGGTGGCGTCGAAGCGCTTCTGTTGCATGAAAGCTTCGGCGCGATGCGTCGCGCTCTTGCCCTCCCCGCGGATGCCGTAAACGTATATGTTATTGCGCACGATATGCGCCACATCGACCGGCACTTCCTCGTGCGCAAACGCCGCAAGGCAGACGCGCCCGCCCCGGTTGACCATGCGCACGGCGTCGTTGACAGCACTGGTCGCCGCCGAGCATTCGACCACATAATCGACGCCCTTGCCGCCGTTGAGCTTTTTCACTTCCGCAACGACGTCGGGCGTCTTGTGGATATTGACGACAGCGTCGGCGCCAAGTTCGAGGCCGATATTAAGGCGATTGTCGCGCGTCCCTGTGAGGATGACCGGCTGCGCGCCCAGCGCCTTTGCCACCGCAACGGCCATGAGGCCAATCGGACCAGGTCCGGTGACGCAGACACTTTCTCCCGCGACCAGCCCGCCCAGCTCGGTGAGCGCATACATGGCAGTGCCGGCTGTAACGAGGAGCGTTCCTTCCTCATCCGTCATCTCGTCCGGAATTGCGACGAGCGTATTGATGTTGTTCACCTGGTATTCGCAGAAACCGCCGTCGGTGGTGAATCCGTTGGCGCGGTGGCCTTTGTCGACGTCGCCGTAATTGAGACCGTAGTTGTGGCACGAGGTGTACATCCCCTCGCGACATCGCTTGCACTGACCGCAACCGGCGTGAATTTCGACTGCCACGCGCTGACCGATATTGTACTCATCGACGCCTGGTCCGAGCGCCACGATCGTGCCCATGTACTCATGACCGGGAATGAAGTTCTTATTGAATGGCATGCCGCCTTGGATCATGGCCGGCGGGCCATGATAGATGATCTCAAGGTCCGTCGCGCAGATTGCCACCGCATCGATGCGGACCAGCACTTCTGCTTTCTTTGGCACCGGGACCAGCTTTTTCGCAATGGAGAGCTGACCGGGATCACCCAGCACCCAGGCACGCTGGCTTTCGGGAATGGGGAATTCGTTGTGATTGGTTTTTACACCGGGCGGTGCGTACATGATTCCCCCAAAAAAGCTCAGTCAAACAATCCAATCAATCAATTGGCTATGGCTGGTCGTTGCATTGCCGGCTCGCCGAACTCAGCGGAGAGCGCACGCGTAGCGGCTATGATCTCGTCGCGCATCGAAGCGATGTGCTCCTCGCTGGCGCGCATGGTCGGCGTCGAAGCGCTGATGGCGCCGATGACTGTGCCGGCCTGGTCGCGAATGGCCGCGCCAACGCAAATGACGCCGGGCAGAAATTCCTCATGGTCGATCGCATAGCCGTTACGACGAACGATGCGCAGCGATTCGACCAGAGCGGGGAATTCCGTGATCGTATTGTCTGTGAAGCGCTTCATGCCGTCGGCGAGGATCCGGCGCATCTCGTCCTCGGGAAGCCAGGCCAATATCGCCTTGCCGATCGATGTCGCATGTGGCGCCTCGAGCTTCCCGATCTTACCGGTGTCGACCCGGACAGCGTGTAGCGCTTCGCGCACCGCCAGCGTGATCACTGCGTCGCCCTGCAGGGCGGCGAGATGCACTGTCTCGCCGGTCGCTCGGTTGATCGCTTCAAGGTAGCGTTGCGCGCGGCGGGGCAGGTCCACCTGCAGGCAGGTGTGTCCGAGATAGAGGATTCTGGGGCCGAGCGCGTAAAGGCGGCGCCCCGGGACCTTCGCGGCGAACCCGCGCTGGATCAGCGTTGCGAGCAAATGGTGACACGTTGAAATGTTGAGACCTGTGCGGGTGGCGAGCTCGGTCAGCGTCGCTTCGCCGCCGGCCTCCGCTATCGTTTCCAGCAAGTACAGCGCGCGATCCACTGACTGGATGTTGTGTCGATCGCTCTTGCCGTTTCCTTGTTGCGCAGGAGCTTTGGGCCCATGCCCGGCCAAAATCGGAGCGTCCATAGTTGTTGTCTCCCTGCCCCAAGGGAAAGCGCACCCACCGATCAAGTCAAGGCGTTTTCAGGATAAAGAAGGTAATTTTCGGCCTATGAAAAACGCTACTTCCAGACACAGTTTGCCTGCCAAAAGTCATTCGGCCACAAGGCCAAGCTCCGCTTCGAGGGCAGCGCAAAGCATCTGGCCAAGCAGAATGTGCATTTCCTGAATACGCGCCGTCGTGGCCGACGGCACCCCCAAGAGATGATCGGCGAAGGGGGCCATGTCGCCTCCACCCTTGGCGCCAAACGCGGCGGTGACCAGCCCCATCGATCGAGCCTGCTTAAGGGCAGCGATCACATTCGGACTCTTTCCGGACGTCGAGATCGCGACGGCGACATCGCCGGCCTTTCCCAATGCCTCGATCTGGCGCGCGAATGTGCGTTCGAAGCCGAGATCGTTGCCCGCGGCCGTGAGCGCCGAGCTATCGGTGGTCAGCGCAATGGCAGCGATCGCGGCACGATCGCGCTTGTAACGGACCGTCAGTTCGGTCGCGAGATGCTGGGCGTCGGCCGCGCTCCCTCCGTTTCCGAAGAACATCAGCTTGCCGCCGCCGCGGATTGACGTCGCACAGGCTCGAACGAGCGCTGCGAAGCTGCCCGACAACGCTTGCTCCGAGCGGCGCGCCACGTCGTGGTGTTCGGCAAATTCCGCTTTGAAGAATGCGTCAAGATCCACGGTGTTTCCCTCAAGCCGCTTCGCCGCGGAATTCCGGCACCGCGTCGCGCAGGACGTTATAGATTGCCGCGCGCTCGCCACGGGCCACGCCCCGCTCCAGGGTCGCGACCCATGCCCGGATCGCATCGAGCGTCGGGCGAACCGGCTTGGCTGCGACAATTCCCGGGATCCCAATGTCGGCAGTTTCTTCCCCGCGCGCGAACAGGATTTCGTGCAACCGTTCGCCCGGACGAATGCCGGTGAATGAAATCTCGATGTCGCTGCCCGGCTCAAGGCCCGACAGGCGAATGATGCGTTCGGCAAGCTCGACGATTTTCACCGGCTGGCCCATGTTGAGAACGTAGACCGATTCATCGCCGTCACGTCTGCCCAGCGCATGGGTTGCTGCCGTGATGACCAAATCGCACGCTTCGCGAATGGTCATAAAGTATCGCACCATGTCCGGATGCGTGACGGTCACCGGCCCGCCCGCTTCAATCTGCGCCTTGAACTTCGGAACAACCGAACCGTTCGAGGCCAGCACGTTCCCGAATCGCACGGAGATCAGCCGCGTCGCCTGCTGGCCCGGGCCGGCGCGGCGGGAGAATTCGTCGTCGAGCGCCTGACAGTACATTTCTGCCAGGCGCTTGGTGGCGCCAAGCACCGACACCGGTTCAATCGCCTTGTCTGTCGAAATCATGACCATGGCCTGCGCGCCTGCCGACGCCGCAGCATCGGCGACATTTATCGAGCCGAAGACATTGGTCTTGATGCCCTCGTCCCAGTCTTGTTCCAGCATCGGAACGTGCTTGAGCGCCGCAGCATGGAAGACGATGTCAGGCTTGAACTGCGCGACGAGCCTGGTAATCCGCTCCCGGTCGCGAATGTCGGCGATGCGGCCTGTGAGCTCTGCCTTGCCTTGTTTGCTCTTTAGAGATTCGATGACCGCGTGCAGCGCTGGTTCAGAATGCTCGATGACCAGCAGCCGCGCAGCGCCAAACGTTACGATACGATCGCAGATCTCGGCGCCGATCGAGCCGCCGCCGCCGGTCACCACGATTGCCTTGCCGGTGACGAAATCCTCCAGCCGCCGGTAGTCGATTTTGACGCTAGGGCGCAATAGCAGGTCCTCGACCGAAACTGGCGCCAGCTGAACGGCTGGCCCATCGGTATCGAGTGAAGGCAACCTGCTGGTGTTCAGACCCAGCCTGCGTGCGCGCATCAAAATCGCTTCAGGCCGCGCTTCCGGCGCGAGGGCTGATGGGGCCAGGACAAGCCGTCTCACCCGGTCCCCGCGCCCTTCCAAATCAGCCACGATGCGCTCGAGATCGTCGATATCGCCCAGGACAGGAACGCCGCGGATGGATTGTCCTCGATCGGCCGCAGAGGGTGAAAGCACGCCAACCGGCCAGATCTTCTTCACGGCGCCGCTTTCGATGCTACGCAACAACACTTCTGCGTCGGCGGCGCGTCCCAGGAACAAAGTCGGTGTCGCGTCGGCAACCTTCACGCGCTGGAGTGTTCTTGCATAATGGAAGTAGCGGTAGATGACCCGCAGGCCACCGAGGAAAAACATCTGCAAAAACCAGTACAGCAGAATGGTGATCTTGCCGAAAAAGAACGTGCCGTAAAGATTCGGTGCTACCAGGACGTAATCGAGGGCGAGCAGCGATACAGCGAGGACGGTCGATGCCCGAAACAGATTGTACAGATCCGGGATCGACGTGAAGCGCCACTTGTTGCGATGCAATCCGATAATGAAATAGACCACCGCGGCGTAGAGCAGGAAAAATGGAAGGAACAGGACCAGCGCATGCATTCGTTCGTTGAGGGCCGCATCCTCGAAGCGAATCAAGAATGTGACCACGATCGCGGCAGCGGTGGCCAACAGATCATGCAAGATGATCAGGATTTGGCGCGAGGTGAGCTGAGGCAATCTGGTCATCCCGGCCCTCTAGACCACGACGCGCGCATGAGCCTTGGCGGGAGAAGCCCTCCATGACCGGCCGCAGCGAAGATCTCCACACCGGACCATGTTCAATAGACGATGTTTGCGTTCTTGAGAAAGCCCCAGACATCGACGACAGGCTTGCCCTTGAGATCTGCCTCGGCGTAGACAGAGTGCGGCGTGCACAAGATCAGGATGTCGCTGCCCTCGACGACCTGCTCGAGCGGAAGAATGTGGGGATCGGACGTTACGAACGGGTCCGTGGTGAGAACCTTTCGCGCGTACAGTTGCAGATTGCGCTTGAGTTTGTAGCTCAGCGAGGCCCGGATGTCGTCGATCTCGGCCTTGAAAGCCATTCCGAGCAAGCCGACGGTCATTTCCAAAATTCTGTACGAACGCCGCAGGTCATCGACCAGCTGCAGCACAAAGCCTTCATTGACCTGCATGGCGGCATGACCCATCCCGAATTGATTGCGGGCATAGGCGACGAGCTGCATGGTGTCTTTGAACAGGCAAGGGCCGGCCGAACAGCCAGGTCCGGGAAAGCTTCTCGCACGCGGATAATTCTGCTTCATCGCGCGCATGATCGCCTGATAGTCGGCGCCAGCCGATTTCGCGATCATGTAGAACTGGTTGCTGTGACCAAATTCGATGTAGCGATAGGCGTTGTTAAACACGCTGACGATCTGAGGCATCTCGCGAAGCTCCTTGATGCCGTAGCCCTGCACCACGCGTTCAGGACAGAAAGCCACCCTGTTCTTGCGGCCGAGCCGCCGCAGGTAGTCCTGCAGCCAATCTGTTGTTTTCGGGTAGACCGTTGACCGGAGAATCAACAGTTGGTCCTCGGCAAGGTGCGGCAAAAGGTTGTCGACACATCGCTGAACTTCCAACTGTACGGGATTCAGGAATTCGTCGACCGGAGTGCTGATGGTGATGATGACGGGGGCCGTGCGCCCGATCGCGCTGGCCGATGAGGTGAAAAGCAACTTCTTGCCGGCAAGTGCTCTGGCAAGGAGCGGCGCAGCGCCATGCTCGATGAATGGCAATTTTCCGGATCTCAGCGTCGCCAGTGCTGTTTCCTTGATATCGTGGACGTTAACGGTGAGGCCAGCCTCGGCAAACGCGAGAACAAGCGGAATGCCGACGTGGCCGCATCCGCCGACAACCGTGAGGTCGGCGCGCTTCGCAGTGCTCGAACTTGACGGCGCCGTTTTGGTCGATGCGATATTCAATTGATCCCCTTGTCGCCGGACGCGGCGATTATCGTAGCAAATCGCCACAGACCTCCCGTTGTCTTCTGCAGCCGTCTTAAATGGGCAGATTTCCGATCACTTAGCTAGCAAATTTCGCGGGGCGGGCAACAGTCCATTTTCGCTGCAAAACCGTGCAGGGCGTGGAATCAGCCGGCCTCGCTCCAGAGCAAAGGCGCGACGCACGCCATCCTCGCTCACCAGCTCTTCGAAGTAACAAATCGTCCGGATCAACCCTTCCTTCAGCCGAGTGCGGGGCGCCCAGGACAACAGCTCCTGCGCGCGCGAAATGTCCGGGCGCCGCTGACGCGGATCGTTCTCCGGCAGCGGACGATACACCGTGCGTGATCGCGAACCGGTCAGCTCGACGATCATCTCTGCCAGTTCGAGCATTGAGCACTCGCTCTGGTTGCCGATATTGATCGGGCCCGTGACCCGATCCGGCGTTGCCATCAATTTCAGCAGCGCGTCGATCAGATGATCGACGTATCGGCACTCCCGTTTTGCGCAGTTCCATCGAGTCCCCACTTGCATCGCCGGATAGGGCATGCGAAAGCCGTCCATCCATCCAACGCGATCACCACTTCTTAGTTCAGGACTTTGCGCTATGCGCCGCACGCTATTATTGCTGGCCAAAGCGACCATCTCCACCCTGCTGCTCTATTTCTCGCTGCGTTGGGTCAACATCAGCACATTGGGCGATCGGCTGACCCGCTTGCAGCCGGCCTGGATGGCGCTGGCGCTGTTTTTTCTGACGGTCCAGGTCGCTTTTCTCGCGGCGCGCTGGCAAAAAATTGCGGCCGCGTGCGACACGGAGCTGGCCTATGGGTCGGCGCTGCAACTGAGCTTCATCGCCACCTTTTTCAATCAAGTGCTACCATCGACGGTTGGCGGCGATGGCGCGCGCATCTGGTTTCTTGCGCGCAGGGGGGCCGGCTGGGCACGGGCGACCTACTCGGTGGTGATTGACAGGATCGTGGGCGTGCTGGTCTTGGCCTTGATCGTCCTTGCCTGTCTGCCCTGGACGATGAGATTGATCCACGATCCTATCGCCCGAACGGTCATATTGACGATCGGACTTGGCGCAGTGGCCGCCAGCATACTCTTCGTGCTGATTGGCACGCGCTTTCGGCCGTGGCTGGATCATTGGGCACTGACGCGCCACTTATCGGCAGCTACGGGCGTCGCCGCAACGTTGTGCCGCTCACCCTCATCGATGAGCTATATCATTGCATGCTCTATCGCGATTCATCTGCTCACAATTGTTGCGGCGTGGTGCTGCATCATGGCCATCGCCGCGCCTGTCAGCTTCGCGCAGGTCCTGATCCTGTTGCCGCCGGTGCTGCTGATATCGACCATCCCTATATCGATTGCCGGCTGGGGCGTTCGCGAGAGCAGCATGATCGCGGCCTTTGCTTTTGCCGGGCTGGCTGAAAGCGACGGACTCACGCTGTCGATTCTTTTTGGCGCGGCCGTTTTCGTGGTGGGGCTGGCAGGAGGCCTTGTATGGATTTTCAGCGGTTCGCAACTACGTCCGGCGGCGCCAGCGGGTGACCGCGAGCCCAGTCATCAAAATCCGTTGGCAAAAGCCAATGAGTGACCAGGCAACTCCGGCGGGGATTCACTCCGACAGGAAAGCAGGGGCGCGTCCGGCAGCATTTCTCGATCGCGACGGCGTCCTGAATGTCGACCGCGGCTATGCGTACAAGCCCGAACAGCTCGAATGGATTGTGGGCGCACCCGAAGCGGTGCGCCTTTTGAACGAGGGAGGATACTACGTATTCGTCATTACAAATCAGTCCGGCGTGGCTCGCGGCTATTATGATGAAGCCGCGGTGAAAGCATTCCACGCGCACATGCAAGACAAGCTCAAACCGCATGGCGCCCATATCGATGCTTTTTATTATTGCCCGCATCATCCTCAAGGCATCGTCAAGCCGTTGGCCGTGGTTTGCGGCTGTCGAAAGCCCCGCACCGGCATGCTGGAGCAGGCCGTTCGTGAATGGCCCGTCGATATCGGCAGGAGCTTCCTGATCGGCGACAAGGATGATGACGTTGCCGCCGCCGCGGGCTTCAATATCCGCGCGATCAAGTTCAATTCGGCGAACCAATCGCTTCCGGATCTGGTCCGCCAGGAGCTGGCCGATCAAGGCTCGCAAAACCGGCACCGCTCATGAGCGGCAAATTCCCCCAAACGCACATCCTCACGTCGCTCCTGCTGCTGTGGCTTGCCGGCGTCGCGCTGCGGCTGACGATCCTGGCTGTCCCGCCGCTCATCCCGATGATTCACGATGAGTTGAATCTGAGCGCGACAGAGATCGGCATTCTTACCGGACTGCCATCGATGCTGTTCGCCATCACGGCAGTGCCAGGTTCGCTGTTGATTGCCCGACTCGGGATTCGAGCCGCGTTGGTGGTCGGACTTGCCGTGACAGCGGTTGGTGGCGCGCTGCGTGGTGCGCTGCTGGATGTAGCCTGGCTCTATGCCATGACGATAGCCATGGGGGCCGGCGTGGCCATCATGCAGGTGACACTGCCGCCGGCCGTCCGGGCCTGGGTCCCGCATCGTATCGCATTTGCCACCGCCGTTTATACGAATGGACTTCTGATCGGCGAGATCCTGCCTGTGGCGCTGATGTTTGTGCTGGTGCTGCCGCTTGTTGGCAGCTGGCAGGCGGCCTTTGTGGCCTGGAGCATCCCGGTCGCAATCGTCGCAGTGATGGTGATGTGGCTGGCGCCCTCACCCGCCCCTGACGACTCGATGCTGGCGAGACGACGCTGGTGGCCCGATTGGCGGAATGCGTTGATCTGGCGACTCGGCATCATGCTCGGCACCATCAACGCCACATATTTTGCAACCAATGCCTTCATTCCCGACTATCTGCGGGACACCGGACAAGACGATTGGATTAGCGCCGCCCTGATCGGCCTCAATATTGGTCAGTTGCCGGCATCGATGCTGTTGCTCGCCTTTGCCGGCCGGCTGGAACGCAAGCTTTGGCCCTATGTCGTGTGTGGACTGCTCTGCGTGATCGCGACCGTCGGCATCGTGTTTGGCACCGGCGCTTGGGTGGTGGCGGCTGCCACCCTGCAAGGTTTTGCCGCCTCGATCATATTGATTCTGGTGCTCGCGCTGCCGCCTCTTCTCAGCGCAGCCGATGACGTGCACCGTGTGACGGCTGCGATGTTCACGATAAGCTACAGCTGCGCGGTGATTGTGCCGGTCATCAGCGGGTTGGCGTGGGACCTGACAGGGGTTTCCAGCATGGCTTTTCTGCCGATAGCCCTGTGCGGAATTCTGCTCGTCATTCTGGCCCCGGCGATCAATCATGTTCCCCGACCTGGGAGATGACGCGATGCGACCGATCCCCGCCGGAGCAAAAGGCTCTTACACGCTGCGCGTTTCGCCGGCCCATCTGGCCAATCAGTTCAAGGATGCCGCCCTGCCGCCTGTCTTCGCCACTCCGATGATGGTGACCGCGATGGAGAACGCGGCATTGAATGCGGTACGGAACTATCTCGACCCGGGCGAAAGCGCGGTCGGCATCGCAGTCAACATCCATCACCTCGCGGCCACTCCCGTTGGCCATCGTGTCACCGCTGAAGCGGTGGTCACCAAAGTGGACGGCCGCCGCATCGAATTCAATGTGAGCGCTCGCGACGAGGTTGAGGAGATCGGCAAAGGCACCCACGCCCGTATGGTTGTTGACCTGCCACGTCTTCACCAGCGGCTTGCAGCGAAAGCCCGCTCGCAATCCTAACGCCATTCTGTCGCGGTTTTGCAGCGCCTTGCGTCGCTGCGCGTTTAATCATTTGACTTTTGTTTGAAACGTTCAGCGCGCAACGCATATGTTTGGCGATATAGCGCCGTTCTCTTCCACCCCGGCGGCGGGTTGGAGGGTGGGTCATATCGGCTTCGAGGGCGGTACGCCCGACAGCGACTCCTTGAAGAAAAACGTCACTGGACCTGTTGGCCTGCGTCTGCATCCCGACAGCAATCTTAGGATGCAGCCAACTCATGACTCTGCCCCCGCGGCCCGCGCGCAAGTCGCATCTCCACCGAAGACCGCACTGCCTTATGCCGCTGCGCCCGCGTCGGATTGCTGTCGCCATCATGGTCGATCACCACCACCGCAAAGCTTGCGCTCGGAACGCCTAACGTATTGTCGAGCAGCGTGTAAGTGCAAGTGATCGTGCCTTTTCCCGTCACCGCATTGAAACTGTAAGAGGCCGTCAGCGATCCAGTCGTGCCGTCGCGGAATGTCTGCGGCGTGGTGGTCAGCAAATGGCCGCCAAGCGAAACCGACTGCACTCCGTCCGAGCTGAAGCTGATGGTGCCGGTCTTCGTCGTGGTCGGAAACGCCGGACTGGCCCGCGCGCGTGCCCGGCGGCTCGCCGGTGCGCTGGCCAAGTCCTGCCTCAAACACCGTAGTCGACTGGCCGCCTGGCGGCGAGATCGTGATGGTGGGCGCCGCCGCGACGCTCAGGTGCGGCGTTACCGAGGTGACTGCAAAGGCACTTCCTCTTTGTCCCTCCGGCCCAAGCAGGGCCAGCGGCTATGAAGAGGATCAACCGACGCGTCATGGAATGCGGCGGCACTGGGAAGAATCTTGTCGGATTCGGATGCACCTGACTGGCCTTCCGGCACTGGAGCGAGTGCATCGAAAACTGCGGCATGTATGGTCGCGGCGAGATCTGCTGTCGTGCGCGGTTATTGGTGAGTTCGGCATCGATCGATTCACCGCGCACAGACTTTGCAACTTCGAAGCGCGTCTCGGCGAGATTGGAAGGCTGCAGACCAGTCGACTGCACGAAAATATTTTTACTCATGACACACCTGCCTCAAAACTAAAAACTGTTAGAACGTCGTGAGGCAGCCCCGGTCGTCACGACGCTCGGGGAGGATGTCTTTAGCAAACTCTTGCCGCCGCGCCCGTCCACCAAACAGACGAAATACAACGCATCACAGATGTGTGGTTTCCAACTTCATTGACAGAAGGGAAATAAAGTCGAGCGCACAGCGCGCGTTGATCACGTTAACCAAAAACTCGTTCATGATCCTGAATGCTGATTTCTATGCGTTGCAAAGCGGCTGCGTGAAGAGGATTCGTCACTGCTTCGTTATCTTTATATTCGCGTCCTTGACCACCTTGCCCCATTTTACGGTTTCGTCGCGAATAAACGTCACAAATTGGTCAGACGAACCGACGATCGGCTCCAGTCCCTGCGCAGCAAGATATTTTTCTGCGAAGGCCGGGCCCAAGATAATTTTGGTCACGTCACTGTTTATCTTCTTGATAATATCCGGCGGCGTTCCCGCCGGAGCCACCAGCCCGAACCAGGATTTTGCTTCGAAGCCTGGCACGCCCGACTCCGAGATTGTCGGCACGTCGGGAAATTCGCGGCTGCGGCGATCGCTTCCGACGCCGATCATGCGCAGCTTGCCGGCCTGCACATTGCCTTTGACGATGCTCAGCGACGCAAACATGAGGTTGATGTGGCCGCCGATGACGTCGTTCATTGCGGGCCCGGCGCCGCTGTAGGGAATATGATTGAAACGCGCGCCGGTCATCGCCTGCAGCACCTCCATATTGAGATGGCCCGTCGAGCCGATTCCGAACGATCCATAGCTGAGCTCGCCCGGCTTCGCCCTGGTGAGCGTCGCGATATCCTTGACCGTCTTCGCCGGAAGGGACGGGTTGACAACCAGAGCCTGCGTCGCAGAAACCAAGGCGGTGATTGGGGCAAAATCTTTCAACGGGTCGTAGGGGATCTTTTCGTAAAGATGAGGCACGGTCACGAAGGTCAGCTCTGCCGAGAGCAGAAGCGTGTACCCGTCAGGCGCTGATTTCGCAACCTGCTCCGCGCCGATCATCGTGCTGGCACCCGGGCGATTGTCGACCACGACCTGCTGGCCCCAGACATCCGACAGCTGCTGCGACAGCACGCGCGCGAAAGCGTCGACAGCGCCTCCGGGCGGGTAAGGGACAACAATGTGGACCGGCTTCGTCGGGTACTGTGCAAGCGCGGCTTGTTGCGAAAATCCGACGAGCAGCGCCGTAAAGATCATGCGCAACAGCATGGCATTCCCCGCAGTCGTTATAAGTCGACGGCGCGCTCAGTTCGGCTTCAACTGGCGCACTTCTTCCCGGCGCTTGAGCCACCACGAAAGGGCAAATGGAAGAACATCGAGGTAGTTCTCAATGCCCAATTCCTTGGCAGCATGAACAGGCCAGTGCGGATTGTAAAGAAGCTCTCGTGCAAGCGCGATCAGATCGGCCTGTCCGTCGCGCAGAATCTGCTCGGCGTGATGCGCTTCCGTGATCAGTCCGACGGCAACGGTCTTGATGCCGGCTTCGCGACGCACGCGATCCGAATAGGCGACATGATAGCCAGGATGCCGCGGAACAACCGCCGTGTTGATCGGTCCGCTGATTCCACCCGATGAACAGGTAATGACGTCCACGCCGCGATCGCGTAATTCGCGCGACAATACGATGGTGTCGTCGATGCTCCATAGACCTTCCGGGCCGTCGGTCGCGGAGCAGCGGAAAAACAGCGGCCGATCTTGCGGCCACACGGCCCGCACCGCCTCGGTAACTTCGAGAGCGAAGCGCATGCGGCCGTTCAAATCGCCGCCATAGCTGTCGTTGCGGCGGTTCGCGAGCGGGCTGAGGAACTGGTGGATCAGATAGCCATGCGCTCCGTGAATTTCGCAAATATCGAAACCGGCATCCACGCTGCGAAGCGCCGCATTGCGCCAGACCTCGATCGTGTCGCGGATATCGCTCGTGGACATCGCGATCGGGATCGACGAGCCCGGTCGCGGATCGGGGATCGCGCTTGCCGATAGCCCCACCCAGGGTTTCAGGCCGCGCGCCGCGTCGGCCTCGTCCAGCGGCTTGAAGTTCTTCCACGGCACATCGCTCGATGCCTTCCGACCGGCATGACCGAGCTGGATCGCCGGCAGCGCGCCCTGGCTGCGAATGAAATCGGTGATCCCGCGGTAAGCGCGAACATGATCGTCCGAATAAGATTCCGGCGCATTCGTAGGTTTTGTGGCCACGCTCCTCCACCGCGGTTTCCTCGGTGAACACGATGGCGGCGCCGCCTATGGCATATTTCCCAAGATTCACCAGATGCCAATCGGTCGGGGCTCCGCTCATCGATTGGTACTGACACATCGGCGACACGACGATGCGATTGCGGGCAAAAATCCCCCGCAGCGCAACGGGCTGAAGCAGAAGCGGAAGCCGGACGCCCGCGTCATGCATTGACGTCATCTCCGGAAAGAACTGGCGACACACACTATGGGTCAATCTCGCGCGCCGATCCAATAACTACGAATGTATCCGTGCTCTCGCCCGCAACTGCTGGATGAACGACTTGACCACGGGGGAACTCTCGCTTTTTCGATACGCCAGGGCAATTTCGGCCTCCTGCAGAGCACCTGAGATCTTCCGATAAACGATGCCCGGAATAACGACGCTCTGCATAGGCGCTGAAATGATCCCCAACCCGACTCCGGCCGCGACAAAGGTGAGCAGGGAAAAGATGTCACTGGTTCGTTGCACGATGCGAATCGATTGTCCAGGCTTCGCGATCGCCCCCAGGTTGCCCCAAAACCCGACCTCCAGCTCCAGCGAGCCGGCGACGAACGGCTCCTGCGCAAGCATCGCGAGAGTGATTTGCTTGCTTCGGGCCAAGGGATGGCTCTCCGGGATTGCGACATAGTAAGGATGGCGGTCGACCACAAAGCCCGTGAGCTCAGGGGGGTACCGTTGCGGGGCCCTGATGAATGCCACGTCGAGAATTCCGTCGATCAACGCTTTCATTTGCGGGAATGTTTCCATCCGGACAATCTGCAGCGAGACGCCCGGGTTTGCCTTGCGGAAATTTCCGATCAGGTCGGGCAGCAGCCCCATGCAGCTCGCCGACAATATGTAGCCGATGGCGACAGTTCCGATGTCGCCACGCGCGGCACGCTTTCCGACCAGCTCCGCATTCTCTGCCTGTCTCAGGGTTGCCCGCGCTTCCTCGAGAAATCGCTCGCCTGTATGGGTCAGCGCTACGGCGCTCTTCTTTTTCCTTGAAAGAAGTTGCGCGCCCAGCATGCGCTCCAAAGCCTGAATCTGGTGGCTGAGCGTCGGCGTTGAAATATTGAGCTCTTCGGCCGCGCGCGAGAAGTGCAATTTTTCGGCGACCGCCACGAAGTATCGAAGATGCCGCAATTCCATGGTGTCAAACGCCGTCAGCGTAACCGGACCGTCACGAGCGTACCTGTGATGCGATCCTGAAAACAGGTATGTTATCGAACTTTGTCGACTTGCTGAAAGGGAGAGCCGCCGTGCCAATTGTGATGCGTCTGCACGCGGTCAGCATGGCGATTGCGGCAATGACAATGTCCGCTGCGGCTCAGCTGTCTTCGCATTGGCAATTCTGTACAGGAAATCCGGGAATCGATTGGGATACGCAAATCAGAAGCTGCACCGCGCTCATTCAGTCAGCCACCGAAGCGAAAGAGAATGTGGCCATCGCTTTCTACAATCGTGCCGTCGCTTACGAAAACAAGGACAGATATGACCTCGCGATCGCGGATTACAGCGAGGCAATCCGGCTGAAGCCGAACGATGCCGATTTCTATTTATATCGAGGTCTCGACAGGCAGCGGATGGGAGACAAGGCCGGGGCCGAGGCCGACATAGCCGAGGCGAAGCGACTCAATCCGAATATCGGCAAGTAATATTGAGCGTCGGGCGGCCGCTTAATTCCGCGCATTTGAATTGCGCATCTGGAATCAGCGTGCGATCCGATGGCACGCCCCTTTCCCGCTCGTCCCCACGCACGCGGGGACCCAATCTTTTCATAAAGCTGGATTCCCCTTACCGCCTACGCGCTCTGCGCTTCGGCGGACCCGCCGTAGCTCGCGAAGCGAGCGCACGCTGGGTCGCGGGAATGAACGGAAAAGTCACCTTCGCGATTCAATCCGATCGAAATCGGGTCTAGCGCGTGGCGCCAGACACCTCGACCGCCGGCGAAGGCGCTAACGCGACCGGTTCTTTTTTCTGCCTGTTCGGTGTGGACTGCGACGGCGCTGCCGCCGGCTTTGCCGAAGTCGGCGCGGCAAACCTGAGAGCCTTTTGCGGCTTGCCGCCATTCATCTCACGCAGGCTGTCGATGTACGCCTCGGGTTTCATCAAATTGGCTCCCGAAGGCGTCTTCAGCCCCATGTAGCCGGCAATATCGTTTCCGAAGGTCACGCAGTTGTTGACCAGCGCGTTCCACAGCGGCTTCTCGTCCTTCTTCTCCTTGATGTAGGCAGCAACTTTTTTGAACGCAGCAGCGTCCAACATAACACGGTAGCGGCCGGTTACGTATTTTTCCTCGAGATCGCCGTCGCTCGCTCCGGTTTCGGACGGCACAAACAGAAAATGCCCCACCGTCCACGGAATGAGACTGCAATTTTCGCAGTCGTTGCCGTCGCCTTTCGGATGCAGCCCGGCGATATCGCTCTTTATGATTTCGCCCTGACCATTCAGCTGCCCGTAGATCACATACATGTGGCCATAGCTCGCGGCCGCTCGCGAGCGGAATTCGACGAAATAAGGCCTGTAGGCGTGCGTCGGTTTTGGAGGTGCGGACTCCGGGGAGCTCGGAGCCGCGGCGACCGAGTCCTGTGCAGCAGCCGGCGAGCCCATCAACCCAAGGGGGATGGCGACCAAACTCACCGCTACCAGGAGACGAACGCTCAAAGCCAACCGATAAGGGTTGCGCATATCAGCCTTTCTGTCGGCATCTATGCCGCTTTAGGCGCACAGATCAACCGCAACCCCCCGTGGAATAGCTCCAACCCAACGCCCCCCAAAAAGGTCGGCAAGAACGCCGACCCCGAACGATTGGTGCGCGTCTATGGCTTAGCCGCGGGTCTGAACAACCGGGGCCTTGCCTTTTCCCACCGGAGCCTTTCCTACACAACCCGCGAGGCCGAAGGCGAGGACGGCCGAGCATAGAACGACTAGGAACTTTTTCATAACGCTCCCCAGTTATTTGCGCTGTAGACCTGTAAACCACTATCGCCGTCCGTGATTTGCGGCTAGTGCGGAAAAGTCACACTCCCCAATAATCGGCGAGATGTCCCGCAAATACAGCCTGAACGGGAGCAGATCCGGTCTCAGCGGAATTCTTCGCAGCTTCCGACCAGTGGAAAACGGTCCGGGTAGGCCTTCTTCAACGCCGCCTCGACCTTCTTAAGAGCGTCCTCGCATTGCTTTTTGGTGCTGTAGCGAGGCGACGGCTTCACCTCAGCCCCGGGCGGCCTTTCCATGAACTGCCAATACGCCGAGGCCGGCAAGGTCAGCGACAATGTGGCGATAACGACGCCGAACCTCACCGAGATAAATACGCGCGATTTCATGTTTTCCGCCGGTCCAAGGTTCATCGCAAGACAACAACCGGCGTGCCCACGCTGACGCGCGCGTACAGGTCCATAATGTCCTGGTTGTACATGCGAAAACATCCGTGCGAGACGAAGCCACCGATCGATCCCGCATTGTTGGTGCCGTGGATGGCGTATTGGCCGCCACCGCTCAGTGTGAGGGCTGCCGCACCCATCGGATTCGACGGGCTGCCGCCCGGGATCACCGCAGGCGACCGGGCATAATCTTTCCGGATTGATTCGGGGGCCTGCCAGGCGGGGCTGATGTATTTGCCGTCGATAGACACTGTTCCGGACCAGGCCATGCCCGCTTTGCCGACGCCAACCGGATAGCGGATCGCTTTGCCGTCGCCAGTTACATAGTAAAGGCGGCGCTCATTCGTCTTGATCACGATAGTTCCAGCGGAATAGCCGCCGAAACTGACACTCTCACGGGCCGCGCAAGGCGAGGCTGTGAACACCGCAGCGCTGAACAAGGCAACTGCGCCGACAGAAAGGATGCGAACGCTCAAAAGCCCCTCCGCCCCAAAATGCCGATTGGTTTAATGGCATTTATTGTCCATAGGAGCGCAACCTCCGTCAAGATTGCTTCATTGCAGCCCGGCCATGCCTCGTTGTTAAGGTAACCAATGGACACCTTCTGCCTGCTTGAAGCCGACAGCATGTGACAACAAACAGCCGGCCGATAGAATGCCTACCATGCGCCGATCCTTGAGGCTTCATCCGGACTCCCGTTGCATCGCGCCGGCGCACGTTGAGGTCGTCGTCGGCTGTCCGTTCCCCGATAGTTTGCATCTGTCCTATATCGTGACAGGCAAGTTGAACGAGGTTCGCATGCCGCCGGTCGTGGTCACTTCGCGCAGCGACCAGCTTTGGCGACACACCTGCTTCGAGGCATTTGTCCGCGCTTCAGCAGGAGCCAGCTATTACGAATTCAACTTTGCGCCTTCGACACAATGGGCAGCATATCGGTTCAGCGGCTACCGAACCGGGATGCGCGTGGCGAGCGAGATCGGCGCGCCTGCGATCGACGTCAATTCGAACGATGACTGCTACACGCTGCAGGTCGCGCTCGCATTGGGTCGTCTCACTGAATTGCCGCGCAACGCGCCATGGCGCCTCGGTTTGTCGGCACTGATCGAGGACACGAGCGGCTGCAAATCATATTGGGCGTTGGCACATCCGCCCGGCAAGCCGGACTTCCACCATGCGGATTGCTTTGCGTATGAGTTTTCGCAATCATGAATTTTGGCATCGATCGACTCATCGCCGAACGCACCTTGCGTGCACCGCTTGCAGGCAAGCGGGTGGCATTGCTCGCTCATCCCGCTTCGGTGACGGAGGATTTGACGCACGCGCTTGATGCGCTCGCGGCGTGCGGTGACGTCAAGATCAACGCGGCGTTCGGTCCGCAGCATGGACTGCGCGGCGACAAGCAAGACAACATGATTGAGTCGCCCGATTTCATCGACCCGGTGCATCGCATCCCGGTGTTCAGCCTGTATGGAAACGTGCGCAATCCGACAGACGCGATGATGGACACCTTCGACGTGATGCTCGTCGATCTGCAAGATCTGGGCTGCCGTATCTACACCTTCGTCACGACCCTGCGCTACGTGCTCGAAGCGGCATCGCAACATCGCAAGACTGTCTGGGTGCTGGATCGGCCCAATCCTGTCGGTCGGCCTGTAGAGGGTCTGACGTTGCGCGCCGGCTGGGAAAGCTTTGTCGGGGCAGGACCGTTACCAATGCGTCATGGATTGACGCTCGGCGAACTGGGTTTGTGGTTCGTCAGGACGCTCAAGCTCGATGTCGACTACCGCATAATCGAGATGCAAGGCTGGCAGCCCGATGCCGCGACGGGATTCGGCTGGCCGTTGGGTGCCCGCGCGTGGATCAATCCCAGTCCCAACGCGCCGAATTTGTCGATGGCGCGCGCTTATGCGGGGACAGTGATGCTCGAGGGCACGACGCTTTCGGAAGGGCGCGGCACCACGCGACCGCTCGAATTGTTCGGCGCGCCCGATATCGATGCGCCGGCCGTCATGAAGGAAATGAACGCGATCGCTCCGCGGTGGCTCGATGGCTGCCGCCTGCGCGAATGCTGGTTCGAGCCCACGTTTCATAAACACGTCGGCCAGCTTTGCCACGGCGTGCAGATCCACACCGAAGGCCCGCAATACGATCACAAGACCTTCAAGCCGTGGCGCATCCAGGCGCTCGCCTTCAAGGCGATTCGGCGCCTGTACCCCGATTATCCGCTATGGCGCGATTTCGTCTACGAGTACGTGCACGGGAGACCACCGATCGATGCCATCAACGGCGGTCCATTGTTGCGAGAATGGGTCGACGATGCGTCGGCCATGCCAGGCGATCTGAATGCGCTCGCACTCGCCGATGAGCAGGCATGGCTGGAGGAGCGCAAACAATATCTGCGCTATGGAAACTCGTAACGCTGGCTTGTACAACAACAGACTCGATACCGGCAGGCGAATTTCTCATACGTCATGCCCGCGCTTGTCGCGGGCATCCACGTCTTCCTTTTCTTGCTCAAAGACGTGGATGGCCGGGACAAGCCCGGCCATGAAGGCGTGGTGAAGTTTGCCTCAGCTTCTCGGATGCGCCTTCAACTCATTCGGGCTTCCATCGATCCATGTCGCGACGACTTGCAACTCCTCGCTCAGGGCAACCAGATCGGCGCGAGCATTTGGAACGAGTCTTCCGCGCTCTTTGTCGAGTCCGAGAAATCGCGCCGGCGTCAACGAAGCCGCGCGGAGGGCGTCTTCGAGGGGGATCTTTGCCAGCCTGACCGCATTGCGAACCGCCGAGGCCATATCCAGGTGCGCGCCCGCGAACGTGCCCTCCTCCGTAGTCAGCCGCCCGTCAGTCAGCCTGATATTTCGACCTACCAGTTCGAACCGGTCGAGCGATGCACCGACCGTCGGCATGGCATCGGTGACGAGCGCAATCCGGTCGGAGCCCTTCGCCGCAAACGCGGCGCGGACTGACACCGGATCTACATGGAATCCGTCGACGATAAGGCCGGCCGTCAGCCGGCGTTCCGCCAGCGCGGCGCCGATGATCCCCGGCTCGCGCGCACTCATCGGCGGCATCGCATTGAACAGATGCGTCACGCCGGTCGCGCCATCCTCGATGGCCTGCAAGACAATGGTGGCTGTCGCTTCGCTGTGACCGATCGAAACCCGCGCGCCCGACGAGACCAGGGTGCGAACAAAGCCTGCCGGAACACATTCGGGCGCGAGCGTGATCAGGGAGCGGCCGGCACCTGCCAGATCGCGCAAGCTCTCCAGGTCGCCTGGGCCGGGGCTTGCGATCCGATCGGACCGATGAACTCCCGGCCGCCGCGGACTGATGAAGGGGCCTTCCAGATGCAGGCCGAGGACACCGTTTTTGCCTGCGATCGAGCGAGCCGCCGCAATGGCCGCGCGCGTTTTTTCGCGAGTATCGGTGATGAACGTTGGAAGACAGGCCGTCGTGCCATAGCGACGGTGAGCCCGAGCGACTGCCCGCATGCCATCCGCCGTGGGCCGATCGTTGAGCAAAATGCCGCCGCCGCCATTGACCTGCAAATCGATGAACCCAGGCGCCAGAAAGACGCCGGGCGGCAGACGGGTCTGCGGGCAATCGGAGCGAAGCTCGGCCGTTGTGCCGATTCCAACAATGAGCCCGTCCCGGATGAGCACCGCGGCTCCGTTGTGCCAGCCGTAACCGTCAAAAACGCGGTCAGCCAGCACCGCATGTTCGCCGGTTGCTGCAGGATTATTTCGACCCTGTTTCATCTGCCATGACAGGCTGCGTTGGTAGTGCAACAAATCCAATCTAGATTAAAGAATGCCGAATACACAGGGCATTGCGCGCCGGCAGCGTCATGGCCGGGCTTGTCCCGGCCATCTCGCTTGCCAGTGCAGAGTGCTCACCTAAGCGGGGTCACCGGGTCTCGCGCTTTGCGCGGCCCGGTGATGACAACATCACCCAAGGGTGACAAAGAGATAAGCATGGACCGGTTGGTCATTCGCGGCGGCAAACGCATTGAGGGTTCGGTCCAGGTCCGTGGGGCCAAGAATGCCGCCCTGCCTCAGATTGCCGCCGCATTGTTAAGTCCCGCGCAGCTGGAGTTGTCGAACGTTCCCGAGGTGACCGACGTCGACACCATGCTGGGCCTGATGCGGGAGTTAGGCGTGGTCGGCAGTCGCGGACCCGGACGGGTACTCGTGCTGGACGCATCAGGCGCCCGCAACGCACAAGCCCCGTACGACATGGTGCGCCGCATGCGTGCCAGCATTCTTGTCCTTGCGCCGCTGCTGGCCCGTTTCGGGTCCGCGCGCGTGTCCATGCCGGGAGGCTGCGCGATCGGCGCGCGACCGATCGATCTGCATCTGAAGGCACTCGAGGCGCTCGGTGCCGACGTGAATATCGAGTCCGGTTACATTCAGGCGCGGACCCAAGGCCATCGGCTGCGCGGGAGCCGTATCGTATTGTCCTCGCCGTCCGTGGGTGCCACCGAGACGGCATTGATGGCCGCAGTCCTCGCCCACGGTGAAACCGAAATCCTGAATGCCGCCCGCGATCCGGAAGTCTGCGACCTTGCGCTCTGTCTGATCGCGATGGGGGCGCGCATCGAGGGCGCGGGAACGCATCGCATTCTGGTGCAAGGTGTCGATGCTCTCCAACACGCGCGCCACGATCTGATCACCGACCGCATCGAGGCCGGGACTTATGCCATTGCCGCTGCGATCACCGGCGGTCATCTTGAGATTCTCGGCGCGCATCTGGAGCATCTCGGCTCGGTCGGCGCGGCGCTTGAAAGCGCCGGCGTTCAGATCTGGCCTACCGATCGCGGCCTGATGGTCGTTCGCTCCGGCTCTTTACAGGCCATCGATATAACGACCGAGCCTTACCCGGGATTTCCGACCGACCTGCAGGCGCAGTTCATGGCACTGATGACGATCGCATCGGGTGCATCGGTCGTGCGCGAAACCGTATACGAGAGCCGGTTCATGCATGTCCCCGAGCTCGGACGGCTCGGCGCCAACATTTCGCTGCAAGGCTCGACAGCGTTGGTGCGTGGCGTCGAGGGCCTGCACGGCGCCGAGGTGATGGCCACCGATTTGCGCGCATCGGTGAGCCTGGTCATTGCGGCGCTGGCCGCCGAAGGCGAGACGACGGTCCATCGCATCTATCATCTCGATCGCGGCTATGAGTCCCTCGACCGCAAGCTGGTCCAGTGCGGGGCGGACATCCGGCGGGTCGCAGGATGACGTCGTCATCATCCCCCGGTCTCCTGTTTGCCGGTGTCGATGGCGGCGGCACCGGCTGCCGCGCGCGCATCGAGGATGGGAATGGGCGCTTCCTCGGAAGCGGCATAGCCGGCCCCGCCACGTTGCGCCTGGGAGTCGATCGCGCGCTGGTCGAAGTAGAAAAAGCCTGCCGCGTCGCGCTCGAGGAGGCCGGACTTGACGGCAACGCGCTGAGTTCCGTGCATGCCGGCGTCGGCCTTGCCGGGGTGGGCCGCAAAGGCGCGCTCGAGCAGCTCGTGCTGCGGCCGCATCCCTTCCGCTCGGTCATTTACGCCCATGACGCGACGATTGCCTGCATCGGCGCGCATGGCGCGCGAGACGGGGGAATCGTCATCGTTGGAACGGGAAGCGTTGGCTTTGCCGTTGTCGGGGGACGCGAAGTTCGCGTCGGCGGCTATGGCTTTCCCATATCGGACGAGGGCAGCGGGGCCGATCTCGGGCTGCATGCAATTCGCCAAGCATTGCTCGCCTACGACGAGCGTATCTTGGGCACCAGCCTCACGCGCGAAGTGATGTTGCGCTTCCACAACAATCCGTTCGAGGCGGTTGCCTGGATGGACCGGGCGACAGCCACCGATTATGCGACCTTCGCACCCCTGGTGATGCGGCATGCGGACGCCGGCGATCCTGTTGCGCGGCGGATCGTGCGCGAAGCCGCAGAACATGTTGATGAACTGGTGCGCCGCCTGTCTGATTCCGGCGCTTCCCGCATCGCGCTCCTGGGCGGGCTCGCCTCCTCGATGCAGCCGTGGCTCGCGCCCGATGTCCAGCGCAGGCTCGTCCCGGTCGAGGGCGATGCAGTGGATGGCGCCTTGCATCTCGCTCGCCGTGCGGCCATGAAGGGTTAGTGTCTGGGCTGGCGGAACGAATGCCGGCCGCATCTACAATGTACCTGGACAGGGTCATGCGCACCGAGCAAATCGACCCACGTTACGTCGAACTCGATTCATGGTCCGCGAGCGAGATGATCGCGGCCATGTATGAGGGACAGCTCGAGGCAGCCGTGGCGGTTCGTAGCGCCCTTGGCCCGATAGCCAAAGCGGTGGACGATGCCGTGCCGGCGTTGCAGCGCGGCGGACGGATCGTCTACGTCGGCGCCGGCACATCCGGGCGCATCGGAGTGCAGGACGGGGCCGAGCTGACGCCAACTTTCGATTGGCCGGCCGACCGCGTCGTATTTGCCATGGCGGGAGGCCTGAACGCGCTGACCCGAAGCGCCGAGGAAGCCGAAGACAACGAATCCGCCGGCGCGCGGGTCATGGCAGACGCGAAAGTCGGTGCCAATGATGTCGTCATCGGCATCGCAGCGAGCGGCACGACGCCTTTTACGATCGGCGCGTTGCGCGCGGCCGCTGCTTCGGGCGCGGTCACGATCGCCGTCGCCAACAACGCAGGCGCTCCGCTGTTCGAGGTCGCGCGCCATCACATTCTGGCCGACACGGGAAGCGAGGCCATCGCCGGCTCAACCCGCATGAAGGCAGGCACCGCGCAGAAGATCGTGCTCAACCTGTTTTCCACCGCCGTGATGGTGAGGATGGGCCGCGTCTATCGTGGGTTGATGGTCGACATGCGCGCCCGGAACGCCAAGCTGCGTCGGCGCGCGGAAGCCATGGTCAGCGAAATCGTCCGCTGTTCAGAAGGCGACGCGGCGCGGCATCTTCAAGAGGCCGAGGGAGACGTGAAGACGGCGATCTTGGTCGGATTCGGCTTAAGCCGCGCCCAAGCCACCCAGCTGCTCCAGCGCCACGGCGGCAACCTGCGCTCCGTCATCAATGCGTCCAAGAAAGCGGCCACGGGCAAAAATGGTTGAACGGCATGCCGGTAGCGCAATGGCGCGCGAGACCGCCGAAATCCCGCAGGCGGCGAAACGTCTCCTGGCGCGTACCGACGTGTTCGCGGCGATTTCGCAACGAATCGAGCAGACCAAGCCGCGCATCGTCGTTTTCTGCGGACGCGGGAGCTCGGGACACGTCGGCGTTTACCTGCGCTACCTGTTCGAAACGCGGCTTGCTTTGCTCGGCTCCGCGGCCGCGCCTTCGGTTGTCACCGCCTACAAGCGGCCTCTGCAACTGCGCGATGCCCTGTTCGTGGTCGTGTCGCAGTCCGGGCGCAGCCCCGATCTCGTGAACGCCACGCAAGCGGCGCGCAATCTGGGCGCGCTGACGCTTGCCATCATCAATGACGAAAAGTCTCCGGCGGCAGAGGCATCCGAGCTGTTCCTGCCCATCGGGGCCGGAACGGAACACGCCGTAGCGGCGACCAAGACCGTCGCGTTGTCGATGATTGCCGGGGCGCAGCTGGTAGCGACCCTGGCGCGCGATAATGACTTGAACGATGGCCTTCGCAAGCTGCCGCAGCGATTGTCGAACGCGCTCGCGTGCGATTGGTCGGCGTGGGCAAACGCAGCGTCGAACGCGGCTGCGTCCTTCATAGTCGGGCGAGGATACGGCCTCGGCTGCGTGCGCGAGATCGCGCTTAAGGTGGCCGAAATCCTGCGGGTGCCGACGCTGGGTTACAGCGCGGCCGAACTACGGCATGGGCCGCGCGCATCGATCACGCCCGCAACACCAGTGCTGGTGCTGCGGCAGAACGACCAGGCTGCCGCAGCGATCGACGACCTCGTTCGCGACCTGAGCGATGCGGGTGAAAGGGTCTTCATCGCCGGAGGCGCAGCGGGAACGCTCCCATGGATCGGCGACGGCCATCCGGTTTGCGATCCGGTCCTTATGCTGATCCCGGCCTATCGCGCCATCGAGGCAGCGGCGCGGAATCGAGGCTTCGATCCGGACAATCCACCACACCTCAGCAAAGTGACCCAAACCCTGTAAGTTTGCCTTGGTTCATTCGTCAAGCGGACGGGGGCGGCAAAAGAATCCGTCCCGTCAGTCGCATAAATCCGCCTTTCGCTGGAGCTACCGCGGTGTATGCCTCGCAGGAAATAAGATCAAGCACGTGCAAGACTGTGCTTCCGATGTGTTCCTGCCATGAGAGAACTACCAGGCCATCGCGGACTGCGACTGCCTCATACTCGACGGTGTCGGAGAAGCCGCTATTGTCCCCCGCGACGATCGCCACAGTTAGCTCGCGGTCAGAGTGAATGGTGATCCGCGGCGTGAAAGTCGGGAAACTGATCTCAAGCACTTGCCCGGCGCGAAGCGGTGATGCGGTTTGCGAAGCCATCTCGAATTCGTGACGGACATTCGTGCTTGAACGGTCAGATTGCCGCAGATGACCCAAAACGGACATGGGAAGCTCTACGAGCCGTGGTTTGCTAAAATTCATTGGTTGTTGATGTGCAAGATGTTGCCGTCAGGACCAAGCGGCCTTGAACTCTCCGAGACGTGAACGTCGCCTTCGCGCCTGAGCCCGGGCAAATCATAGTGCTCGAAGGGGACACCCGCCTTCTTAAGACTTCGCACGATTGAGTCCACTTCGTCCCCGACCCCCCAAGTCGCGGATGTGGCCTTGTTGGTCCCCGCAAATTGCGACTCGTAGACGATTGTCGATTTGCCGCTTCGCAACGTGACGACGCCTGCTCCTTCGGCGCCGGTGGGTGAGAAGCCAAGTTTTTGTTGGTAAAATATCTTGGCCGCGGCAAGATCCTCGACCGCAATCGTCGCCATAGCATCCCTGTCTGCTAGCATTTTCAATCCCCGTGGTACGCGGACGCGCTATCGACTGGCCAACGCCAGCCGACAACAATCCGTTCCGCGACCTGAGCGATGCGGGCGTCTTTATCGCCGCCCGCCTTCGCCCTTCGGGCTCCGGCGCGGCAGCCTTCGCTCGCTTCCCCCCTAATTAGTGCGTTGGCTCGCCGAGCAGTAGCTCGCGAAGCGAGCGAAGGCTGGTGGCGGACGCAGTCCAAGTCGAACCCGTCTCCACCGTCAAATTCCCTGCTAACAGGGAAATTAACAGAATTTCACGGAATTTGTTTGTTAAGTGCGATTTCGAAAGTCGACTCGCGAAACAAATTCAGTGGTTTGCGGCAAAATTCCCTACTCAGCAGAACAGAGAATTTTTGGCGAAAAACAAGGAATTTGCACGGGAGAACAGGGAATTTGAAGACGTTATAGTGGACCGCGATCCCTGATGATGTTTTCGGAACGGAAAGTAGCGAACCTCATCAGGTTTTTCCGTTTGAACCGCATTTCGAGGCTCGTCACCAATTACTTGGCGGCTTTGGACCCCGTGTTGCGGCGGAGTAAAATCGCTGATTCATCAAGAGTTGCTTCAAGACACTACCGGCCACCTCGACGATGTGATCAATAATATCTTGCCCAAACTCCGCTGACGCGGCTTGTGCATCTCCGATCGTGCCCATATCCGCGATTCGTTCATCGTCCGTTGTCCAAGGCCATGTAACACCCTGTGGGAGGACTGACTTCCAAATCGCTTCGCGAGCGGGCGGACTTTTCAACTGCGCGATAAGATCCTTGCGAACCAAATGGGGGGCGATTGCCAGCATCATTGACGTC
>DASXST010000121.1:0-21118 GCA_036505835.1 Pseudolabrys sp. | reverse complement strand
GTTCGCCCGTCAGTGTGGTGCAGGCAGCGATGAAATCGACGTCGTCGAGATGCTTGACCAGCTCGATAACATCGCCGCCAATGCCGCATTGCCTGCAATGCCATAGCTGTTTTCGGGTACTGACGCCGAAGCGATCATCACCTGCGCATTTTGGACACGGCCCGTAACGCTCGACGGTGCCTTGCAGTTTTATGCCACGGCGCGCGATCTCATCTTCGATCGGAATGGCGCGGGCTTTCGCGACCCAAGTGTTGAAGGCGCTCATGACGCGCGCCCTTGCCGCTGGGTGGCCTTCTCGGCTACTGTGCGAACCACTATCGTTCTCTCCTATTGATCCGCGCGGTCAGGCGCGGAGGTGAAATGGATGCTCAGCGCCGGGGCCATTGGTCCCGGCGTTAGCTTTTAGCCGGTGGTCTGATTTTCGATCTGGTCGACGATCTTCTTATTCTTGCGCGGTCGACCCGGAGAGCGCGGGGTCGGCTTGAACGCGACCTGCTGGCTGTCGAGCCAGTCTTGAACCGATTTCTCATCCCACGCCCGAATGCTGCCGCCGAGCAGGCGACCGGGTGGGAAGCCGCGATTAGGCGGGTGGCTGTCGGGGTGCCCCGAGCCGTTTAAATCAATGGGGGACGATGCACCCCGAAAAACGGCAGCGCTTTGTTGGGAATTTGAGGGGGTATTTGCAGCTTGTCGGGCCTCCCACTCAATCTCCCGAATGGCAGCCTCCATGACCGCGTTGCGCGCCCATGAGAGATTGGCCATGTCGCTGAGGCGGCCGCCTGAGAGCGGCGCGCGCCACATGCCGGGGTGCTTGCTATCGGGTATGACCTTGCCGAAGCGGCGCTTCCCGGCGAACAATTGCCAGCAATTTCCGACCTTGCGCCAAGCTAGACTGCGGACCAGCGGCGACTCGTGACTCCGGGTTTCGCCCCGATCAATATCAAGGGTCCGCCCGCCACCATTTCGGTAAGCCACGGATCACACGCCCTCACGGCGCGGTGCCGGCCATGGCTTGCGGTCAGTGGGACGTGACGCGAGCCACGCAGCAATTTCGCTTTCAGTCCATGCGCGGGTATTCGCACCAAGCCTGCGCCCCGGCGGAAAGCCATCGCGCTTTATGCGGTTGTGTAACGTGACTCGATTGGGGACGATGCCGCGCTTTTGAAGGTCGCGGAACCGCAGAAAATTGTCGATCATTGGAGTTGCTCCGGTTTGTTGAACCGGGCACCCATATAATCCAGCACAATAGATTTGACTCAAAAACAAACGGCTATCCCCGCTGCTCACGGGGGTCATCCACCCGGTAACACACATGCCCCCGGAGGCGCATGTCGCGTTAGCCGCCAGTTAGCCCCTGCCCCAATGCTTTATGAAAAGGCCATATTTTATTGGGCATTACTGCGCATTCCGGGCTGATTGGGGAGTGCGAATTGGTGAGCATGGCGAGCGCGAACAGGGCCGCGATGCCAGCCACGAGTCCATAGATGAAAGTGCGGACGGCGCGCCAGCGACGCTTGTTTCGCAGCCGCCGCAATACCGACTGCGCGACGCCGCCCGTGGCATCGCCTGAGAGGGCGTGCTCGCGTTCGACCATTCGGCCTGCCACGTAACGCGTGATCGCCTGCACAATTGCCGGCACTTCGTAAGATTCAGCCAGGATTGCGCGCCCGTACCGGGTATCCTGCATGAAACGGTATTGCCGCTTGTCGCGACCCATTTCCACATGCGCGACGACATCGATCCAGAGCCGCGGCACGTCGCCTCTGCTGACACCGCGATCGAACAGTTCGATATCGTCAGGAATTTCCTCGAACAACGGATCCAACGCCTCGTTGAGAAGCTCAAGCCGCGCCACGTCGGCATCACGCAGATCGACGACGACTCCCGAGCGTTCGGCGGCTTCAATGCGCGCCTCGCGAACAGCATCCTTTAGCGGATGAGCGCTTGCTGTCGTTTCGGTCTCCGGGTTGTTTTCCTTGGGTTCCCACATACCGCCAATCTAGCAACGCCCGCTTCGCAGGCAAGAAAAAAAGCGTGAGTTTTCAAGAAGTTTGAAGACCAGTCGGCTATTTATGCGCGGGCGTCACACCGTATTGGCGCGCCCAGCCGAGGCCATCCTCCGTGCGGCCGCGCGGGCGATATTCGGCGCCAATCCAACCCCGATAGCCGAGCTTATCCACGGCTTCGAATACGGCCGGGTAATTGACCTCCCCCTCATCAGGTTCATGGCGCGACGGCACTGCTGCACATTGCAAATGGCCAATCACCGGAAGGAACTTTTCGAGACGATGGATTAGGTCGCCGCCGACAATCTGCACGTGATAGAAATCGAACTGCATGCGGATATTTGCTTTGCCGACCTTTGCGATAACGTTTGCCGCGTGTTCCGCGTGATTGAGAAAATAATTCGGCCGGTCGCGACCGTTAATCGGCTCGATGAGCAAAGCGATGTTTCTTGCTGCCGCAAGGTCGGCGGCGACGGCAAGGTTTTCGATAAATACGCGATCAGCCGCGGGGCGCTGCTCCGGCGCGACTTTGCCGGCGAGGCAATGAATCGCGCTGGCGCCAATCTCATTCGCATAGTCGAACGCGCGGTTGAACAGTGCCTGCCAATCCTTCTCGCGCCCTGGCACAGCGGCTAATCCGAATTCGCCTTCGCGACCGGGTTGTGTATTCAGACCCAGAATGGTTAGCTTGTTATTTTGTATCGCGGCCTTCACCGCGGGCGCAGGCACATCGTAAGGAAATTGCAGCTCAATGGCCTTGAAGCCGGCGGCCGCGGCCGCATCAATCCTTTCGAGCAATGGCCGTTCAGTGAACAAATAGCCAAGATTGGCGGCAAAACGCGGCATGGACTCCCCTCAATGATCCCTTGCGCGCTGACGCGCGGGCGTATTCATTAGCGCCGCGACCTGCACAATGCCATCCGGAAAAACCGATGACCGCCAACACAGCTTTCCATATTGCCGTACTGCCGGGTGACGGAATCGGCACCGAGGTGATGGCTCCCGCGCTCGAGATTCTGCGGCGCATCGAAGCGAGCACCCCAAGCCTGCAATTCCGCTTCACGGAAGGCGCGGCCGGAGCCGGGCACTACAAGGAAACAGGCAAGTCGATGCCGGATTCCACCGTCAAACTGTGCGAGGAAGCTGACGCCATTCTGCTCGGGGCGTGCGGCCTGCCGAGCGTGCGCTATCCCGACAATACCGAGATCATGCCGCAGGTCGAGCTGCGCTTCATCTTCGATCTCTACGCTGGTGTGCGGCCCGCGCGGCTCATACCTGGCGTTCCGAGTCCGATCGTGAACGCGCACGAGCGCGGCATCGACTTTGTGCTGATCCGCGAGTCGACCGAGGGCCTGTTCGCATCGATGGGGAAAGGCGTCGTCTTCACGGATGAAGCGCGCGAAACCCTGGTGATCACCCGAAAGACGTCGCAGCGCCTGTTCGATTTCTCGCTCCGGCTCGCCGAGCGTCGCAAGAAACGTGGCAAGCCTGGCCTGCTGACCTGCGTCGACAAAGCCAATGCATTCAAGGCCTATGCTTATTTCCGCTCGATTTTTGACGAGCGCGCAAAGAATTTTTCAGGCGTCAGGACCGATCACGTCTATGTCGATGCCTGTGCGGCACTGATGGTGCGCAGACCCTGGGATTTCGACGTGATGGTGATGGAAAACATCTTCGGCGACATCCTTTCAGACCTCGCAGCCGGACTCATTGGTGGCCTCGGCATTGCGCCCTCAGCGGATATCGGAGACAAGCACGCGGTCTTCCAGCCGTGCCATGGCACGGCGCCCGACATTATGGGGCAAGGTAAGGCCAATCCGACTGCGATGATCCTGTCCGCCGCGATGATGCTCGACTGGCTTGCCGACAAGCACGATCACCGGCCGGCGGCAGAGGCAGCGCAGCGCATTGAAACCGCAGTGGACAAGGCCTACGGCGCCGGCATCAAGCCGATGGAGTATGGCGGCACGGACGGAACTGCCGTGATCACCAAGGCCGTGCTCGCCGCGCTCGGCTGAAGAATTTTCCCCGTTCGTCCCCGCGACCAGCCTACGCTCGCTTCGCGAGCTTCGGCGAGTTTGAGTCGAGTCCGCCGAGCGCGGAACGCGAAGGCGGAAAGCGGGGACCCAGTCGAGCGGATACCCACTTTCGCGGGAATGAACGGTATGATCCAGCATTTCGACCGCGACAAAAAATTTACAGCCCGACAAATTCCTTGATCGCGGCCAGAAACTGTTGCGGCTGCTCGAGCGGTGGGCAATGGCCGCAGCCCGGCAATTCGATATAACGCGCGCCGGGGACCTTCTCGACGATTTGTTTGTTGAGCGCCGGCGGCGTGGCCTGGTCGAATTCGCCGCAAATGACCAGGGCCGGTACTTTAAGGTGATGCAGTAAGGGCAGGAGATCGGTTTCCTGCAAAATCCTGCAGGCAGCCTGAAAAGCCTTCGGATCGATCTCAAGCAGGGCTTCCTTTCGCTCCTCGATCTTTTCCGGATGCGCGGCGAGATAAGCCGGCGAGAATACGCGTTTGGCCGCAATCTCCGCGATGCTACCGAGGCCGCCATCGGCAACTTTCTCTGCCATGGCTGCAAAAGCTTCTCGGCCCTCCGCAGGAAATGCAGCAGCAGCGTCGCTAAGGACAAGCTTGGACATGCGTTCCGGATGCGCGAGCGCGAATGCCAGCGCGACAGTACCGCCAAAGCCATTGCCCATCAGGATGGAATCCCTAGCGATCCCGAACTCCTCGAAGCCATCCTCGATCACGGCGATATAGGCATCCATCAACGCCAGCATTGCCGGCTGCGACCCATGGAAACCCGGCAAGTTAAACAGCGTGACCCTGTGCTTGGCTGCAAGCGCCGGCAGTACCGCGTCGAAAGCGCGTCGGTCGGCCAGCAGCGAATGCAACAAAACCAGATCCGGGCCCTCCCCCGTCCGCACTGCGGTAAGCGCACCGCGGCCGGCGCTTAGCTGCTGCATTTGCATGAAGCCCTCCTGAAGCACTGTGTTGCAACGCAAATCATAAATTGGTGAGCACGGTCCCGCCGAAGGCAGCGGAATCTATAACGCAGAACCTCGCGTTGTTTTCCATACTGTGCAAAATTGCCTCTAGGGCAAGCCGGACTGCACCGCTCGAACGGCGCGGCGGTATATTCAAAACGAAAACAATCAGGGAGGAAGCAAATGCCTCAGTCACGACGGGCGGTTTTGCCTTCGATCACGGCCGCCATCGGTTTCGCCTCGATTTTGCTCGGCGCGCACGTCGCCGCTGCGCAGACGCTTGGCTTCGCCACCATGCAGCCAGGCACGCTCAACCACACGTCCGGAACGGCCGTCGCCAAGGTGCTGAAGGAAAAAGCCGGCCTGAACGTCGTGATCCAGCCCACGGCGGGCGAATCCGTTCTCATTCCCCTCGTAAGCCGTGGCGAAGCAGAGTTTGGCATTGCGAACATCTTTGAAGTCGAAGCAGCCAAGGCCAATAGTCCAAACCTCCGTCTGATCGGTTCGCTGCACCCGCTCCGCGGCGCTTTCTGGGTGCGCAAAGACACCAACATGAAGACGATGGCCGACCTCAAGGGCAAGAAGGTCGGTATGGGTTATTCCGCAATGCGCACCATCGATCCGATGGTCAAGGCTATTCTCGCGGCGGGCGGGCTGACCGAAAAAGACGTGACACCCATTTTGATCCCGAACGTGATTCGCGGAGCCGACGACTTTGCCTCCGGCGCAGCCGATATGTTCTTCTTCGCTTTTGGTGCGCCGAAAGTGCGTGAGGTAGACGCGACTGTCGGCGGCATCCGTGCGCTTGAAATTCCGGAAAGCGGAATGGCGGCTGCCAAGAAAATCCTTCCGGAAGGCTATCTGACGCAAGCCACGCCAAGTCCATTCTTTGTCGGCGTCGAAAAGGCCATGAGCGTCTATACCTGGGACAACATGGTGTTCACGAACGCAAAGGTGAGCAACGAGACCGTCTACAAATTCATCGATACCCTGGAAAACAATAAAGCCGAATTGATCTCGATCCAGCCGGCCTTGCGCGAGTTTTCTGCCGCCGGGCTCTACAAGAGCTACAACATTCCCTATCACCCGGGCGCGCTGAAGTACTTCAAGGATCATAACGTCCAGGCCAAGGCCATCCAGTGAGCGAAGAAAGAATCGTTCCAGATGCGGCGGAGTTTGCCTCCACCGCATCGAAGGCTACTGTTTTCTGGACCAACGTCTTCCAATCGTTGCTTGTGGCGGCCGTCGTTCTCTGGGTGCTCGACATCCCGAGACAGGTCTTCAACATTGCGTTCTATACCGAACAGTTGCTGACAATCTGCCTCGGGCTGACGCTCGCGCTCGCCTATATCGCCGATACATCGCGGCGGCGGCACTGGAGCGACTGGGTCGCGGTCGTGCTTTCTCTCGCGTTGTGCGGTTACATCGCTGCGCGTTATGCAACCCTCACCGACGAAGCGGCGCTCCTGCCATTGAGCGGCCTGATCGTGAGCGGCCTGCTCATCCTGCTCATCATGGAAGCCAGCCGACGCACCAACGGCTGGGGCTTTGTCAGCATGATCGCTGCCATCGCCGTCTACGTTTATATCAGCCCACACCTGCCTGGTGATTTTCAGACCCGCTACGTGTCTCCCGAGCGAATGACGATCTATCTCGGGCTCGACCTCAACGGCGCGATCGGCTCGATCCTGCAGGTAGCGGTGATGGTCGTTATTCCCTTCACCATTCTCGGCCAGGTGCTGGCACGAACAGGCGGAGCGGACTTTTTCTCGGACATCTCCATGGCCGCTATGGGCCGTTTCCGGGGCGGAGCTGCGAAGATCGCAGTCGTCGGCTCTGGGCTGTTCGGCATGATCTCCGGCAGCGCGGTCAGCAATGTGCTCGCGGTTGGCATTGTCACCATTCCGACCATGGTTCGCTCCGGGTTTACTCCGTACCGTGCAGCTGCAATCGAATCGGTCGGTTCAACCGGCGGGCAATTGATGCCGCCCGTCATGGGCGCAGCCGCTTTCATCATGGCGGAATTTCTGCAGGTGCCTTACGGCGCCGTCTGCATCGCTGCCGCTATCCCGGCATTCCTCTATTACGCTTGCCTGTTCTTCCACGTCGATCTGGAAGCCGCCAAGCACAGGATCGGCGCGGCCAAAATCGCCGACGCACCCCACATCGCGGACGTGCTCAAATCCGGCTGGCATTTTCTGGTGCCGATCGCGTTTCTCGTTTTCGCGCTGATGTATCCGGACATCACGCTGTTGACGCCGGAAAAGGCAGCGATCGTTTCAACCGCGATACTGATGGTGCTGGCGCTGATCTTTGGCTACCGCGGCAAGCGGCTCGGCCTGCTCGACATGTTGAAGGCGACCATGGAGACCGGGCGGGTTTCGCTCGACATCATCCTGATCGGCGCGGCCGCCGGCATCATGGTCGGGATCATGAGCATTTCGGGCCTTGCGTTCAGCATGACGATTCAACTACTCGCGCTGGCAGGCGGCAATGTCTTCCTGCTCCTGCTGTTGATCGCGGTGCTGGCTTTCGTGCTCGGCATCGGCCTGCCAACGGTGAGCGTCTACATCCTGACGGCTACTCTGCTTGCGCCGGCGCTCGTCAAGCTCGGGGTGACGCCGATGGCCGCGCATATGTTCGTCATGTACAACGGCATTCTTTCAATGATCACGCCGCCAGTTGCTTTTGCGGCCTATGCCGCCGCCAATATCGCGCGCACCGATGGCTGGACGACTGGGTGGATCGCGTGCGTGGTCGGCTGGAGCACGTTTATCTTGCCGTTCCTGTTCGTGCTGACACCGAGCCTGCTGATGGACGGCAGCTGGATCGAGATCGTGCTCAATTTCAGCCGTGTTCTTTTCGGCATCTGGCTTGGCACAATGGCTGCGGTTGGCTTTGCGCTAGCGCCGTTGGGTCGCGTCGGGCGGCTGCTGTATGCGACAGCATCGATCGCAGTCGTGCTGCCGCCGGAAAGCTTCCAGGGTGCGGTCTTGATCAATGCCGCCGGCATTACCGCCGCGGCTGTCCTGCTTGCACTGGACTGGTTCCGGCGCAAGCAGGCAAAGCCTAGCGAAGCTCCAGCGACGCCATACTAGGGAGGATCAGTTGCCTTCGCGCCAGATGCCGAGCGCTTCCTGCGCCGGCCGGTCCGATATCGAGAACAAGACCGCGTCGCCGCCCGTCACCTTATGCGAATAGCGTTTCCACGGCGGCACGACGAAGACGTCGTTGACGCTCCATTCGAACGGCTCGCCGTCAATAGTCGTGGTGCCTTGGCCTTCTGCGACCGCGAAAATGGTGCCATCGGTCGACCGGTAGGGTTCGCCCTTGAAGCCCTTCGGCAACAGCGCAAGGCAGGCGCCCATGGTCGGCAGCACCGGGCCGCCATTGATCGGATTGGCATAGCGCACGCGCGCGCCATGACGGCTGTCGATGTCGCCTGTTGATTTCAGCCGTTCCAGGATCGGCCGCATTTTCGCGTAGGGATAGTTGATCACCGGCGAGCGGTTGAGATGGATCGGTGCGCCATCCGGAAGCACGCCGGTCGCATAGCGTTCGAACGAGTCGCCGTCCTGATGATTGACGTTCTGCATCTTCTCGTCGAAGTGCGAGGCGAACGATGCCTGGAAATGATTGACCGTCGGCATGTCAAGAACGTCGAGCCACATTACCGGCTCCTTGCCAGGATTGCCGTGATCGTGCGGCGCCCAGTTGGCGGTGATGATGAAGTCTCCATGCTCCATCTGCGCCTTCTCTCCCTCGACGGCCGTATAGGCGCCCCTACCCTTCAGCACGAACCGGATCGCCGAGGCGACATGCTGGTGCGCGTCGGCGATTTCGCCGGGGAGAATGAGCTGGATGCCCGCAAACAGCGTATTGGTGATGCGCGACTTGCCGGGCTCGCCGGGATTCTCCAGAACCAGTACCCGACGTTCCGCCTCCTCGGCGGTGATGACGTCGCCGGCCTCGAGCATCAGCTTCTCGACGTCAGGAAACTTCCACAGCGCCGGCACCATCTGCGTCTTTGGTTCCGGCGTAACGAGTCCTTTCAGTACCTCCCACAGCGGCGCCAGATGATATTTGGAGATCTTGTCGTAATAGGCTTGCCGTGCGCCCGTAATATTGTGCTTGGAACCGGGAGTATCGATCGCAAGCGTCATGAGTGTGCTCCCTCAAACGAAATATTGATTTTGAGGCTTCTATAGCCGGTTTTGCGGCGCGCCGAAACCCGGCCGGCCGGCGGGCCTGCATACCAGCTAGTTATTGACCGAGCCGCCGTCCACCACGAGCGATTGGCCTGTGACGAAATCGCTATCGCTTGAGGCCAGGAACAAAAGTGCGCCGAGGAGATCTTCGGGATATGCGTCGCGCTTGAAGGCTCGGCTATTGCGCACGCGCACACGCTCTTCCTCGACGTGGGTGACATTTTCGAGCCGGGTATCACTGAGCGTATAGCCGGGGGAGAGCGAATTGACCGCGATGCCGTATTCGCCAAGCTCGCGCGACAAGGATCGCGTGAACGCGAGTATTGCACCCTTGGACGTCACATAGGGGAGCATGCGCGGTACGCCCTTGTACGGAGATCCCGATGCAATGTTGATGATCTTTCCGGTACGGCGTTCCATCATGTGCGGCGCGACATGCTTTACCATCAGAAATGCTCCGCGCACGTTGATCGCCATGACGCGATCCCAGGTCTCATTGTCCCACTCGACGAAATTGCGCGGCTTGAGCTTTGCGTAAAGCGCGGCATTGTTGACCAATATGTCGATCTGACCGAAGCGATCGATCGTCTGGCTGACGAGTCGCTGCACCTGTTTTTCGTCGCTCACATCGAACTTGACGCTCGCCACCGAATTCGCGCCATGCCGTGCGGCGATCTCCTCGGCGAGCTCGCTCCCGTCGGCAATGTCGGCAATCATCACACGCGCGCCTTCGGCGGCGAGAGCCTGCGAATAATGCTGGCCAATTCCTTTTGCGCCGCCCGTCACAATTGTGGCTTTGCCGGCAAGCCTCGGCATGGGCCTTTAGCTCCGCATCTGAGTCATGCCCGCGCTTGTCGCAGGCATTTACCTCTTGCAAGATCGCCACCATAAAGAGGTGGATGGCCGGGACAAGCCCGCTGACGGGGAGAAAATTCTCATGGCGCGCGATACGACAGACCGCCTGGCAATCCGGGCGCTGATCGAGAATTGGGTGCTCTGGCGCGACGCCCGCATGTGGGACCGTTTCCGGACGGTCTGGCACAAGGACGGGCAGATGTGGGCAACCTGGTTTCAGGGCTCGTATGAAGAATTCATCCGCGTCAGCCAGGAGGGTTACGATCGCGGCGTGCGCATCATGCATATGCTGGGCGGCATGAGCATCGACATCAAAGGCAAGCGCGCAATCGCGCAGACCAAGATGACGATCTCGCAACGGGCTCCGATTGAAGGCGTCGTTTGCGATGTCGTGTGCACCGGCCGTTTCTACGATTTCCTTGAGAAGCGCAGAGGCAAATGGGGCATTGTGTTGCGCCGTCTCGCCTACGAGAAGGACCGGCTCGATCCAGTCGATCCGTCGGCAACCCTCAAGCTCGATGAGAGCCTCTTGGCCCAGTTTCCAGACGGCTATCGCCACTTGGCCTACCTGCAGACGAAGATCGGTTACAAGGTCAAACGCAACATGCCGGGCCTCGATGGCCCCAATCTTGAGGCCCTTTATGCCCAGGGGGAAGCCTGGCTCAGAGGCCGCAAACGGTAGCGCCAGGGTTGGCTCACGCGCCGAGAAGTGCAATTTTCAATAAAACCACCTGGGGCACCCGATGTCGCTGGCTGACAAATTCAACCTGCTCGACGGTTTCAACATCCTTCGCATTGCATGCGCGGTGTTCTTCATTCCACACATCATCGGGAAGATCACGGTGCCGGCAACGCTCGAATTTTTCGTCAAGGCAGGATTCAAGCCACCGGCGACCTGGATGTACATAGCGGGAGCGATCGAGACCGTCCTCTGCATCGGATTGTTCTTTGGCATCTATCTGCCATTTGTCGCGTTCATCGCCTTCATTCACTTGTTCGTCGCAGCCGCTGCAACCTACAAGGTCACAAAATGCTGGATCTGGGTGATAGGGGGCGTTGAGTATTGCGTATTTTGGGCGATCTGCTGTCTCGCAGTCGCCGTTCACGCCTATCGTGCCGGCATTTGAATTTTTCTGCACTGAAAGGAAGTCCCGCCAATGGCTAGCGTTCTGTTCTCACCTATTACCATGCGCGGTCTGACCCTGCCCAACCGGGTCGTGGTCTCGCCGATGTGCCAATACAATTCCGATAACGGCTCGGCCAATGATTGGCACCTGATGCATCTCGGCAATATGTCGCTCGGCTGCGCCGGGCTGGTGATGTGCGAGATGACCAACGTCAACCCACAGGGCCGCATCTCGGCAAAATGCGCCGGCATGTGGTCGGACGACAACGAGAAGGCGCTCAAGCGCGTGCACGACTTCTGCCGCCAATATGGGGTCGCGAAACTGGGCGTCCAGCTTGCGCACGCCGGACGCAAGGGGCCTACCACGCCGCCCGCGGCCGGTGGGAAGCCGATCCTGACCAAGGAAGAAGGTGGCTGGACCCCGGAAGCGCCGTCAGCGATCCCTTACGACACCGGCTGGCCGGTCCCGCATGCAATGACTAAGGACGACATCAAACGGTGCCTGCGCGAATTCGCGGAAGCCGCCAAGCGCGTCGATCGCATCGGGTACGACGTGATCGAATTGCACGGCGCTCACGGCTATCTGGCGCATCAGTTCCTGTCGCCGCTCTCCAACCAGCGCATCGACGAATACGGCGGATCGCTTGAGAACCGGATGCGTTTTGCAATCGAGATGTACGAATCGGTGCGTGCCGTATGGCCGGAGCAAAAGCCGCTCGGAATGCGCGTCTCCGCGACCGACTGGGTCGATGGTGGCTGGACGCCGGAGGAAACAGTGATCCTGGCAAGGGAGCTCAAGAATCGCGGCATGGACTACATGGACGTATCCAGCGGTGGGGTTGATCCGCGACAGAAGATCCCGCTCGCGCCCAGCTACCAGGCGCCTTTTGCCGAAAAGGTGAAGAAGGAAAGCGGCATAACGACCATGACCGTCGGTCTGATCGCGGGTTACCAGCAGGCAGAAGAGATTGTCGCCTCGGGCAAGGCGGACCTGATCTGCCTCGCGCGCGGAGCAATGTGGGATCCGCGCTGGGCCTGGCACGCAGCCGAGGAACTGGACGCCGAAACGCCCTATGCGCCCAAGATGATGGGATGCCATCCCAAGCTGCGGCCGCAGCTTTTTCCGAAGCGGGCACAGGCTGCAGAATAGCAAGTCTGGACCGCGTCCTTTCCCGACCTGCGCATGACGTTCAGTAGGGCACGGCTTTGCATTCCTAAACGGGATGGCCGGGACAAGCCCGGCCATGACACTAGGCGCTCACGTTCATACGCCTAATAAACTTCGCAAACGCGGCGAGCTGCGCCTTGACCGCATCCTTCGTGCCCTGATCGGTCAGCGCCAGCGTCTCCTTGTCGAACTTGCTGGCGGCGCTGCCGACGAACACTTCGGGCGTGCCGAACATAAAGGCTTTCACGAAGGTCATCGACATGCGCCAATGATATTGCATGCGCGCACCGCCGAGCGGCCCTTGCGAGCAGGACTGGATCGCCACGGGCTTGCCCTCGAATGGCTGCTCCTTCATGCGCGATACCCAGTCGATTGCGTTTTTCAATCCACCCGGCATCGACCAGTTGTATTCGGGCGTCACGAACAGTACCGCGTCGGACGCGCGAATTGCGGTTGCGAGATCTTCCGCCGGCCCAGGGAAGCCTGAGGCTTCCTGAATATCGGCGTTGTACAGCGGCAACGTTTCAAACGGCGGAGCGGTGACGAATTTCATGTCGGGCGGCGCGAGGTCCGGCAAGGCGCGGGTCAACGCTGCATTGTACGAGCGCTTGCGCAGCGAGCCGCAGATCACAAGCACATTGAGTTTGTCACTTTCAGCCATGACCAACCCTTCCGATGAAATCTCTCATCATTCCATCTTGATGAAGCCGACGACGCTATTTGGCTTCGAGGCCGGCCGTCTTGGCGACCTCCTGAAAGCCCTTGATGTCGGATTCGATCGCTTTACGAAATTCGGCGGGCGACGACAGGTTCGCAAGCGCACCCGCACTCTCGAGCCGCTTCTTGACGGCGTCTTTGGCCAGCACCTCTTTCATCGTCTTGTGAAGCTTGTCGACGATCGGGTGTGGCGTGCCGGCCGGAAATACGAGTCCGTACCAGCCGAGATAGGCAATTCCCGGCACCCCGCTCTCGGCAAGAGTCGGAACATTCTCAAGTCCCGGCCAACGGTTCGGCGTCGCAACCGCGATCAGTCGCAAGTCGCCTGAATCCACCTGGCCGCGAATGGAATGATAGAGCTCGACCGCGAAAGCCGCATCGCCTCGCAGCAATGCACTGACCACTTCACCCGACGTGCGGAAGGAAACCGGCTGAGCGTTCATTGCGGTCCGCTGACGCAGATGTTCGGCGATAAGATGCTGCGTCGAGCCGAGCCCGACC
The DNA here is from genome assembly GCA_036505835.1 of Pseudolabrys sp. Taxonomy (GTDB): domain Bacteria; phylum Pseudomonadota; class Alphaproteobacteria; order Rhizobiales; family Xanthobacteraceae; genus Pseudolabrys. The sequence goes on along the minus strand of DASXST010000121.1, from coordinate 7,537 downwards.
GTTGAATAATTCAACTTGCCCGATTGCTTGTTGACGTATTCGACAAGACCCCTGAGGTCGGTTACGGGCAAATTCTTTGCGACAGCGACAACGAAGGCGGAATTGGTGAAGATGCCGACCGGCGCGAAATCGTTGATCGGATCATACGGCACTTGTTTCACCGTGACCGCGGAGACCGCGTGGCCCATGCTGATGGCGAGAAGATTGTAACCATCCTTGGGCGCCCTGGCGGCCGCTCCGCCGGCTATCGTTCCGCCTGCTCCCGGCCGATTTTCGACGGTGAATTGTTGGCCGAGGGCTTCCGACAGGCCGTCGGCGAGGATGCGGGTGGCCACATCCGTTCCGCCCCCTGCGCCAAAGCCAACCAGAATGTGGACCGGGCGCGATGGCCAATCCTGTGCAGCGGTGGGCACGAGCTGCGCCATAGCTGCGATGACAATGCTGAAGATAACTATTGTGACACGCGCGATCATCGACGTCCCCTTTTTTGGCGCCACTGACCGGGCCGCCCTACGTGAACGACACGATAAGGGAACGTGGCCAGGGGACCGATTGTCAAGCGGCTGAGATCAAGCCTTTTCGTCCGCAATCGGATTGCGCAATACGCCGATGCCTTCGATTTCGATCTCGCAGGCGTCGCCTGCCTTCATCCAAACCGGCTCTGGCTTGCGCGCGTGACCCACGCCGGACGGCGTGCCGGTCAGGATGACATCGCCCGGCTCCAGCGTCATGCCCTTGGTCAGATAGACCAATGTCTCGGCAAGCGGAAACATCATGTTCTCCGTGTTGTCGGACTGCATGGTGTTGCCGTTCAGCCGGCTCATGATTTTCAAACCCTTGCCGCCCGGCGGGAGTTCGTCCGCGGTGACCATCCACGGGCCGAAGCCGCCCGTGCGATCGAAATTCTTGCCCATCCCCCATTGCGTAGTATGGCGCTGGAATTCACGCACCGATCCTTCATTCGCGCAGGAGTAACCGGCAATGCAGCCGATCGCGTTGGCCATGCTGAGATGCTTGGCGCGCTTGCCCACGATTGCGACCATCTCGGCTTCATAGTCGAGTTGGATCGATTCTTTTGGACGCACAATTGGCTGCAGGTGCGGAACCATGGACGTGACCATGCGGAAAAAAATCGAAGGAAATTTCGGAATATTGTCGCGTTGCGGACCTTCCTTGACGTGCTCGAGATAGTTCAACCCGAGACAAATGATTTTCCCCGGCCGCGCCACCGGCAATGCATATGACAGTCCGCTAAGCGGCCAACGAGCCGAGCCAGGCGCCTTTCTGGCAATGTCGACGACGCGCTCGAGATCGCCATTGCTCCGGCGCAACAGTTCGCCGAGATCGTTGGGCAAATTTGCATCTGCAATCTGTAGATCGACGACGTCATCGCCATCGATGATGCCCAGCCGTGCGCCATTGGATTGAAAACCGACAATCTTCATGAGTCCTGCCTTGCTTGATGAGTACGTCCGGTCCCCCGAAAATGGCCGGCGGCAACGCTTAGCGCAGGCCGAGCGAGTCGAGCAAGTCACACGGCGAGTTTGAAAGACTGGATGGAAAAATACTTGCGCGAGTCCATCCATACCGCGACCGGCAGCCAGCCCACGCCCCGCGCGAGCGCTGAGAGAGACTCAATGCTGTACTTATAGCTGTTCTCGGTATGGATCGTTTCGCCGGCGCGGAACTCGATTGTGTCCCCTGCGACCTTCACTTTTTGCCGCTTGAGGCTGGCGAGATGCATTTCGACCCGATGACGCTCGCGGTTATAAAATGCGTGGTGCTCGAACGTGTCGAGCTGGAACGTGCCGCCAAGCTCGCGATTAATTCGCGTCAACAGGTTGAGGTTGAACTGCGCTGTGACGCCTTCGGCATCGTTATAGGCGGCGTTGAGGATATCGGACGATTTAATGAGATCGACGCCAATGATGAGCGTCGACTCGCGCCCCAAAATGTTGGCCGCATTACGTAGGAATCCTGCCGCCTCGTGCGGCTCGAAATTGCCTATGGTCGAACCCGGGAAAAACCCGACGCGCGCCGCAGCGGCCTTGGCCTCTGCCGGCAGCTTGAATGGCTTACAGATATCGGCCGTAACCGGTAGAATCTTGACCTGCGGAAAATCGGTTCGCAGTTCCGCCGCTTCCTGCTCGATCATTTCGCCGCAGATATCGACAGGCACATAGGCGGCCAGCTTCGTCGCCGCCGCCTTTAATAAAATCCGCGCCTTCCTGCTGGAGCCGCTGCCGAATTCCACCAGTGCCGCACCGGAGCGAATCATGTTGGCGATGTCAACCGCATGGCGGAGCAGAATCCGCATTTCGCAACGCGTCGGATAATACTCGGGAAGTTCGGTAATGCGTTCGAACAATCGGGAGCCAGCTGCATCGTAGAAATATTTCGCCGGCACGTGCTTGGGAATTGCGTTCAAGCCCTCGAGCACATCGGCTTCAAACTCGGAGGTTTCGGCACGCTGTTGGAAACGCTTGCGCGTTACTACTGCTGCAACCATGACGCCCTCATACGAACTCGGCCAGCCGCAGGCCGCTGAACTGCCAACGCGCCGTCGGGTAAAAGAAATTCCGGTAGCTCACGCGCGCATGACCGTCAGGGGTCGCAAGCGATGAGCCGCGCAGAACCATTTGGTTGACCATGAACTTGCCGTTGTACTCTCCGAGCGCGCCTTCAGCGGCCCGATAGCCCGGATATGGCAGATAGGCGCTACGCGTCCATTGCCAGGCAATGCCGCAAGCATCCGCCATCAGATTGGTGCGCGCCGCGACCTCCCACTCCGCTTCGCTCGGCAGATGCCTTCCCGCAAAACGGGCGAAGGCATCCGCCTCGTAATAACTGATGTGGTGAATGGGTAAGGCAGGATCAACCGGCTTGAGACCGGCAAGCGTCATCGAATGCCAGGCGCCGTCCTTCTCACGCCAGTAGCCGGGCGCCTGCCAGCCTTCCGTCTGCATCGTTGCCCATCCATCGGAGAGCCACAGCGCGGGGGTGCGGTAGCCGCCCGCTTCGATGAATTCAATCCACTCGGCGTTTGTGACCAGATGCCGTGCAATCCGGGCGCGCGGGATCAACTCATCATGGAAGGGCAACTCGTTATCGAAACAAAAGTCATCGCCATCATGACCGATCGCGTGAATTCCCGCGGGCACCTCGACAAACCCACGCGGGCCCTGCGTCGCGCGCAGCGGCTGCCATTTCGGATCGTAAACGGGATCAGTCGGATTCTGCGCAAAGGCGTGCAGAATATCGGTCAGCAGAAGTTCCTGATGCTGTTGCTCATGGTGCAATCCGATCTCGACAATCGCAAACACGCGCTCGGCATCCGCCGCCGACACCTCGGCAATCAGGCGTTCAACCGATGCATCGACATGGGCGCGGTAGGCGGTAACGTCCTCGCCGTTCGGCCGGGTTATCAACCCGCGCTGCGGCCGCGCATGACGCGGGCCGGCGGTGACGTAGTAGGAATTGAAAAGAAAGGGAAACCGTTCGTCGAAAATCCCGTAATTCGGGTCATTAGGCAACAGCAAAAACTGTTCGAAAAACCAGGTGACGTGAGCGCGATGCCATTTCGTCGGGCTGGCATCCGGCATTGACTGAACGATCTGGTCTTCGGCCGATAAATGTGCGGCGCGAGCCTCGGTTTCGGCCCGCACCCGCCGGAATGCGTGAATCCAGATTTTTTGAGTATCATCCAGGGAACGGACCGGCTTTTGCGCCGGCTCACCGCGTGTGGCCGGCGACGTTGCTGTCCGCGCCATGGAGAGTCTCCCTAACTATACAAAGGGCTTCGGCAGTCGATATAGGTACAGATACGATTTAGGCATGCGATTGTTCCACCGCATGTTGACCCGGGCAACCTGGAGGAATTGTGGCCTGACGGGCTTGTGATCGCCGGAAGTCGAAATTGGTAGCGGGGGAGGGACTCGAACCTCCGACCTCCGGATTACGATTCCGCTGATTCACATTGTTTTCATTGAATAAAATACTGCTATGTGGCGTCTTTGGCGATGACGTGTGGGGGTAACCAACACAAACATCAAACAGGGAGTGTCCACGGCAGACCGCAAGCGGGCCTGCGTCATCGCTGTCACCGTCTTACGCGGAGAAGCCGTCGAAAGAAATCGTCCAACGAATATCATTGAAGAATTTACGTTGGCGCGTGGCGGTCGAGTAATTCACCGCCGAACATCAACTGAAATGACAGTGCGTGTATCCGCTCTTCGAAGCAATACAGACGATACCACTTATCGTTGCACTGAGCGGCTTTTGATTGGCACGTCGGCGGGGTCATGGAATTCGATGATCCTATCGAGCGTCTTGCCGAGCACGTTGTCTGTAAGCACGAGAACCTGATGCGGATACTCGCGATCCAGCAGTGTGCGTGATAGCTGACCTCTGGCTCGGGTCATGAAAATGATATGGTCAGTAAAAAGCGGCCATAGCGTGAGCCTAATCGCGGGTGCGTTGCCGCAAGTTAGAGATGCTAGGCGGCGTAGTCGGGAAACACGCGCCCGCTAACGCAAACACGCTGATTACGATAAGAGCAGCCATCATCAACAGTCTCCCTTCGCGGACTGTTTAGATGAGGCGTTCTCCAGTCTTGTGATTCGCTGCCAATGATTTGTTGGCTCGCGCTAATGCCTGTGTCTTGTTCCACATCATTGCATTAGGCTACCGCTGCCGGTGCGGTACAACGTCACTTATACATGCGTATAATTTGGTATAGGTCGACGCGGACCGAGTATTCATTGGTTGAGAAACGTGTGTAAAAATCGGCGCCGCTCTCGATCCCCAAGAGAGCACGGCCCCGATCTCACCCCCGCTCCCCCTGTCCCAAGAGGTCGGGGCCACCATTTCTACAATGAACAGCGACCATTCGGCGATCGAAAAACAGTTAGCCTAAATAAACTCTTGTTGGTTGTTGTGACAGATCAGATGTCGGACGAGGCAATAGGAAGGCTGCTGGTGCGTTAAATGGACACCCCGAAGGGATTCAGGAAACGCCAAGCCACAGTCAAAGCAGCCGCGACGGCCAAAGCAAAGATGAGCCAGTCGACCAAGCGCAATCGGCCCTTCTCTTCCATTAACTTCGCAACCTCTATTTCGTGCTGATATGCCTCTGGCGAAACCACTTTCATCAATTCGTTGCGGGTCGCCCGAATCTGTTTTCCCAAACGGTCGAGCCGTAACAAGATTATTGCTGCGAGAACGAAGCCGATAATCATCTCGGCGCTCATATTCCCCTCCCATGATAGGCGCTAGAACGCTCCATCTATAGCGCGGCCTAGAGAATTGATAAGATTTTCTGCCTCGGGAAATGCTTTATCGAGGACAGTGACTACGTCACGTTCCAGACCATCGATTTCGATTGACCACGTTGATGGATCGCTTGGGTCGATACCAGTTGATGAAGGCGTAGCCGCTATCCTATCGAAAGGATTATATTGAGTTTTCTTTTGATTTCGGCGTACATGTTTAAATGCAATTGCATGTTCAAATAGTCAAGTTCTGGAATCTTTTTTCGTATTTGTCTGCTTTCTTTAAAAGCTCATTGCGTTCTAGATCAGCTTCATAATTGCAACGATGTAACACAACAAATTCCACAATCGTGTTTAGCGAAACAACAGCATTCCACAATAAACGTAAGTACATCTGGCGCTCATTTTTGCTTCTTCATAATTTGTTTTGGCTATTTTCTCAAAAAATTCCTCGAAGTTCGTTTTCGTTGGTTATCAGATTAGTAATCCAGTGTCCGTGTTGCAGCGGGTGCCTTTGGATTTTTGACCTTGATCCAGTTTTTCGACGGACCTGAGCGATCATTCAGTTTCTTTGAGACGATTCCTTCAAGCCCCAAAATGGCACGCGGCAGCAAACAGTAGGCCTATCGCTGGCCGCGGCTTAACCACCCTCGAAAACATAACGTTAAACGTTGAGTGGCTAGGGTGTGCTGGGCCTTTAGGTAAGGCAAAACCAACGCGGCGGCCCTTTTTCCCGGGTGGACCACATGAACAGCAATGATCTGGTCGACCGCCATGAGGTTGCGATCAATTCCCTAGAGTTTGAAAGGCAGGTTAGGGAGTTGAGGCGGGTTACAGTGTTGGGCTGGGTAGCCGTGCTTTTGTTGGCGGCGACCCTCTTTGTCGTGGCGGCCACACTGGATTAGGGCCATCGAACCCAAATGAAGAAGGCTGCCTCGGGCGTGTCTCCATTAACCATACGGAGTCTTTTCACTTTAAAAAACACACGCTCGGCTTATTAGGGTTAGCAAATTCTAAACGATAATTTGTGAATGCTTAACCGTGCGAACTTTTTTTAATCAGGCGCATTCGATTATCGAATCCTTCGGAATCGTCGAATTTCTCTTGCTCCTAATCTGCGCACTGGCCATCGTTATCTTGGATTATTGGGTGAGAATGCCATTCTAGCTGGTCGGCGCCATTCGTCGTGAATAGGCGCACCCGCCCACCGCGGACATGGATCTGCAGCCGATAGCCGTCATGCTTCAGCTCATGCGCCCAGCCCGACCCAGTTGGAGGCTGCTTGGCGACGATTGGCTGACACGGATGAATGAAAACGGCAGGCGCGTTTAATGGCCTGCCGCGAGAGCTACGCCACAACATGCGTGAGGTATAGGGCAAGGAACCCGCTCATCACACCCTTTTGTTGTTCCTTCTCGGAAACAATTTCGAACTTTGTCATTCAGCTTATATCTCGGGGTAAAGGAGTTGCGCGATGAACTTCCTGAGCGAATTGTGGCTCTTCATGCGCGTCCGCAAGAAATTCTGGCTAATGCCAATTTTTTTCATAGTGGTGACCTTGGGTGGACTTATGGTGCTGCTGACCAAGGGTTCCGTGAAAACCAAAGAATGGAACTTACTGAAAGAGGAGTTTGACGCCTTGGTGCGTAATGGATTTCCCCTCCAGGGAAGCCCGTCAGTTTTATGGCCGGGGCTGCCGGGCCTTCACCAGGGCTGACACGGACGACTCAAGACCAAAAGCCCCGGTCTTAGCGCCGGGGTTTTCTTTTGCCCCTAGGCGTGGGACACGGAGGCCATCCGCGACAACCGTCTTCATCGCGGAGCTAGATGCCGAACTGCGCACTTTTGAATGCGAGGACTGTGGCAAGCAATCCGAATTGATATAGCAGTATTTGAACCAGAACTCGGGCAACCAAGGAAAAAGGGCTGCCACGTTTGCGTATGACAGCCCGGAAGTTCACCTTTGAGACTCATTGAAACTAAAGGGAAAAAACTTGCAACATACGCGACATGAAAAGGGCCGATGCCCAGCACCGGCCCTTTCAATTTCGCTATCATTTTCAGTCTGTTAGTTTAGTAGCGGGGGAGGGACTCGAACCCCCGACCTCCGGATTATGATTCCTCTATCTCTATTTGTAATCGTTGGTGAAATTTCATTTATGTTTCATTCCTGTTCCAACGGCCATAGGAAAAATCCGGGACCCTTTCCACTTGCGTCTAGCCAAGCAGCGCTTTTTCCGCCGCCGCCAGTTCGGCTCCATCATCAC
>DASXST010000120.1:0-35811 GCA_036505835.1 Pseudolabrys sp. | reverse complement strand
GAAATCGAAAGCGCCGCAGGCATGACGATCTCCGAAATTTTCGACAAGCACGGTGAACCATATTTCCGTGCCGGCGAGGCGCGCGTCATTGCACGCTTGCTCGACAATGGTCCGCAGGTCCTGGCCACAGGCGGTGGTTCGCTCATCGACGGGCACACTCGGGCGCTGATCGGAGAAAAGGGCGTTTCGATCTGGTTGAAAGCCGACATCGAAGTGTTGCTGAAGCGCACAAAGCGCCGCACCGACCGTCCGCTTGCGGAAAAGATCAGGGATCTGCTGCCTGTGCGGGAGCCGCTCTATGCACAGGCCGATATCGTCGTGCAATCGCGTGATGAACCGCACGATAATATAGTCGACGAGATCATGGCCCAGCTGCCAAGACATCTCGGTCTTGGTGCGGAGAAGCCGTCATGACCGCTCCGTTGCGGCCGGCCGAGCCGAACGTGGTAAGCGTCGCTTTGGGGACGCGCGCGTACGACATCGCGATCGGTCGTGGTCTGTTGACGAGCCTTGGGGAACGCATCAAGGCGCTGCGCCCGGGCGCGAGAGTGGCGATCGTGACCGACGAAACGGTCGCGAAGATTCATCTGAACGCCGCCGAAGCCGCGCTTAAGTCTGTCGGCATCGACACTGCGCGCATCATTGTGCCGGCGGGCGAGAACTCAAAGAACTTTCCGACATTCGAAAATGTCTGCGAAGCGATCATTGCTGCCCGCGTGGAAAGAAACGATCTCGTCGTCGCCCTGGGCGGCGGCGTCATCGGCGACCTCGCCGGATTTGCTGCGTCTTGCGTGCGGCGCGGGTTGAATTTCGTGCAGGTGCCGACCACTCTTCTTGCGCAAGTCGATTCTTCGGTCGGCGGCAAGACAGGCATCAATTCCCGCCAGGGCAAGAATCTGATCGGCGCCTTTCACCAGCCCGTGCTGGTCATTGCCGATACTGCACTGCTCGACACCCTCCCTAAGCGCGAATTTCGCGCCGGCTACGCCGAGGTCGCCAAGTATGGATTGCTCGGCGACGCGGCTTTTTTCTCTTGGCTGGAGAGAAACTGGCAGGACGTATTTTCGGGAGGACCTGCGCGCGAGCACGCAATTGCGGTTTGTTGTCGCGGCAAGGCGGGAATCGTTACGCGCGATGAGCGCGAAACCGGCGAGCGTGCCCTGCTCAATCTGGGCCACACCTTCGGCCATGCACTGGAAGCGGGCTGCGGGTTCTCCGACCGGTTGCTGCACGGAGAGGCGGTGGCACTCGGCATGATCCTAGCGTTCGCATTCTCGGCACAAAGAGGATTGATTTCCGAGGAGGACGTTGCACGCGTGCGCGCGCATCTTGCAGCGGTCGGCTTGCCCGCCCATGTAACGGATGTGCCCGGCGGCGCGCCGGGCGCCGATGCCTTGATGGACCTGATTGCTCAGGACAAGAAAGTGAAGCGCGGCACGCTCACCTTTATTCTGGTGCGCGGTATCGGTCAGGCTTTTATCGAAAACAATGTCGGCCCGGCCGAGGTACGGACGTTTATCGACGCGCAATTGTCGCGATGAGTGCGCCGATGGTCGGCACGATCGTCAATATTCTGATCGCAATATTCCTGCTTGCTGCCAATGCGTTTTATGTGGCGGCGGAGTTCGCTTTGGTGAAAAGCAGGGGTTACCGCATTAACGCGATGGCCGAGCAGAATCGCTTCGGCGCGCGCCTGTTGCAAAGAATGATTAACAATATCGAAGCCTATCTCGCGTGCTGCCAGCTTGGCATCACCATGGCGTCTCTCGGCCTCGGCTGGGTTGGAGAGCCCACGGTCTCCGCACTGCTGACACCCGTCTTGAGGCCGCTCGGCATGGGCGATTCGGCGTTGCATTTCACGTCGTTCCTGGTCGGCTTCCTTGTGTTTTCTTCGCTGCACATTGTCGTCGGCGAACAGGTGCCGAAGACGCTGGCGATCAGAGAACCGGTGCCCGTTTCACAATGGATTGCGTATCCGCTTCACGCTTCGTTTCTTCTTTTCTACCCGTTGAACTGGCTTCTCAACACGGCTTCGCGCTCGATACTGCGCCTGCTTGGTGTCAAGGAAGGTTCGCAGCAGGAGATCCTGACCGATGTCGAGATCGAGGGGCTGGTGGAGACTTCCGCCGAGCACGGCAAGCTCGAGGAAGTTCAAGCCGAATACATCCAGAACGTGTTCCGTTTTGGCGAGCTCGAGGTCTCCGACGTGATGGTTCATCGCACCAACATGATCACGCTGAACGCCGATGATCCACCTGAGGATATTGTCAACGCAGTGATCGCTTCACCGGTCACGCGCCTTCCGTTATGGCGCGGAAACCCGGAAAACATTGTCGGCATTTTGCATGTGAAGGATTTGTTGCGCGCGTTGCATGCGGTTGAAGGCGATGCTTCCAAGATCGACGTCGCTTCGCTGATGACGCCGCCGTGGTTCGTACCGGAGACGCGCCCGGTTTCAGAACAACTCAAGGCGTTCCGCCGCCGCAAGACGCCCTTTGCGCTCGTGGTAGACGAATATGGCGAAGTCGAGGGTCTGGTGACACTGGAAGACATACTTGAGGAGATTGTCGGAGACATCACCGACGAACACGATGTCGCCATGCCTGGCGTGCGGCGCCAGCCCGATGGCTCGGTCAATGTCGATGGCGCCGTTCCTATCCGGGATCTCAATCGGGTCATGGACTGGAATTTGCCCGACGACGAGGCGACCACTGTCGCCGGGTTGGTCATCCATGAAGCGCGCTCAATTCCCGAGGTAGGGCAGAGCTTCACTTTTCATGGGTTCCGTTTCAGGGTCTTGCGGCGTGCACGCAATCGCATCACCGCATTGCGCATTCAGCCGTTGCCAAGAACGCAGCCCGCGATGTCCGGGTGACGGACGCGATTCAAACCTCACCTTCTCCCGGCGCGGCGGCGTGGATGGCGAGTGCGTGGACTCCGCCGGCGAGTTCGCTTGCAAGCAACTGATTGATCATGCGGTGGCGCTCGAGCCGGGTCTTTCCTTTGAAAGCTTTCGATACAATATAGACGCGGTAATGAGTTTGCCCGCCCGGCCGGTGTCCGGCATGGCCTTCATGCTGGCGGGATTCGTCCAGCACCTTAAGGCTTTGCGGCGCGAAAGCTTCGGTCAACTTCTTCGTGATCAGATCGGCGGTTCGCATGTGACCCGCTTAGGAGAGGGCAGGGTGCAGGTCAATGGTGGGCATTGTCCTGTCACGATCAAGCCTTGAAGGCGTCACCCGCAAAAGCGCATAATGGTCGGTCATGAAATTCGACTCACCTCTTTTTGACCGCATCCGCGTCAAGCCGGAGAGGGACCGCCGTCCAAAAACCGGTGGCCCGGGCTGCGAATGGCATGGCTGCAAGGAAAAAGCGACGCACCGTGCGCCAAAAGGCCGGGGCCGCGAAAAGGAGTACTGGCGTTTCTGCCTGAACCATGTGCGCGAATACAATCAGTCGTACAATTTTTTCGCCGGGATGAGCGATGCGGCGGTGATGGCCTACCAGAAGGACGCGCTTACCGGCCACCGCCCCACCTGGAAGATGGGAACCGGCAAAGGCACGATGCGGCCGGATATGCGTGCTTTCGGCACTCATGCCGATCCATTTGGTCTGTTCGGCGAGGGCGTCAGGGCTGAACAGAAGGCACGCGCGGAAGCGCGACCGATCCGCAATGCGGAGCGCAAGGCTCTCGATACGCTGGGGCTCGAGGTCGGCGCCACCTCACAGCAGGTGAAGATGCGCTTCAAGGAATTGGTAAAACGCCACCATCCCGATACCAATGGCGGCGACCGGTCGACCGAGGATCGGCTGGTCGAGATCATCCAGTCGTACAATTATTTGAAATCAGTGGGATTTGCCTGACGCCCCGGAGGCGCCGCCAAGTCAACCCAGCCCCGCCTTTTGTACAAGGCTCGCCGCACCTATCTTATTGAAATAATTGATGGTGGCATTCGGTTGCGGCGGGTTTTTCGGCGCCCTGGCCTCTGGTAAGTTGCCGCCATCAGCCGGACCGTACGAATCGGACCGCATCGCGGGCTTCGGAGTTCCGGAGCCACGGAGGAACAATGATCGCCGCAATGCAGGAAGTCGCCGGCCTGCCCGATATGAAAGTATCGGTCCGGCAGGTTTTCGGAATCGACAGCGATTTGGAAGTGCCGGCCTATTCGCAGGCCGATGAGCACGTCCCGGATATTGATGCCGACTATCGGTTCGATCGCCCGACTACGCTCGCTATTCTCGCCGGCTTTGCCAAGAACCGCCGTGTGATCGTGACCGGATATCATGGTACCGGCAAATCCACCCATATCGAGCAGGTGGCGGCGCGGCTGAATTGGCCATGCGTGCGCGTCAACCTCGACAGCCATATCAGCCGCATCGATCTCATCGGCAAGGACGCGATCGTGATCAAGGAGGGCCAGCAGGTCACCGAGTTCCGCGAAGGCATTTTGCCATGGGCTTTGCAAAATAACGTCGCGCTCTGCTTCGATGAATACGATGCCGGCAGGCCGGACGTGATGTTCGTCATTCAGCGCGTGCTGGAAGCCTCTGGCCGGCTCACGCTGCTCGACCAGAGCAAGGTCATCAAGCCGCATCCCGCGTTCCGTCTGTTCGCCACGGCCAACACGGTGGGTCTCGGCGATACGTCAGGGCTCTATCACGGCACGCAGCAGATCAACCAGGGCCAGATGGACCGTTGGTCGATCGTCACCACGCTGAATTATCTGCCGCACGATAATGAAGTGGAAATTGTTCTGGCCAAGGCCAGGCATTATCGCAACGAGCAGGGCCGCGATACAGTCAACAAGATGGTGCGCGTCGCGGATCTTACGCGCAATGCATTCATGAACGGCGACATCTCAACCGTCATGAGTCCGCGCACCGTCATTATCTGGGCGGAGAATTCCGAGATCTTCAACGACATCGGTTTTGCGTTCCGGCTGACTTTTCTCAATAAATGTGACGAGCTTGAGCGACCGATCGTAGCCGAGTTCTATCAGCGCTGCTTCGGCGTTGAGCTGCCGGAGTCATCGGTGAATGTGGCATTGACGTAGTGACTGGCCATCCCAGACGGCGCGCAGCGTCGGCTTCGGAATGACGAACATCAACATCTGCGACCATGGCCTCCAACATCAAAATCAAGCCGACGCCCAAAGAATCACCGACCGAACCTTTCAAGCGCGCGGTCACTGGTTGTTTGCGTGCCTTGGCGCGCAAGCCGGAATTGGAGGTCGCGTTCGCCGCCGAGCGTCCGGGGTTGATGGGCGGGAAAGTCCGTTTGCCGGAGCCGCCACGGAAGCTCGGTAAAACCGAGGCTGCGGTAGTTCGGGGCCATGCCGACTCAATTGCCTTGCGTCTTGCCTGTCATGACCAGGCGTTGCATCGTCGGCTGCAACCTTCCGGCCAACAGGCCCGGGCTGTGTTCGAAGCCGTGGAGCAGGCGCGCGTGGAAGCGATCGGCGCCAGGCGCATGAACGGCGTCGCGCAGAATCTCGCCGCGATGCTCGACGACCGGTTTCATCGCGGCAAGTTCGATCAAATCACCGAGCGCGCAGATGCGCCGATCGAGGATGCGCTGGCGCTCATGGTGCGCGAGCGCCTAACGGGAATGGGGCCGCCGCCTGCGGCGAGGAAACTTGTCGATCTCTGGCGTCCGCTCATCGAAGAGCGTGCCGGCCGCGACCTCGATCGGCTCGAAAGCCTGGTTGAAGATCAGCGCCAGTACAGCGACGTCGTCCACGATCTGCTGGACGCTCTTGAAATGGGCGAGGACCGCAGTCGCGACTCCGAGAAAGAAGACGAAGGTGAGGAGGATCGCCGCAAGCAGGAATCCGGCCAGGACGGCGAAGCCGCGGATTCCGATGAGATGCAGCGGATGAGCATGGAGGACACGCAGCTGTCCGCCGAGGATATGCCCGACGCCGCGGCCGAGGCGGTCGAGGCTCCGAGCGCTGATACCGCCGACGACACCGACCTTGGTGACGCGGAGACACCTGGAGAGCCGCAGCGCCCACGCCATTTTGGTGCCAACGAACCGCGCGGGCCCGACTACCGCGCCTTCTCCGCGAAGTTCGATGAAATTGTCGCCGCCGAAGACCTCTGCGAGCCAGAAGAGCTGGATCGCCTTCGGGGCTATCTCGACAAGCAGCTCTCTCACCTGCAGGGCGTTGTGGCGCGCCTTGCCAATCGTCTGCAGCGCCGCCTGATGGCGCAGCAGAACCGGTCTTGGGAATTCGATCTCGAAGAAGGTCAGCTCGATCCAGCGCGCCTGTCGCGCGTCATTATCGATCCTTTGCATCCGCTTTCGTTCAAGGCCGAGAAAGACACGGAGTTTCGCGACACTGTGGTGACGCTTTTGCTCGACAACTCCGGCTCGATGCGGGGCAGGCCGATCACGGTCGCCGCAACCTGCGCCGATATTCTGGCGCGCACGCTTGAGCGATGCGGGGTCAAAGTTGAGATTCTCGGCTTCACCACGCGGGCATGGAAAGGCGGTCAGTCGCGCGAGCACTGGCTTACGGCCGGCAAGCCGGCAAATCCTGGCCGGCTGAACGACCTGCGCCATATCATCTACAAATCGGCGGATGCACCGTGGCGGCGCGCACGGAAAAATCTTGGCTTGATGATGCGGGAGGGCCTGCTGAAGGAGAACATCGACGGCGAAGCGCTCGATTGGGCACACAAGCGACTGCTTGGGCGCTCCGAGCAGCGCAGGATTCTGATGATGATTTCTGATGGCGCGCCGGTCGACGATTCCACGCTTTCCGTCAATCCGGGAAACTACCTTGAGCGCCACCTACGCTGGGTAATCGAGGAGATCGAGACCCGATCTCCGGTCGAACTGATTGCCATCGGCATAGGCCATGACGTGACGCGTTACTATCGTCGCGCTGTCACCATTGTCGATGCCGAAGAACTTGGCGGCGCGATGACAGAAAAGCTTGCCGAACTGTTCGAGGAGCATGGCAGCGTTGAGTGGTCGAGGCCGCGCGTCCGGAGACGCGTGGCTTGAGCACTCCGCCTTTTCGCGCGCTCGTTGCGAGCCTGCTTTTTGTCGCGCTGGTCATTATCCTCGGCACTTTCGCATTCGCCGATCCGCCTCGCTATGCGGCAGGGATCTCGCGCATCGAAATCGATGCAACGCCGATAACTTCCTTCGATAATCGAGATGCCTCGCTGACCCGCTTTGGCGATCTGGAGTTCCGCGGAGGCCTTGTGCTCGCGTCGAACAATCCCGCCTTCGGCGGCCTGTCGGGCATCTACGTCGAGGCGGATGGCAGTCGCTTCATCGCGATTACCGATCGCGGCTCGTGGCTGCGCGGACGGATTGTCTATCGCGACGGAAGACCGTCGGGCATAGCCGATGCGGAAATGGCGCCGATCCTCGGACCGGATGGCAAGCCACTGGCCGCGCGCGGCTGGTATGACGCCGAATCGCTCGCCGAGCGTGATGAGATGTTTTACGTCGGCATTGAGCGCGTCGAGCAGATCGTGCGCTTTGATCGTCGCGACGGCTTGCTGGCGCGCGGGCAGCCGATCAATGTGCCGCCCGATTTCAAAACCTTCACCTACAACAAGGGTCTCGAGTGTCTCGCGGCGCCACGGCAAGGTTTACTGGCCGGGGATTTGATTGCGATAACCGAGCGCAGTCTCGACCGCGCCGGCAATTTGCGAGGATTTGTGCTTGGCAGCGATAAAGTCACCCGCTTCAGCGTCAAGCGTACTCAGGATTTCGAGGTGAGCGACTGCGCGCTCCTGCCACCCGATCTTTTGGTGTTGGAGCGCCGCTATTCGCCTGTCCGCGGCGTTGCGATGCGCATCCGGCGCATGCCGCTGGCCAGCTTCAAGGAAGGCGCGGTGATCGATGGCCATTCGATGATCGAGGCCGATCTCGGGCACCAGATCGACAACATGGAAGCAATTGCTGTGCACCGTACCCCCGGCGGCGAGACAATTCTCACGCTGGTATCGGATGACAATTTTTCCTTCATTCAGCGCAATCTGCTGCTTCAATTTTCGATCGTAGGAGAGTAGGGCCGTTGTGGCCGGGGCTGTTCCGCCTGCGGGCCGAAGCATCCTTCAATGAGTCTGCGCCGCTAGCCTTTCGCCGAAGGCCGGGCGCCATCCGCGTCTTAAGTGCGTGCCGTAAAGACGCGCGGTGCCCGGCACAGGGCCGGGCATGACCGATGAGATTCCCTTGGTAGAGCGTCAGCCCCCGTTGGCGTCGCGCTTTTTCACGATTTGGCGCTTGAGCTCAAGCACGCGAGGCGCCAGTTCGTCGTCGTTTGCTTTCAGCAAAAATGCGTCGAGCCCGCCGCGATGGTCGACGGTCTTCAATGCGTTGGCCGATACGCGCAGCCGGATCCTGCGCCCCAACGTATCGGAGACTAACGTGACGTTGCGCAGGTTCGGCAGAAACCGTCGCTTGGTCTTTATGTTGGAATGGCTCACTTTGTGGCCGACCAGGGGTTTTTTGCCGGTCAGCTCGCAACGCCGTGACATAGCTCTGTCCTCAAAAACACGGGCACACGCAGGTGCCGGAAATCGGTCAAATGCCGGGATTTAAAGATGGAGCGGACGTATAGAGAGCGAGGTCAAGGGCGTCAAGCCGAGCGATTGAACCGAATTTAGCGGATTTTCTATGCTTCGTGCTGCTTCCCCCGGCTGCGAACACAGATTCGACTAAATCCGCGCCGACGAAGTGCCGTTCGGCGTCAACCTCGCGGCCAACCTCCGAGCACCCAAGCCCATCAGTTGCCGAGTTGGGTGATAGTCTCGGCCCTGTAAGTCACTGGCGCCGAGCGCGGAAGGAACAAGTTTTGCGTCACCAAGAGAGCAACCTGCTCCTGACGTCAATCATGCTTGTCCTGGCGATCTCATCGTCGCCGGCTCCGGCGTCTGCCCAGGCGCGCCTCGAAGCGCGCTATTCAGCGACAGTTGCGGGGATTCCGATCGGCACCGGCAGCTGGGCCATCGATGTGGCCGACACCCAGTACACTGCCATGGTCAGCGGCACGACGTCGGGTTTGCTGCGCGCGTTTACAGGTGGCCAAGGCACCGCCACCGCGCGTGGCACGCTGAGCGGTGGACGGTTGTCCTCGATCTACGCGGCGAGCATGAGCTTACGCAACAATCAGAAGTTCGATTCAATCCGCATCACCATCACCAACGGCAACGTGAAGGACTACAAGGTCGATCCGCCCGCCGATAACGACCCTAATCGCGTGCCGATTACGGAGGCCTCCCAGCGCGGCGTTCTTGATCCGATGACGGCCGCATTGGTGCGCGTGCCCGGAAATGGCGACCCTCTCGTTCCGGAGGCCTGCCAGCGCACGCAGGAAATCTTCGACGGCAGGCTCCGTTACGACATGCAGTTTTCCTTCAAACGAATGGACAGGGTAAAGGCGACCAAGGGCTATTCCGGCCCCGTGGTAGTGTGCTCGGCCTATTTCATACCGGTCGCCGGGTTTATCCCTTCGCGCGCGTCGATCAGATACCTCGCCAAGCAGCGCGATATGGAAGTCTGGCTCGCGCCGATTGCTGGAACGCGCGTACTGGTTCCTTATCGGGCGCAAGGGCCGACCCCGATCGGCCAGGCAATTCTCCAGGCGTCGGAATTTGTTTCAACTCCAATCGCTTCGGCCAATGGTTCGAAGACGCAATAAGCCCCTTGACTCTTCGCGAGCCCGGGTGGCAGCGCTGTGTTAACCTTCGGAACCGCTTACAGCCACTTGATCGGTGGGCCCGCTACTCCATCTTGTAGCTGGGTACACGACGCTCGCCAGATATCGCCGTGAACGAAGCCATACAGCTCCGGAGTCAGCGATTCGGGCGCGATTCGTTCCAGACTCGTTCTAAAGCTTGACCACGAGCATGCTGAGCGTCGCATTGTGATACAGAAAGCCTCTCGGAAGAGTGCCTGAGCGCTTTTCCTTTAGTCCGGACGGCGTATGCCCATCAGTTTTTCCCCGCAGCCCAATCGAGCATCGCGAACGCGCGGCGCCGGCGTTACGGCCGTGCTGGGCCCTACCAACACCGGCAAGACCCATCTCGCTATCGAGCGCATGCTGGCGCATTCGTCGGGCGTGATCGGACTGCCGCTGCGCCTGCTCGCGCGTGAGGTCTACAACAAGATCGCCGACCGTGTGGGGACGGACGCAGTCGCATTGGTCACGGGCGAGGAAAAGATCAAGCCGCCGAACCCGCGCTTCTGGGTCTGTACCGTCGAAGCGATGCCGCGCGATCTCGACGTCGCCTTTATGGCCATCGACGAGGTGCAGCTGGGGGCAGATTTCGAGCGCGGCCACGTTTTCACCGACCGCATGCTCAATGCCCGCGCCCGGGAGGAGACGCTGGTGTTGGGCGCCGCGACGGTCCGACCGATGGTGGAGAAATTGCTGCCCGGCGCCCACATTGTCAGCCGGCCGCGGCTGTCAACGCTGAGTTATGCCGGGGAGAAAAAGCTGACGCGGTTGCCGCTGCGATCCGCGATCGTCGCATTTTCGGCGGACGAAGTTTACGCAATCGCTGAATTGATCCGTCGCCAGCGTGGTGGTGCGGCAGTAGTACTGGGTGCTCTGTCGCCCCGAACCCGGAATGCCCAGGTTGCGCTATACCAGTCCGGCGACGTCGATTATCTCGTGGCAACAGACGCGATCGGCATGGGACTCAATCTCGACGTCGATCATGTTGCATTTGCATCCGACAGAAAGTTCGACGGCTATCAGTTTCGAAAGCTCAATCCGGCCGAACTCGCTCAAATCGCGGGACGAGCGGGCCGGGCTACCCGGGACGGCACCTTCGGCACGACCGGACGCTGCGATCCGTTCGAACCTGAACTTGTACAGGCGCTGGAAAGTCACAGCTTCGAACCGCTTCGCCTGCTGCAATGGCGCAATACCGATCTTGATTTTGCTTCGATCGGCGCTTTGCAGGCGTCCTTGGCTGCCGTGCCGGGAGAGCAGGGCCTGACGCGCGCACCCATCGGCGAAGACTTATTGGTTCTCGAGCACGCCGCGCGGGACGAGGATGTACGCTCGCTCGCGCGCGACCGCGCTTCGATCGCACGCCTATGGGATGCCTGCCAAGTTCCGGACTATCGAAAAATTGCTCCCGCGACGCACGCAGAACTGGTGGTGGGCCTCTATGGATTTTTGATGCGAGAGCGTAACATCCCCACGGATTGGTTCGCTCGTCAGGTTGCCCATGCCGATCGAACCGATGGCGACATCGACACTCTCTCCAACCGGATCGCACATGTCAGGACCTGGACATTCGTTGCCAATCAACCAGATTGGCTCGCCAATCCGGAGCACTGGCAGGGTGTCACGCGCGCGGTCGAGGATAAACTATCCGATGCGCTGCACGAACGTTTGGCCGAGCGTTTCGTGGACCGTCGCACAAGCGTGTTGATGCGACGGCTTCGAGAAAAGGCGATGTTGGAAACCGAAATCGGAAAGTCTGGCGAAGTCACGGTCGAGGGTCACGTGATCGGTCGGCTCGACGGATTCATGTTCGCTCCCGATGCTGCGGCCGCAGGTTCGGAAGCGAAGGCGCTCAACGCCGCAGCTCAAAAGGTTCTGGCTAGCGAAATCGAAGCGCGCGCCACCAGGATTTCGCAGGCTTCCAACGATCAGATCGTTTTGGCGAGCGACGGCGCATTGCGCTGGACCGGAGATCTCGTGGCCAAACTGATGCCAGGCGATGACACCTTGCGCCCGCGAGTGCGCGTAATCGCCGACGAGCATCTGACCGGACCGGCGCGCGAGCTGGTCCAGACTAGGCTCGACCTTTGGCTGAAGACTCATATCGAGAAATTGCTCGCGCCGCTATTCTCGCTGACCGCGGCCGACGACGTGACCGGCATGGCGCGTGGTGTTGCATTTCAGCTCGTTGAATCGCTTGGCGTGCTCGAACGACAAAAAGTGGCCGAGGAAGTCAAAGCCCTCGATCAGCCGGCACGCGCGATCTTGCGCAAGTACGGTGTGCGCTTCGGCGCGTACCACATCTACCTGCCGGCGCTGCTCAAGCCGGCGCCGCGTGCGCTTGCAACGCAGTTGTGGGCGGTCAAGCACGAAAGTCCGGAAGCCAAGGGTCTAGGCGATCTGCTGCATCTTGCGTCGAGCGGGCGCACATCGATCCCCGTGGACAAGGATACGCCCAAAACGCTTTATCGAACTGCCGGTTACCGCGTCTGCGGCGACCGCGCGGTTCGCGTCGATATTCTGGAAAGGCTTGCCGATCTCATCCGGCCCGCGTTGTCCTGGCGTGAAGGTGCGCCCGGTCCGAAGCCGGACGGATTTTTCGACGCACGCAGCTTTGTGGTTACCGGCGCCATGACTTCTCTCACGGGCGCTTCCGGCGAGGATTTCGCTTCAATTCTGCGCTCGCTCGGCTATCGCATGGATCGCAAGCCCAAGCCGGTCGAGGCGGCCGCGTCAGCCCCTCCTGCGGCTACGTGCGATGCTTCGACGAATACGGCCGCGCAACCGACAAACGAAGCTGCGGACGCGTCACCGAATGCGGCGGCGGCAGGAACCGTAGGCACAGAGCCCGCAGCTGAAATCATTCCGGTCAACGACGCCTCGCACACGCCATGGCCTCAGCCTGAATTGGCCGCTGCGGAAGCTGCACCACCGTTGGTGCAGGAATCGGTGCCTCTCGCGACAGAAGAGCCGGCAGCGCCAACGGAAGCTGCAGGCATTGCGCCCGCCGCGGATAGCATGCCCGCCGAGAAAAAGCCTATAGAGGAACCGGCTTTCATCGAGGTGTGGCGGCCCGCCGGCAGGTTCGAGCGACGGCCGCATCGGCCGCGCCGCCAGCAACGGCCGCAGCAAGCACAGATCGCGGGACCGGAGCCCGGCGGTGCGGCGACCGCCTCGCAGGAAGGAGCACCGGCGCCCGAAAACAGACAGTCGTCACGCGGTCCCCGTCGCCCGCGCGGCGAGCGCAGGGATGGTCCGGATCGCGAAAAACGTCACGAGCGTCACGAGCGCCAGCAGCGCATGGAGCGCCAGGATGAGCGCGCCGATCGGCAGGAGCGGAGTCCGCGCCGCGAACGGCCACGGCGCGACCGGGGCGAGCGCGTAGATCGGGCCGAACGCGAGCAGTACTACGCCAAGCCATTCGGCAGCACGTCTTCAAACAAGCAGCCGGATCCCAATTCGCCGTTTGCAAAGCTTGCTGCACTCAAGCAGCAGCTGGAGCAGAGCACCAAAGACCCGTCTTGAGCACCGCAAGCAAGGAGCCGGAGCGCCAACGTATCGACAAATGGCTTTGGCATGCGCGCATGGTGCGGACAAGAACCGCCGCCGCTGCGCTGACGGCAGCCGGTTATGTCAGGTTGAACGGCAAGCGCACAACGGCGGCCAGCCATCCGGTCCGCATTGGCGACGTGGTCACTCTCGCGCTCGATCGGACCGTCAGGGTTGTGCGGGTGGAAGGTTTCTGCGAAAGGCGGGGCGGCCCGCCAGCCGCTCGCGCGCTTTACCGCGATTTGACCTGAAATTCCGCCAACCGGGCCTTCAGTCTGCCAGCAGCAATAGTGTAGGCCTGCAACTGGTAGGCCTCGCGGTGGCGGCTTATCTACGCTTGAGTTACGGAGCTTTTGCAAAGCCCGGCGGAGCGAGGGATGACCTACGTCGTCGTCGATAACTGTATTAAATGCAAATACATGGATTGCGTGGAGGTGTGTCCCGTGGACTGCTTCTACGAGGGCGAAAACATGCTCGTGATCCATCCGGATGAGTGCATCGACTGTGGCGTATGCGAGCCGGAATGCCCTGCCGAGGCGATTAAGCCCGATACTGAGCCGGGCCTCGAGAAGTGGCTCGAAATCAATGCCCAATACGCCAAGACCTGGGCGAATATCACGGTCAAAAAGGACCCTCCGCCCGATGCCAAGGATTGGGATGGGGTACTCGGCAAATTCGATAAGTTCTTTTCCTCGGAGTCCGGAACCGGCGACTGAGGCATCGCACCAGGATACCGTCTGGACTTGGCACACGGGGGTTTTCGGTGGAGGACGTTAACCGACTCGACGGAATCGTGCGAATTTGCAGCGGAAATTGCCATTCTAAGTCGCCATAAGGCTTTGATTCCGCCCAAAAATGTGCTATATGTGTAAAAAATGGAAAGGAACTAACGACGTTGCCATCGGTGCGCTCCCCCGTTCGGGAGCCTTATTTTTCGGTGGCTGAGTTCCCCCGTTTTCCAGTTTAGAGGGCGTGAAATTCCACGCGTGAGCAGTGGCAGGAAAAACGCGTCATAAATCGAAGAAAGGTACCGCCGGCATGAGCCGGGGACCCAAAAAGTCTGCTGCAATGCGGCGGACCTCCCACGCCTCCCGCGGTGCCGTCCGCGTCGGGGCTCCCGCAGACAAGATAGCCGGCAGTCGCAAGAGGGCCGGCGAAGGAGTCATGCCCGGAATGACCACCAATAAGAAGACTACTCAACGACAAGGCTTTAAGACCAACGAGTTTATCGTCTATCCGGCCCACGGGGTCGGCCAAATCGTGGCGATCGAGGAACAGGAAGTCGCGGGCGCCAAGCTCGAACTGTTCGTCATCAATTTCATCAAGGACAAGATGACCTTGCGGGTTCCGACCGCGAAGATTGTGTCCGTCGGCATGCGCAAGCTGGCCGAGGCTCCTTTGGTCAAGCGCGCCCTCGACACCTTGAAGGGCCGCG
This sequence comes from Pseudolabrys sp., assembly GCA_036505835.1. Lineage (GTDB taxonomy): Bacteria > Pseudomonadota > Alphaproteobacteria > Rhizobiales > Xanthobacteraceae > Pseudolabrys. The sequence goes on along the minus strand of DASXST010000120.1, from coordinate 21,123 downwards.
CCCGCATCAAGCGCACCATGTGGTCGCGGCGGGCCCAGGAATACGAAGCCAAGATCAATTCGGGCGACATCGTCGCGATTGCCGAGGTCGTGCGTGACCTCTACCGGTCGGAGACCCAGCCGGAGCAGTCCTATTCGGAGCGGCAGCTTTACGAAGCCGCTCTTGACCGCCTCTCCCGTGAGATCGCAGCGGTGCAACGGGTCACCGAAACCGAGGCGATCAAGGAGATCGAGGCTGCGCTCGCCAAGGGTCCTCGCCGTGGTCCGAAACCGACCGAAGAGGGCGCTTCCGACCAGGGTGTCGAGGACGAGGCTGCCTGAGCGCAGGAAGTTCAGCGCAAGTTTCAGAAGCCCGGCCATGGACCGGGCTTCTGTTTTTTCTCCGACCTAAACTGATTTGAACTTTCTGCCGCACCGCGCGCAGTTGCCCGGGACGCTTGCCTGGCCTATATGCCGCTGCAACCATCCCCAGCGACACTAAGGGAGTGAGGAATGACCGCTATCCGCGGCTACGTTGCGCCGACCACCGAAGCCGATGCGCTTGGCGTGCATTCGCTCGACCAGTTTGTGTTGACGGTGCCCGATGCGTCAGTGGCGCAGGATTTTTACGCCAACTTCGGCCTCGACGTGCGTTGCGACGGCAATGCGCTTGCGATCAAGACCTACGGTCACGATCATCGCTGGGGCTCGGTTGTCGAAGGCAGCAAGGCCAAGGCGCTGCATCATTTGTCATTCGGCTGCTACGCCGAGGACCTGCCGCGGTTCAAGGCTCGCATCGAAGGACAGGGCATTAAGCTCATCGACCCGCCCCCCGGCTTCGCGAGCAACGGCTTCTGGTTCTGCAATCATGAGGGCGTTCTGATCGAGGTGAAAGTCGGGCCGAAGGTGTCGCCTGATCGCAAAGCGGAAAGCCAGTGGATCTCCGTTCCGGCCGGCGTTGCCGGTGCCACCACACGGGAAAAGGCGCCGCCGGTGCGTCCGCGCCGGCTTTCTCATGTGCTGATTTTCACGCGGGACGTATCTGAATCGATTACGTTCTATGAACGGACGCTCGGCTTGCGCCTGTCCGACCGCGCCTCCGATCTCGTCGCGTTCATGCACGGCATACACGGCAGCGATCACCATCTCCTTGCCCTGGTGAAATCCATCGCGCCCGGTTTCCATCATTGCAGCTGGGATGTTGCAAGCATCAACGATATCGGCCTCGGCGCGATGCGCATGCACGACAAGGGCTGGACCAAGGGCTGGGGGCTCGGCCGCCATGTCCTTGGCTCGAACTATTTCCACTATGTGCGCGACCCGTGGGGCAGCTTCGCAGAGTATTCCTGCGATATCGATTACATAGCGAAGGACGAGCGCTGGCCGTCGGGCGACCATAAGCCGGTGGATTCTTTCTACCTCTGGGGCCCCGACGTGCCGCGCGAATTCACCATCAACTACGAAGGCGGCGAGAGCTGAGAGCTTGGAACACGAACGGAAAATGTAGGGCAAAGGCGCGGCCGCCGAAGGCGGGACGCGCCGTGCCCACCGGCTCTAGCCCTCTCGTTTGTCATGGCCGGGCTTGTCCCGGCCGTCCACGTCTTTGAGACGACAAGACGTGGATGCCCGCGAGAAGCGCGGGCATGACATCCCACCTCACTCTCGGAGCCAATCATTCCACCGCAATCTTCACCTTGTCGCCCGGCTTGAGCCGGTCGTGCGGGCCTAGTCCGTTGAGCACGCGGAAGCGCTCGATCGAATGGTCGGACGTCGCCATGCGGTGCGCGAGCTTTTCCACCGTGTCGGTCTCACCGACCGTAACCACCCTGAGGCGCAGTGGCTTGACCTGTTCGCTTTCCTTCAACGTCATGCGGCGGAAAGTCATGATCGACTCGCGAAAGGCGCGATCGATCTGCGGCGTCCTTGCCTTGGCGGCAAAGATGAAACGGTAGACTTCGCTGCCAAACCGCACAGCGAACAGACGGAACGACCAGTTTCCGCCCCCCGCCGTTGCGGTCGCCGCCGGGAAGCCATTGAGAGAGAACTCCTCGACGCTTGACGCATCGACATTCTCGATCCATCCCGACTTCAGGTAGTTGGACAAGGTCTGCTCGGCCGGAACGCTTATCACGTCGAGGCGCAATGCTTCGCCGCCGCCTTCCTTCAAACCGAGCACGGCTTGTGCGGTATTGTCGAGCGTGAAGCCCGGCGGCGCCACGAACGTGAATCCAAGCTTTGGATGGAGAAAGTGCCGGCCGCGCGCGAAACCTTCGCTGGGATCCTCGCCATAGACCATTCCGTCTATGGTGCTGAAATATTCGTTGCGGTCTCGCTCGCCGGCGCCGGGACCGGTGAACTGGCGCGCGTTCGTGAGCGCATTTTTGACACGCTCAGGAGTCGCCGGATGGCTGGATAGAAAATCCAGCGCGCGGGGGTCGGCGCCGCCGGCAATGGCCTTGAGGTCGGCATTTCGCTGCATACCCGTCAAGAAGCGTGATGCCCCGTACGGATCGAATCCCGCGCGCGCCGAAATGCCGACGCCGATGCCGTCGGCCTCAAATTCCTGTGCGCGTGAAAAGGCCGCAAGCGTGAGCTTGGACTTGGCGAGCGCGAGCGCTCCGACCTGTGGGTCGCTGAGCACGTCGTTGACGACGTGATTGATGATCGCAACCTGCCGCGCCTGTTCCTCGCGAATTGCAGCGTGGCGCGCGATCACATGGCCCATTTCATGCGATAGCACCGAAGCCAGTTCGGCCTTGTCGTTTGCTAGAGCAATCAGTCCGCGCGTGATGTAGAGCCGGCCATTCGGCAGCGCGAAAGCGTTGATGGCCGGGGAATTGAGAATGGTCACCTGGTATTTCAGGTCCGGACGCTCGGACGCTGCGACGAGGCGATCGACCGTTTTGGCGATCATCGCCTGCACGCGGGCGTTTTCATATTCGCCGCCGTAAGAGGCGAGAATGCGCGCATGCTCGCGTTGGCTCGCCGGCTCGGGTTCGGCCGTCGGCGAGCCCTGCGGCATCGGCAGCGTGACCAGGCGATGGTCTGTCGTGCTGATGCAGCTGGCCAGCAGCAACAATGCCAGAACCGCAGCGATCTCTCTCGCGCGACCGGCAATCCCGGTTTTTAGCCCACCCATGCCGCCCTACTCACAATCACTTTCGATCGACGAATTCGATCTGCTCGGGAGCGACGGCTTCGATCATCGGCCCGGTCCGCTCTTCGACCCAGGCACGCACCCGGATCGATTGACCCTCCAGCCGTCCTGGGTCAATGCCAGCCGCGGCGAATGCCCGCCGGTTGCGCTTGAGAATGGTGACAGTAAAGTCCTGCGCCCCGCGCCGCCCGAAGTTCAAATATATTGTGGCGCCGCTTTCCCGCACCGACAAGACCCTGCCTTCTACCAAGGCAAACTGACCCCGAACAGTCGTAATGCGGGCAGCATCGTGTGACCGTAAAGGGGCGAAATTGGGATCGGCCCACATACCGCGGCGCGCCGCGCGCGCCTTGCGCTCAGCCGTCAAGAGCACTTCAGCGCAGGCGCGGTCGCCAGTCATTTTCGACCTGAAGTTTTTCCAGCCGCGGCGTTTGTCCAGCGGCAAGCGCTTCCAGCCGCGCGCCCTGCATCGCTGGCCTCGATCCCCGCCAGCCGCAATTCCCCGCCGTCGGCGAGCACGAGCGTGCGCCCGTCGCGAATATCGGCGACGCAGAAATTGCCCATAGCTGAGAGTTCCTGGCCCGCCGCAGTGGAAGCGAACGCAAGCGCAGCAATCGCAACCGCAACTCGGCAGAGCACAACAGTCATGAGGATGCGGAACAGCCCGGATTGACGCCGCAGCAGGATGGGCGGCGCCATTATGAGAGGCTAGAATGTTTAAGGGGGCCATAACATCGTGCCGCCGGGGGAGGACTAATCAATGAGCATGCGCCACGGCTTTCCCAACCGCCGTCATATCCTTGCCTCCATGGCCGCGGCCGGCGCGTTTGCCGCTGCCGGCGCGCGAGGCGAGGACAGCCGCTGGCCCGACCATCCCGTGCGGATCATCGTGCCCTATCCGGCGGGCGGCTCGACCGATGTGCTCTGCCGGATCCTGGCTGACCGTATGAAGGAGATATTTGGTCAGCCCTTCGTGATCGAGAATCGTCCGGGCGCCGGCGGCAATATTGGTATCGCGGCCGTCACCGGCAGCCCGCCTGATGGCTACACCATCGGTGCCGCCACCATCGGCCACTTCGCGATCAACCAGTATCTCTACAGCAAGATGCCTTACGACGCCGAACGCGACATGGTGCCTGCATCGCTGACCTGGGAGCTGCCAAACGTCTTCGTGGTTGCGGCCGAGCATTGCCCGGCAAAATCGCTTTCGGAATTCATTTCTTGGGCGAAGCAGAAAGGTCGCGTCAGCTATGGCAGCCCGGGCGTCGGAACCTCGCCGCATCTTTCCGGCGTGATGTTCGTGAAGCAGACCGGGCTCGATGCGGTGCACGTTCCCTTCCGCGGCGCTGCGCAGACCATCCCGGCGATGCTCGCCGGCGACGTCAATTTCGCGATCGACAATCTCGCCTCCTATGTTCCGGCGATCAGTTCCGGGCAGATGCGCGCGCTTGCCGTTACGTCGGCGCAGCGCTGGCCGACGATGAACGATGTCCCGACCATGGGCGAAGCCGGCATCAAGGATTTCGTCGTCACGTCCTGGGCCGCTTTCGTCGTGCCGACCGGCACGCCGCGCCCCATCATTGACAAGATTGCCGGCGCCATGAAGCAAATCGCCGCCGAGGAGGAGGTTCAGAAGCGGTTCCTGGTGGGGGGCGCGCGCATTTTGTCCAGTACGCTCGAAGGCGCTTTGGCTTACGCGGCGAAGGAGCGGGCGCTGTGGAAGGACGTCGTCGCGGCGTCGGGCGCAAAGATCGATTAGCCGGCTGACGGGTGCGGAGTGCACTCATCTGTGCTACATCGCGGTCCGAGCGGTCCCGTAGCTCAGCCGGATAGAGCAGCGGTTTCCTAAACCGAAGGTCGGAGGTTCGACTCCTCTCGGGACCGCCAGCCAAATCAGCGAGTTGTGATTCTTTTTCCCCCACGAACGTTTAAAGCGGACATGATCTTTTGCGGTACGCATGTCCGCTTTTGACCCAAAGCTGACGTCGCTTTATTCAGCTGCAATCGGCAAATTTTCGCGAGGCGCCGTTCTACGTCGAACAATTTCGATTTGACTGCGCAGGTTATAAACCTGGTCCGAGAAGGCTAGCGGAAAATGGATGCGGCTCACGGCTTCATCAATTCGCTGCAGCTCGATTTGCAGCGCCGCCATCGACGGTAACCCTTGCAACGGCGTCATCAAAGCCTGTGAGCCAATCGATTTGCGGACGATGTCGTTCAAACACAGCGACCTGGCGGACAATCCAGCCGCGTTTCTCGAATGTCCGCTAATGAGCAGGCCGATGATGACCAGCGGACTTTCGAGTGCTGGAGCTGCTCGTATTCCGAGACGGTCGTTGTCACGTTTCGCTAGGCGGGTCAGACCGGCGCAAGCCGTGGTCGATGCCGATTGCCGCATTATGGTGTCGGTACGGAAAATATCGGGCTCGGCCCAATGATGCCGCCATCATTCCTGCGGCGCTTCGAATGACGTTGTTATTGGCGACGTGTCTTTTTGAATTCCCCAAAGTCCAATTGACCGCCCGCCCCTTTAACCGGTCCAGTGGCTGCAAAATGAGGGTTTACCGTGTCGCGCGTCCTTACCCTTGAGCCCAAAACCGGTCGAAACAACCGCAGTCGCGTCAAATACGTCTCGCGGCGATTTTTGTCACTGACTCAGCGGCTAGAGCTTCTAAGGCAACACAAAGTCCGCGCTGCGCGATTGCCAAGACAACATTCTCGCGCCCCCATGATGAAAACGTCTGGAAGAGAAAATGATGCAGGGGACTGTCCGCTTTAGTGCCATCGCGGCGATCACGTGGCTTCTCTCTGCTGCGGTCCTCATTTCTGCTGCCCATTTCAATGCCGCTCAGGCGCAAGGCAGTTCTAAAAAAGACAGGGCAGCCGTTAACTTGCGGCCAAGAACTGAAAAAGCGGTGCAGCGGTGCGCCAGTGCAGGCAAACAACATGCTCGAATGTCTCAGAAGGGAGCAAGCACAACTCACTACAAGGTGCGCTGCACTGGCGAATAATATTGGGCGCAGATGCGATAGAGATGCAGCGCGTCTTTGCCAGGGCGTTGTCGCGGGCCAAGGCAATATTCTCGGATGCCTGACAATGGCCAAGCGTTCAGTTTCCCGCCGATGCAATGCAGCTCTTGACGAGGCGTTTCTGCGCCAGTGAAAAACAAGACTCGGGCGATGCGACTGACGCCAGAATGGTAGTTTCGCTACGGGATCATTCGCCATGCCGCGTTATTACTTTTGCCTCACTGACGGCAAACAAGTTCTGAACAACCACAAAGGCATTGATTTGTCAGGCAATGCGGCCGCTCGCGAAGATGCATTAGTGCTGGCACGCGACCTCAAACACGGGGCCGTCATGCCCGGATGGGATTGGAGCGGCTGGTTCGTCACGATCGTCGACGCGCACGGTCACAAGGTCGACGAAGTGCCGATAGCAGATGTTTGATCTTGGCAGGCGGACATCTGGTCACTGTGGCTCAGTTGCCGTCAACGTGCGTCAAGGACCGCAATGCGGATGCGCACCAATTTTGCGCGTCGACGAAAGATGCCGCCAACCTTGACCTTGTCCACGATCGCAACCAGCCGTCGCCCGTCGTCGATAGCGGGGGCGACCCAATTATGTTGCTTGGGCACGTAACCGAGATGGACGTTACGATGGCGAAATGCCACGGCATGCTTGTCGCGATGATCGGCAACTTCCCGAATGAGTTCGATCGACTCGCCCGGTCCAATCTCCTTGTAGACATAGCGGCGGCGATCAACTCCCTCAGGCGATTTGCGCCTGAGTTCTGCGATCCAGGTTGGATACGATTGCACGCTGCTTTCTGCGAGCAGGGCCAGCGCGTCTGCGCGCCGCTGCTTTCGTCGGGCCTCGGGCGCCAACGTCCGCGGCCGCAGAAGGAACGCATGGATTGTCGGAAGGGTGATCAGGGGCCAAGCAACGAGAGTGCAAGCGAATCCGTAGAGGTACCACGGCATCATTGAGCGCCGCTTGAAGTTGGCAACCATGGCGGGCGCCAATCCCGCCAGCAGCGCCGTCCATATTGTCGAACGTTGCAGCAGCCACGAGATTATGACGTCTTCGTTCATGTGACAACCGCTGCCTCGCGGCGCGCCATCCATCGACAGAACCACCCAGCAAAACGATGGTTCCGTAGCTAGCGATGCGCGCATGAGAAATTCGTCGGCGCAGACCGCGGCTGTGCAGCCTGCGACACAGCCTACTACCGCACGTCGCTTTACCCAGTCGCACGTTCATTGCTAGGCTTTAGTGACGATCGTTCCTAGGAGGATAAGGAAATGACCGTGACATTTCGCGCTCTCGTTGCAGGCGTCGCCGCGGTCGGCTTCCTGGCGGCAAGCCAGGCGACCTACGCGCAAGACAAGACCATCAAAATCGGCGCACTTTTTCCGATGTCGGGGCCGGGCTCGTATTTCGGGGCCCAGGACAAGCAAGGCGTCGAACTGGCGCTGGAGCAACTCAACAAGGACGGCGTGAACGGATACAAATTCGTCGTTCAGTACGAGGATTCGAGCTGCGCACCGTTGCCGGCGACCCAGGCCGCCAAGCGCCTGATCGAGCAATTCAAGCCTGACGTCATCATTGGCGAAGAGTGTTCGGATGCTACCCTTGCCGTGATGCCCATCGTTGAACAGGCGAAGGTGCCTTTGCTCAATGCCGGTTCGTCCTCCATCAAGGTCACGGAGCCGGGCAACCCCTGGACCTTCCGCATAATGCCGAACGAGGTCATGCAGGGCGTCAACCTCGCTGAAAATGCATATAAACGCATCAATGCGCGCAATGCCGTCCTGCTTTTCGAAAATACCAACGCCGGCATCGGCAATGGGCAGGTGTTCAAGGAGAACTTTACCCGGCTTGGCGGAAAGGTCCTGGCCGAGATCGGCTTCGGGCGCGACGTCAACGACTTTACGGCGATCGCGACGCGAATTGCCGGTCTCGGCAAGATCGATGTTATTCCCACCTACACTCTTGAGGGCCAGGGCCTGAAGATAACCCAGGCACTGGCGCAGGCCGGCATCACCAAAGGCGGCGGTGGCGATGCAATTCAGATCGGCACTATTTGGCTGCCATTCGGATTTGAGCAGAAGGCCGGTAAAGCTGCGTTGGGTTACATCCGCATCGTCCAGTTCGATCCAACCGACACCCGCAATGTCGTGAAAGACTTCATCACGACATTCAAGGCCAAGTACAACGCCGACCCGACGCACCTGAACGCTCACGCTTACGACCAGATCATGCTGATCGCAGATGTTGTCAAACGCGGCGGCAAGGATCCTCAGTCGATACGCGATGGACTTGCCGCGACGAAGAATTATTCCGGGGTGACGGGGAGCGTGGAATTCGACAAGACCAATCAGAACACCAAGATGGATACCGTCCATTACATGGAGACCAAGCCCGACATGTCATGGACAAGCCTGAAGTGGAACTGACCCGACAATGACAACAACGATCGTCCTACAACAGGCGATCAACGGCGTCGTTTTCGGAAGTCTCTACGTCCTGGTGGCGTTAGGCCTGACGCTGATCTATGGCGTGCTCGTGCAGATCAACTTTGCACACGCCGATTTTGTCACGCTCGGTGCCTTCGCCGCCTATTTTTTCATGCACTTGATTGGCGCCGGCTACATCCTCAGCATCGGGGTTGCATTTCTCGTGGGCGCGGCGCTCGGCTGGCTGATCAACGCGTCAATTTTCACGCCGTTGCGTCGCAAGGGAAACGAGCTGTTGCCGCTCATCGCCACGATCGGCGTTTCGGTCATGATGCAAAACCTGATGCTGGCGTGGTTCGGGCCGATTCCTTACGCTTTCGAAACACAATACAGCAGCCAGGTCATTCGCTTTGCGGGCATCTTTGTCTCCTGGCAGAACATCATCATTATCGCGGTCTCCTCGGTGACCATCGCGCTGCTCTACGCCTTCATGAAGTTTACGTTTCTCGGCAAGGCGCTGCGCGCCGTTTCGCAGGACCGCGAGACTGCCGGACTTATGGGCATCAATCCCAACTATCTCATCATGCTGACGTTCGTGATCGCCTCCGCACTTGCCGGGATGGCGGGCGCGATGCTGGCGCCCGTGCTCGTGCTCACGCCTTTTGCCGGCACCTCGGTGATCGTGAAGGCGTTTGCAATCGTCATCATCGGGGGCTTCGGCAACGTCGAAGGAACCATCCTCGCGGGTCTGATTGTCGGGCTCATTGAAAGCTACACCACGCAATTTCTCGATCCCGGCCTGATCGATATTGTCGTGTTCGCGCTCTTGTTGCTGATGCTGGCAATCAAGCCGACCGGGCTGATCGCGGAAAGGCGCGAGGAGAATGTCTGATTCCGCGATTTCGCAAAGGTTGGGCAGTGGCAAAACGATGTTGCGATCGCGGCCGATGGGGTATTTCCTTGCCGCGCTCTGCATCATCGCGCTACCGCTGATATTCAACGATACTTACTGGCGCACGAACCTGACGATCTGCGCCATCAACGTCCTGCTCGCGCTCGGCCTTGATTTCATCCTGGGGTATACCGGCCAGCTCAATCTCGGACATTCCGCCTTTTATGGCCTCGGCGCCTACGTTTCCACCCTGCTTATCATCAAGCTCGGCATTCCTTTCTGGGCGGCGTTCGTGGCCGGCGTCGCCTTCGCCGGTCTGGCGGGAATGTTCCTTTCCCTGTTCGCGGTGCGGCTGCGCGGGCACTACCTCGCCATCGCCTCGCTCGGCTTCGCAGTGATCATTTATCAAATCCTGCTCAACTGGATCAGTCTGACGCAGGGGCCGCTCGGCATTTATGGAATTTCGCCTCCACCGGCAATTGTTGTCGGTGGAACGGTGATCGCCGACTTTCGCAACCTGACTGCCTTTTTTTACCTGGTGTCCGGGTTCACTTTGCTCGTCTACCTGCTGCTCGACCAATTGGTCCGTTCCCCGGTTGGAGAAACACTTACCGCGATCCGCGAGGACGAGGTCTCTGCTGCCTCGCTCGGCATCAATGGCGCGGCGTGGAAAGTGTTCGCGTTCGGCCTGGGCGCAGCCGTCGCCGGAGCCGCAGGCTGCTTCTATGCGAGTTTCGTCGGCACGTTGGTGCCCGACGCGTTCTACGTGAACGAGGCGTTCACTATTCTGGCGATGGTCATTGTCGGGGGGATGGGCACTTTGATCGGCCCGGTGTTCGGCGCGATCCTGTTGACACTGCTGCCCGAAATCCTGCGCGGTATGGGCGACCTGCGGCTGGTCGTCTACGGGGCCGCGCTGACGTTCGTTGTTTTGTTCATGCCCGGCGGGCTCGTTCAGGCTGCCCGGATGGTGCAGGACAAGCTTCGGCCAGGCGGACGCGGATCATGACCGAAGCTGCGCCAGCCGAACCCCCTGTCGCGACCGGCACGGCATCGCTGTTGCGGGCCGAAAATCTGCACAAGAGCTTCGGCGGGGTTCACGCGGTTTTTGATATCTCACTCGACGTTCCGACCGGCTCCATTTTTGCGATCATCGGTCCGAACGGTGCAGGCAAGTCGACACTGCTCAACCTGATCAGCGGCATCTATCAACCGGATTCGGGATCGATCTCGCTTGATGGCCAGGATCTCTCGGGAATGCGCTCGCATCGGCGGGTGCGACTCGGACTCGCGCGGACGTTCCAAAAGATACGCCTTTTCAAGCAGCTCAGCGTACTCGACAATGTGATCGCCGGATTTCACGTCCATCACAAGATTCCGGCCTGGCAATGTGTGATTCACGGCACAGCCTACGCGCGCGACCGGCAGCATTGCCGTGAGGAAGCGCTGCGCTTGCTTGAATTCTTTGGCATGAACGCCCGGCTGAACGTGTTTGCCGGAGAGTTGTCTTATGGCGAGCAGCGCATGCTCGAACTTGCGCGCTCGCTTGCCACCAGGCCGCGGCTCCTGCTGGTTGACGAACCGGCGGCGGGATTGAACGCAGCCGAGGTAGAAGTTCTGCTTGATAGAATCCGCACCCTGAGGAGCCGCGGCATTACCGTGATTGTTGTCGAGCACAACATGGATCTGGTGATGAACGTCGCTGACCGCATCATGGTCATGGATTACGGGCGTCACTTGTTTCAGGGCACGCCGTCAGAGGTGCAGAAAAATCCCGCAGTCATCGCGGCCTATCTCGGTGGAGAGCTGTCGTGAGCGTCCTTCTCTCCACCGAGAAGCTTGAACTGGCCTATGGGCAGGTATCGGTCTGCCGCGACATTTCGCTAAGCATCGAGGCCGGTGAAATTGTCGCCCTGATCGGGGCGAATGGTGCGGGAAAATCCACCACATTGCGCGCGATAGCGGGCGTGCTTTCGCCCCGGCGCGGATCGATTTTCTTCTGCGGGCGCGATATCACGGCAAGCGCCTCGCACGAGCGCACGAATCTTGGCATTGCGCTTGTCCCGGAAGGACGGCACGTCTTTCCGTTTCTTACGGTGCGCGAAAATCTCGAGCTCGGCGGCTTCAAGAGCCGCAAGGACAACGCAAAGATCCGCAGAATGATCGGCGAGATATTCGACATGTTCCCCCGGCTATCGGAGCGAAGCGGGCAGAACGCCGGAACATTGAGCGGCGGCGAACAGCAGATGCTCGTGCTTGGGCGGGCGATGATGTCAGAACCGCAGTTGCTCTGCCTCGACGAGCCCTCGCTTGGTCTCGCGCCAATCGTTGTGCAGGACATCTTCCGCACTATCCGGGCGATCAACGCGGCCGGAACCAGCGTGCTGCTGATCGAGCAAAATGCCCGCTATGCGCTGGAGACGGCAAGCCGGGGCTACGTTCTGCAAACCGGCTCGGTGATCGCGAGCGGGACCTGCTCCGATCTCAAACAAAATCCGCGCGTTCAAGAAGCCTATCTTGGTCGAATTGTGTCCTAGGAAACTTCATGACATCTCGCGACTATTCACTGGCAGGAAAATCAGCCGTGGTCACCGGTGCCGGCAACGGTATCGGTCGGGCCATCGCGCTTGCCTTCGCGCAGGCCGAAGCCAATGTCGCCTGCGTCGACATTGATGCGAAAGCTGCCGAGGCCACCGCTGCGACGGCCGCAAATGAAAGCGTCAAGGCGCTGGCTGTCCGTTGCGACGTGGCCGATGAAGCCGACATCGAAGCCGCGGCGAAGGCCATCCTGCAGAAATTTCCCGCAATCCATATTCTGGTCAATGGCGCCGCTGGCTACGATCCGAACGGCACGGTGCTTGATCTCACGCTGTCGGACTGGAACCGTGTATTTGCCGTGAACATCGGCGGCGCGTTTCTGATGAGCCGCGCCATTCTGCCGGCGATGATTGCGGCCGGTGGGGGCAGCATCATCCATATCGCGTCCCAGCTCGGCAGTGTCGCGGCCCCACGGCGTGCCGCTTACTGTGCGACCAAGGGAGCCCTCATCCAGCTGGCCAAGGCCATGGCGACTGATCACGCCGCACAAAAAATTCGGGTCAATGCCCTGTCGCCAGGCGCGGTCGAGACCGAGCGGCTGGCCAAGCGCTTCGGCGACATGGAAACGGCGCGGCGCACAGCCGGCCCGAAGCACCTGCTGCAAAGGCTCGGTCAGCCGGAAGAAATCGCGCGCGCCGCCGTGTTTCTCGCGAGCGATGCGTCGAGCTTCATGACCGGGGCGGACTTGTTGGTCGACGGCGGATATAACGCGACCTGACCCATTCAGCGGCCGAGAATTGTGCCAGCCATTGCACGCGGGTCGCGCTTGGGCCACGCACCGGCATCCGCCGCCTGGAAGAGGTCGGAGAGGTGCGCATTGAACAGCGCCGGCTCTTCCAGGTTGATGTTGTGACCGCAATTCGCCATCACAACGAGCCCGGCACTCGGGATGTTTTTCTTCATCAAAATGCCGGGCTCGAGACATGGCCAGTCCTCATCGCCGGTCATGATCAGAGTTGGCACGGTCAGGGTTTTCATCTTATCGACCAGATCGAACAGCGACGGCCGGCGCTTCTGCACGCCGCGCATGGTGAGCGCGGAGCCTTCCGTCGAATGTTCGGCAAGCTGGTCAGCAAATTCCCGCCAGCCGCGCGGATCCTTGTTCTGGTGCTGCACGCGTGTCGGGCCCAGCGCGTAGGCTTCGGCCGCCTTTCTGATCGTCAGTTCTTCGAAACGTTTTGCGGAAGCCTCGGCCTCCTCGGTAAACTTGGCCCGCTCGCCGGGCGCCGCGCCATAGCCGCAACCTGCAACGACAATCGAGCGGCAACGGTCGGGATAGGCAAATCCGAAATGAAGCGCGGCAAAACCGCCCATCGAAAGTCCGACAATGTGCGCTTTGTCGATCTTGAGAGCATCCAGCACGGAACGGATGTCGTCTCGCGCGCGCTCCTGCGAATAGCGCGCGCCATCCTTCGGGACATCAGACGGAGGGTATCCGCGCGCGTTGAACGTCACGCAGCGATAATATTTCGCGAAATGGCGAACCTGCTGCTCGTAGGAGCGATAGTCGCCGGCAAATTCATGGACAAAAACGATCGGGATGCCTTTGCCAGTTTCTTCATGGTAGAGCCTGATCCCATCATCGGTTGTCAGATGTGGCATGCATTCCTCATTCAGAAGGCTTGGGCGCGTGCTGAAAGGCCGGCGTCGATCGTGATGACCGACCCGCTTGTGTAGCCAGAATGTTCAGAGGCGGCGAACGCTATCGCGGCGCCGATTTCCTCGGCGGTCGCGCCTCGGCCGAACGGCAAAGGCTCGAACAAATCCTTCCAGTTGTCTGCGCTGCCGGTGCGATCGAGAGCCTTCTTTTTCATCAGACCAACCAGCCGCTCGGTTGCCACCGGGCCTGGGCTGATCGCCACGACGCGAATCCCATCCCTGGCGCTGACACTGCCAAGCGATTGGGTAAATGCTGCGAGGGCAGCATTGCCTGCGACCCCACAAATATATTCAGGATCGTGCGTATCAGCCGCGTTGCCGACAACATTGACGATAACGCCGCGCTTGCGCTTTTGCATGAGGGCGTAAAAGGCCCGGCACATATTGATATAGCCGAAGACCTTCAGGTCCCAGGCTTTGCGCCAGGTCACCTCGTCGACCCCGAGCAGCGTGCCGCCCGGAATGGCACCTGCATTGTTCACCAGAATGTCTATGTCAGGATAGTCGCGCGCAAGCCGATCGACGTTCGCACTCTCGGACAGGTCAGCGGCGACAGTGTCGACCCGCACATTTGTCTTCTGCACGATGGCCGACTTCGCCGCGGCAAGTGCGTCTGCGCTACGCGAAACGATAATAACGTTGCAGCCTTCGCCGGCTAGAATCTCGGCTGCGGCGCGACCGATCCCCTTCGAACCGCCCGTAATCAAGGCTGTCTTGCCCGCAATTTTCAAGTCCATGCTTCGTACCCCGCATGATGCTGCAACTATGAACGTCGTGCCGTCGGGCGGCAACAAGCTCCGTTAACGCGCCGCTTCGATCATTCGGCGAATGCCTTCGCGGTGACCTACCCTGGCGCGAAATCCGAAATCGCGTTGCGGCGCATGAGTATCCACCGCACCTCGCGATCCAACCGGCTTGCTCCTGTCAATCTCGAGCCGCAAGGGTTTGCCAGCCGCCGCAGCGGCTGCGATGTCATCAGGTGTTACTCTTTCCGGATGCGCAATGAAGTAGCTGAGCTGCCTGCGACCTTTGGCAAAGCAGGCTGCGACAGCAGCCTGCGCCGCATCGTCGATATAAATGTACGGCCAATCCGTCATTGGCCCGATGCGCGCAACGTGGCCGGCGAGTGCAGCATTGATGATTGTCTCGACCGAAAAAACAGTCCGTCGCCGTGCACCATAGATCGCTGTAAAGCGCAGCGAGCACAGATCCATCGGGATTCTGCCCCAGAGCCCGCGCAGCACCATGTCCATCGCGGCTTTTGAGGCGCCGTAGGTTGAGTTGGGGCGCAGAGGGTAGTCCTCGCCGACCGGTTGGCTTTCGTAGAAATCTCCCAGCGCCGATACCGACGAACAATAGATAAAAGTCTTCACGCCGGCTTCCATCGCCGCGCGCAACAGATTGAGGTTGCCGGCCACGTTGATCGCGATGATCCCAATGGGATCATCCGCCATGACCATTGGACCAGACACGCCGCCCGCATGAATAATGTGTGTGACATTTTTGTCGGCGAGCAGCGCCTTAAGACGTGGACGATCCGAGAGATCGTCGATGATGTCTGCGGTTGCCGATGGGACGGGGTCCAATCCGATCGCGCGACGTCCGTCCCGGTCGAGCAACTTCATGATCGCATGGCCAAGAAAGCCGCTTGCGCCCGTTACCAGCGTCAACTCATCGGCCATGCGAACCCGTCAAACAATTTTTCTGGCATGGAAATCCGCGATCTCTGCATTGCTGTACCCGGCGTCGCGCAGGATCTTGTCGGTGTGGGCACCCAGCTCCGGCAGTGCCGTATCGACGCTTGCCGGCGTGCGTGACAAGCCGATCGGCTGGCCGACAACGCGGATGTCGCCACGCGTGGGATGATGCAGCGGCGCCGCAATGCCGAGATGCTCCACCTGCGGGTCGGCAAAAACTTCGTCCAGCCTGTAGATCGGACCAGCAGGAACACCTCGTTGTTCGAGTTTATCGAGCCAGTGTGACGAGCTCTTTGTCTTGAAGATATCAGAGAGGATGGCAGTTAGCTTGGGCCTATTGCGAAAGCGGAGATCGAGCGTCGCGTATTCGGGTGCTTTTGCGAGATCCGGTTGCCCCAGCGCCACGCAAAATGCGCGCCACTGGCCGTCGCCGCCGACGCCGATATTGATAAACCCGTCCGAGGTTTCAAAGGCGCCCATCGGTGTCGAGTAAGGATGATCGTTGCCGGCCTGTCCCGGCACGATGCGGTCGATAAGATAGCGCGCCGCCTGAAAATCCATGAGGGCGATCTGTGCCTCAAGCAATGACGTTTGCACCCATTGACCGCGGCCTGAGCGCTCGCGCTCGGCAAGTGCGATGAGAATGCCGGTCGCGGCGTAGATTCCTGCCGACACGTCCGCCACCGCGATCCCGGCACGCACCGGCCCTCCGCCGGGCATTCCCGTCACCCACATCAGTCCGCCCATGCCCTGGGCGATCTGGTCGAATCCGGCGCGCGTGCGATAGGGGCCGCTCTGGCCAAATCCCGAGATCGAGGCGAGGATGATGCGCGGATTGACCGCCTTGAGTGCTTCGTAGGCGATTTCCAGGCGGTCTTTGACGTCCGGCCGAAAATTCTCAACCACCACGTCGGTTTCCCTGACCAATCGCATGAATATGTCATGCCCGGCCTTTTCCTTCAGATTGAGCGTGAGCGAACGCTTGTTGCGGTGAAGATTCAGCATATCGGAACCATCACGGGCTCCGCTCATGCCTTCGTTGGGGTCGACGCCGGGTGGTGCCTCGATCTTGATCACGTCCGCGCCGAAGTCGCCGAGGACCCGGCAACACGTTGGCCCGGCCCGCGCGCGAGTAAGATCGAGGACACGCAGATTTGCCAGTGCGGCCACAGGACGTGAAACGCTCATAACGGCGATCCGTCGTTCAAGATCGTCACCAGGTCGGAAACTGCAGCTGGAACATGCGAGTGCCACTCGGTTCGATCCTGCACCGCGGCAGCCAGCGCAATCAATGCATGATCGGAGCCAGGCCTGCCGACGACTTGCAAGGCGACGGGCATTCCACGGTCGTCGAAGCCAGCCGGAAAAGCGACCACTGGAAGACCGAGCAGGTTGGCAAAGCGCGTCAAATGACTCAACTCGTATAGCGTTCTGGCGTTGAAAAGCGGCGAGCGCGGATCGCACTCGGTGGCCTTGGGTATGCGGATTGCAAGGACAGGCAGGGCAAGCGCCCCGTCATTCTGAAAGACGTTGGCAACAAAATCCAGTACAAGCTGCCGGCGTGCCGACACACTGGCCTTGAGAGTTGCGTCGTCAACTGTGAGTCCCTTCGCAACCGTTTCATCAGGATCGGGTCCAGCGAACCGGTTGTCATCAGTGCCCGGTGCGTGCGCGCCGCCTCCGCCTGCATGATCGTGAAAACGTGGGGGTCCAGCGCCTCAATGGCTGACAGCCCGTTTCGTTGGCTGATTTCAACTCCGCAACCGCCAACCGCCTCGATAGCGTCGCGGCATGCCGCGGCGATCGATCTATCGGCAAGCGCAAGCGCATCGGCGACAACGGCAACTTTGCCGATTGGTTCGCCGTCGTCACTCGACTGATACATTTGCCGGGCGGCGACGCGCATGTCCGATGCGCTGCGCGCCAGAAGCCCGATCGTGTCGAGGCTCGGCGCAAGCGCCATTGCTCCAAGAGGTGAAACGGCGCCGTGCGTGGGCTTCCACGCGGTGACGCCGCAACAATGCGCCGGAATACGCAGCGAGCCGCCCGTGTCGGAGCCGAGGGCGACGACGACCGAACCGCTCGCGACGGCAGCCGCCGAGCCCGATGAAGAGCCGCCGGTAATGAATTCCGGATTCCATGGATTGCCGACATGGCCATGGCGAGAGTTGTAGCCCGACGGCTCATAGGCGAGCTCTGTCATCACCGTATAGCCTATGCGCCTTGCGCCGGCGCGATCGAGAAGATCGAGCACAGTCGCTTTCGGAATGTTCGTCATCGGCAGTGGCTGGGCGAGGCCGCCGTGCGGCATACGCGTTGCCGAAACAAACAAGTCCTTTGCGGCATACGGCATGCCAGCGAGAACCGAAGACCGCAGTTCAGTGCGCCCACTTTCGAATTGAACAAACGCCTTCAGCCTTGGTTCGAGCCGGCGTGCGATGCTTTCAGCGTTTGCGGAAAGCTGCGCCTGCGTCTCGGCTTCAAGCTCCGTCCAGTTCCGAAAGCGCGTGGACCCCATGCTCTTTGCAGTCTGAGTAATGAACGCCTGACCTCTGGTGCTTTCGGATTGCGCGTTCATAATAGCGGCTCAATACATATCCGCTCTCGTCGCGATCCGACACCTCTCAGCAGCCGGAGCATCTCCATGAAGGTCAAACGCATCGAGCACGTCGCGATTGCCGTTAAAAATATGACGCAAAGCCGAAAACTATTCGAAGAAAAGCTCGGGTTCAAACTCGAATACGAGGAGTATCTGCCGCAGTACTCCACTCGCTGGCCATGTACCCGATTGGATCGACCTATATCGAGCTGCTGGAATCCGATCGCCACGACACCGAAACGGCTCGTTGGATTGCCGAGCGCGGCGAGGGTCTGTTTCACATATGCCTCGAGGTTGAAGGAATTGAAGCAGCCCTCGATGAGCTGAGAGGAAAAGGCGTCAAGCTGCTCGACGAGCGGCCGCGGATCGGGCATGCGAATTCGCGGATTGCCTTCATCGACCCGGAATCAACGGGAAACGTCCTGATCGAGCTGGTGGAACTGCCAAATGCATCTTGATAAGTCCAGAAATCCTGTCATCCCTGCGGCAGCCGCCCAGTGCAATCCAGCATCAGACATTTCGGTCATATCATCCGATGCATATTTTCGACGAGCCGAAGGTTGACTGCCACGCCCACGTGATTGATCCGGTCCATTTCCCGTACGGTAAGGACATTGCCTACAAGCCCGCCGGGCAGGAAATCGGCACGACGGCGCAATTCCGTCGGGTCATGAGCTGTTACGGCGTGAAGCATGCACTTCTCGTGCAGCCAAATTCCGGCTACGAAAGCGACAATTCCTGTCTCCTCGATGCGATCGCGAAAGGTGAGGGGCGCTTCAAGGGCATCGCAATCGTCGATCTGGATGTCGGCGTCGCTACCCTGAAGCGATTGCAGACGCAGGGCATCATAGGCGTCGCGATCAATCCGACGTTTCACGGCAACGCGTATTACAAGGACAGCGCCGGCCTGATGAAGCGACTCGCCGATCTCAATATGTTTCTGGATCTGCAGGTCGAAAATGACCAATTCCTGATGTACGAGCCGTGGATCGCAACAATTCCGGTCAAGGTCCTGATCGATCATGTCGGGCGACCAACACCCTCGGCAGTTCTCGACCAGCCGTCTTTTGCAGCCATTCTACGATTGGCCGGCACCGGACGAGTCAGCGTAAAGCTTTCCGGCTACCTGAAATTCGCCCGGTTGCCTTATCCGTTCGAGGATTGCGGGCCGTTCGTTCGAGCGCTGGTCGATGCGTTCACCCTCGACCATTGCGTGTGGGCGTCGGACTGGCCTTACTTGCGCGCCCAGGAACGGCAAGATTACGGGCCGCTCGTGCAACTGGCCGGTCAGCTGTTCCCAAATGCTCCGGATCGGCGCAAACTTTTCTGGGAGACACCAAATCGCTTGTTCAAATTCGCAGCGAAAGACCAATGACCGGTAAAAGCTTGGACCAAGTCGAGACTTCATTGAGCGGCTACGAGTTGCTCAACGAGCCGTTGCTCAACAAAGGCACGGCCTTTACCGAGGCCGAACGGGACAAGTTCGACTTGCACGGACTGCTGCCGCCGCACGTTTCTCAGCTTGATTACCAGGTGCAGCGCCGGCTTGAAGCCTTTCGAGGACTTCATACCGACATGCAAAGGTACACGTTCCTGCGTGGATTGCAGGACTCCAACGAAGTTCTGTTCTATGCAATGTTGACCCGGAACATCGAAGAGATGATGCCGATCGTCTACACCCCGACGGTCGGGTTGGGCTGCCAGTTGTTCAGCCACATTTTCCGCAAGCCTCGCGGACTCTTTTTGAGCGTGCCGCACAAGCAGGATATCCGTCGGATCATTGCTCATCCCCGTTACGATCAGGTCGAGGCTGTCGTTGTCAGCGACGGCGAGCGGATCCTCGGCCTCGGTGACCAGGGCGCTGGCGGAATGGGCATTCCGATCGGGAAACTGTCGCTATACAGCGCTTGCGCCGGTCTGCATCCTGCGACCACGCTGCCGATCATCCTGGATGTCGGCACCGACAACGAGAAACTTCTTGCCGATCCGCTATATATCGGCTGGCAGCACCGTCGGATACGCGGGACTGAATACGACGATTTTGTCGACAATTTTGTCACTGCGGTGCGGGAACGATGGCCGCACGTGCTTTTGCACTGGGAAGATTTCGCGATCGGCAACGCCAACCGGCTACTTTGCAAGTACCGCGACCAATTGTGCACGTTCAACGACGACATTCAGGGGACGGCCGCTATCGCGGTCGGGACCTTGCTCAGCGCGATAAACGTCACCGGGATTCCGTTGACTCAGCAACGCGTTGTTGTGTTCGGTGCGGGGTCCGCGGGAAGCGGCATAAGTGCTCTTGTCGCGCGAGCTATGGTCGAAGCCGGCTTGAGCGAGGCGGAAGCCCGCAGCCGGTTCTATCTCGTCGACCGAGACGGGTTGCTGGTCGAAGACATGTCCGGGTTACAGTCCTTTCAAGTACCATTTGCCCAGCGGCGCGACAGCTTCGGCAACTGGAAGCTCGAAACGCCGGGCCGCATTGGCCTCAACGATGTCATAAGCAACACGAGCCCGACGGCCTTGATCGGCACATCGGGACAGCCGAGTGCCTTCACCGAAAAGATCGTGCGTGAAATGGCGAGCCGCGCCGCCCGCCCGATTATTTTCCCGCTCTCGAACCCCACCGAACGCAGCGAAGCCACGCCTGCGCAGATTGACGACTGGACCGAAGGCCGCGCAGTCATTGGCACTGGCAGCCCATTTCCTCCGCTCAAGCGCGATGGCAAGGCATACCGCGTCGACCAGACGAACAATGCCTATGTGTATCCTGGGATAGGGCTGGGCGCGATCGCGACAGGTGCGCGACGGATATCGGATGGCATGTTCCTCGCTGCCGCTCACGCCGTCGCGGCACATAGTCCAGCAAAAGCCGATCCGCGCGCCAATCTGCTCCCCCCGTTGCGCGACATACGCGAGGTCACTTTCCACGTTGCGGTTGCGGTCGGCAAACAGGCGCAGAAGGAAGGCCTTACTCGCCCGATGCCAGATGAAGCGATTGCCGAAGCGGTTCGTGCCAAGATGTGGGAGCCGCTCTACCCGTCGTACAATCCAGTCAAAAAGTAGCGCTTTCGCGACAGGCAC
>DASXST010000119.1:0-20696 GCA_036505835.1 Pseudolabrys sp. | reverse complement strand
GATCAACATAGATCAAGCCCGCCTTGGCAAGCGGCTCGCGCATTTTGTACATGTCCAGGCTGAGCGTGCCGGCCTCGAGCTGCTTGCGCTTGCCATCCTCGTCATCCTTGCGCTTTTGCGCTTTCTGAGCGGTCTCGGTGGCGAGTTTCTTTGGAATTACAACGATGCCGTCGTCATCCGCCACCACAACATCGCCCGGTTCGACGTTCACGCCCGCGCAGACAACCGGAATGTTGACCGCGCCGAGCGTCGCTTTCACCGTGCCCTTGGCCGAGATCGCCTTTGACCACACCGGAAAACGCATTTCGGAAATCGGACGGACGTCTCGACAACCCGCATCAATGACGAGCCCGATCACTCCGCGGGCACGCAACGCTGTCGCCAGCAGCTCGCCGAACATGCCGTCCGTGTTGTCCGCTGTGCATCCGACAACGAGAACATCACCTTTCTGGCATTGCTCGACGGCGACGTGGATCATCCAGTTGTCGCCCGGGTGCGCCAGCACGGTGACCGCCGGCCCCGCGATCTGCGCGCCGGGCCAGATCGGACGCATATAGGGCTTCATGAGACCGGACCGGCCGAGCGCCTCGTGCGCGGTGGAGACGCCGACTGCTGCAAGCGTGCCGACGGCATTGCTGTCGGCACGCTTGATATTTCGGATAACGACGGGCTTCATTGCAGTATTTCCTCTACGGTCGGAAAGAGCCTTTGGTAGGCCTCGCCATATGTCATCGGCATTCCCGTGTTGCGGCTGCCCTGGATGCCCCGGTTGAGCGCCACGCGTTCATAGTACGCCCACAGATGTTTTTGGGCTGCGAGTATCTGGAACGCTTTGTACTTTTGCTCCCACACCTCGTCGATCTTCAAAATGAGGTTAGGCTTATAATTGCACATTTCGGGTTGGTGCGGCTCGAACAGAAATACCGGCGGAGCAGAATACTTGTATATTGCATCAGGCTTGTGCCCCATCGCCTGAGCGACCACTCGCGTCTCCTGTGCGAAGTGCGCGGCGTTCGGGTGGTCAAAGTTGTAGGGGTCCTCAAGGGCGTGAGTGAGCACAAAGGACGGGCCAAGTTCCCGATAGATATCGACCATGCGGTCGAAATGCGTTTCATTCAGCTTGAGCGGATAGTCACCGCAGTCGAAGAATTCGATTTCCGCTCCGAGAAGCTTTGCGGCCCGTTCCGCTTCGTCCCTGCGGCCGGCCTTTACCTTTTCAAGCGTGGCGCCCGGCTCTTTCCAAGCGAACTGGCTCTCTCCACGTTCGCCATACGACAGGCAGACAATCTTGACGCGGTAACCCCGCTTGGCGTGCAGGGCGATCGCGCCGCCGGCGCGCCAAACAAAATCGCCGGGATGAGCAGTGATGACGAGCCCGGTCTTCTGATCCGGCATTGCGCGCTCCTTTTCCGTGCCGACTTGTTAAACTAGGTTGAATGGCGGGCGGTCAAGCCGTGTGTGGCCGCGTTCGAGCGGAGCGTTTCACAATGGCAAATCCCTCTGCGACCACTCTGCGCGTCGCGATCGGCGACTATCCGCATACGCTGCCGGTCAAGCGCGGAGAGATCGTCTCGCCGTGGTTGAAACTTGAATTTATCGAGGTGAAGCCGCTGTACCAGGCGTTCAAGCCCATGGTGCGGGAGCATGCTTATGATGCCAGCGAGATGGCGCTGGTGACCTATTTCCAGGCCAGTGATCATGACAAGGGGCTGGCCTTGCTTCCGGCCGCGATGCTCGCGCGCTTTCAGCACGGCACCATACTCTTCAATGCCGAGCGCGGCGCCCTTGCTCCGAACGACCTGCCAGGGCGGCGCATCGGCGTGCGCTCATACAGCCAGACCACCGGCGCGTGGATTCGCGGCATTCTGCAGAATGATTACGGGATCGATCTTGGTGAAGTGCAGTGGGTAACTTTCGAGGATGGTCACGTCGCAGAGGCGAAAGATCCGCCGGGCCTCCTCAGGGCGCGTCCCGATCAGGACATCACCGCTATGCTGATCGCCGGGGAGCTCGACGCCGCGATCTATGGCGCGGCGCTGCCGAAGGATCCGCGCCTGCAAAGCGTGATCAAAAATCCCGAGGCCGCGGCGAAATCCTGGTATGCCAAGCACGGGCTGGTGCCGGTCAACCACATGGTCGTCGTCGCCGATGAACTTGCCGGCTCAAATCCACAAGCGGTCGCCGAACTTTATCGCCTGCTGGAGGAAGGAAAGAAGGCGGCGCCTGCCGGAGGCGTCGACACTGCGCCCTTCGGAAAGGAAGCAAACCGGCGCTGCCTCGAACTGCTGTTGTCGTATTGCACGCAGCAGAAGCTCATCTCGCATCCAATAAAGTTCGACGAGCTCTGGTAGTCATCATGCAACGATGGAGTGAACGATGAAAAAAACCTACACCGGCGGCTGCCAGTGCGGAAAAGTCCGCTACGAAGCGCAAGCCGAAATCGGCGAAGTCATAACCTGCAATTGCTCGCGCTGCCGCAAGCTCGGACCCCTGTTGTCCGCCGTTGCAAGGTCCGATTTCAAACTTCTCTCTGGCGAGAACGAGATGACGGACTATCAGTTCAACAGGGGCGCGATTCATCACCCGTTCTGCAAGACCTGCGGCATCGAGTCTTACGCTTATGGCAAGGGCCCGGGTGGCAGAGACATGGTCATGCTCAACGTGCGCTGCCTTGACGGCGTCGACGTGGACCAGTTGAAGGTGAAGAAATTTGATGGCGCCAGTCTATAGCCGCTGCCGAAGAAGCTGCAAAAGCGTGTCTCCAAAAGCCATAACGGGCAGACCGTCGTCCGCCCGTCACAAGCTCTCGGATCCATTCCTGACGCACAGGCCGAAACCTGCAGCGAAGGTACCAGTTACTGAGAGCCAGGGCCGGCAGTCATGAGCCACGAATACTGCAAGCAGCACCCACGTCCCATGCCCAGTCCGGTCATGGCGGCCATCCGTGTCCGGCAGAGCCGAAGATGGGTGACCTGACCGAAAGCGTACAACTCCCGTTTTCCAAGGCAAGGGCGGAGAATCGCTGTTGATAAGTCTGAGGATAGAAATATGACACCCGCCCGCGCCGGCTAGCCCAGGATCGTGCCCTTGCCGCGACCGTCTTTACTTTGCTCGATCATCACCGTGTCGTGCTTGAGTGCAAGCTGCCTGGTGAACTCTGCATTCATCAATTGCTCTTGCGAAAGCGCATGCATAGCCGCGAACATGCCCTCCGTGCCAGCGGGGCTGTAAATCATCAGCATGCACACGCCTTCGTTCGAAGTCACCTGATGCGGCACGCCGGGTGGAATGTGAACGCACGAACCTTTCTGAGCATGGAAAAGCTCGTCGCCAACCTGAAAATCCGCACTACCCTCAAAAACGTAAAACGTCTCGTATGCCTTGATGTGGTAATGCGCGCGCGACTGAAATCCCGGCTTGCAATTCTCTTCCACCACTTCGAACGTTTGGCCAGTGTCGCCGCCAGTGACCTTGACGATGACCTCGTTAGCCTTGGCGTAAATATTTCCTGCGCCGGGCGGCGAATGCTTGCCCTTCATGCTTTCCTCCATCTCGTCGAGTTCCCCCCATGTCGGTCTTTCTCTATTGAGAGCCGCGCAGGTGGGCTGGACGCCGGGCAAAAATAGCACGACATTCGACGAAACGACCATGCGATCAAGGAACCAGTGATGAAGCCTACATCTGCCCGCGAGCGGCTCGACCTCGCGCTCGGCCGCATCGACGATCCGAAAGGCGAGGGCGCGCGGGCTTGCCTCACGGTTTACCGCGAGCATGCGAAGGCCGCCGCCGACGCCACTGACGCGCGCGCAAAAGCCGGAATCTCGCTGGGGCCACTCGATGGGGCGATTGTCAGCATCAAGGACCTGTTCGACGTCGCCGGCGAAGTGACGCGCGTTGGCTCGAGAATTTTTGCCGAGGAAGGCAAGCCCGCCGCGGCCGATGCGCCCGTGGTGCATCGGTTGCGCACGGGCGGCGCGATTATCGTCGCAAAGACGAACATGAGCGAATTTGCTTACACGGGCGTGGGCGCCAATCCGCACTTCGGCACGCCAGGCAATCCGGCTGATCGCAAGCGTGTGCCCGGTGGCTCATCATCGGGCGCTGCCGTCGCGGCTGCCGACGGCATGTGCGAGATTGCGATCGGCACCGACACCGGAGGCTCATGCCGCATCCCCGGCGCGCTTTGCGGAGTTGTCGGCTACAAGCCCAGCCGGCAGCGCATCCCGACCGAGGGCGCTTTCCCGCTGTCGTACAGCATCGACTCTATTGGTCCGATTGCGCGTTCAGTCGAGGCCTGCGCCAAAGCTGATGCGGTCATGGCGGGCGAAAAATTCACTTCGAACGAGCCGGTGCCGCTTGCGGGGCTGCGCATTGGTGTTGTGCAGGGTTCGCCGCTCGAAAACCTGGATGAAACTGTGGCGAACCGCTTCTCGGGCGCAATTGCCCGCTTGGGAAAAGTGGGCGCGCGCGTATTCGACGAGAAATTGACGCTTCTCGATGATATGGCCCAAGTCAATAGCAAAGGCGGCGTGCAGCCGGCGGAAGCTTTCGCCATCCATCGTGACGTGTTGTCGCGACGCGCGGATGCGATCGACCCGAATGTGCGAGTGCGTCTTGAACGTGCACGCAATGTCAGCGCGGCCGACTATATCGATATGGTCGGGGAAAGGGCGCGCCTTATCCGTTCGATGGATCAGCGGCTCGTCGATGTCGATGTCCTGGCGTGGCCAACCACGCCAATGGTTGCGCCGACTCTGGAAGAGGTCACGAAGGCAGATGAATTTGCCCGCAAGAACGCAATGTTGCTGCGAAATACCGTCATCGTAAATTTCTTCGATCTCTGCGCCATCTCGCTGCCGCTTCCGCGCGAAGGCGGGCTTCCGACGGGCCTCATGCTGGTTGCCCGCAACGGGCAGGACAAGCGGCTGTTCCGAATTGCCGCGGCCGTCGAGCGACTATTTGCAGCATAGAGAGGCCGCTGTTCTCGCCTGTTGATTTGGCGAAAGATCCGGCATCATGCCGCCAACAAACCGCAGAGGGAGGACGGCAAGCATGAGCGGCAGACCGAATAAGAGCAACAAAACCGTTACGCGACGCACTGTGGCCGCGGGGTTGGGCGGCGTTCTCGCGGGCATGGGCCCGTTCAATATTGTGCGCGCCCAGGGTGCTGCCCTGAAAGTGGGCGTGCTTCTCCCCCGCTCGGGCACCCAGGCCGGCATTGGCCAGGACTGCCAGCGCGGCGTCGATATTGCTGCCGGGATCCTCAATGATCTGGGCATGCCGCCGCTTCAGATCATGAATGGCGATACCGAGACGAACGTAGATGTCGCCCGCTCGCGCGCGGAGAAATTGATCAGCGATGGTGCGCAAATTCTGGTCGGCGCCTTCGATTCCGGCCAGAGCACGTCGATTGCACAGGTCGCCGAGCAGAAGGGCATTCCCTACGTCATCAATATTGCCGCCGCGCCGCAGATCACCGAGCAGGGCTACAAGTTCGTATTTCGCAACTTTCCAACGGCGGGCATGATCTTGAGCGACGCCTTCGCCAACCAGAAGGAAATATTCGAGGCCGCCGGCTCAGCGCCAAAGACCGCTGTGTTCATGCACGTCAACGATACGTTCGGCACCGCGATGAAAGGCGGAATAGGCGCGGTGATGCCCAAGTTCAGTATGCCATACAACCTCGTCGAGACCATTGCCTATGATCCGGCGGCACGCGACCTCTCGGTCGAAGTTGCCAAAGCGAAAGCCACGGGCGCCGACGCGCTGTTGATGGTGAGCCGGCTCAACGATGCCATCCTGCTTACGCGCGAATTGGTGAAGCAGCGGTGGTCGCCGATGGCGATCCTGAGCATGGGCCCCGGCTGGTACGAGGACCAGTATCTCAAAACTCTCGGCAAGCTGTCCGACGGGCCGCTGAGTTTTGTGCCCTGGTACGATCCGAACAAGCCACTCAGCAAAACGCTCGAGGCCGCGCTCGCCAAGGCGCATCCCGGCGTGAACCTCAATACCAACCACGTCTACACGTTCGAGGCCCTGCTTGTTGCGGCCGATGCCTACAAGCGGGCTCGATCAGCCGATCCAAAGGCACTCGCCGATGCGGTTCGCAGCACCAACATCACCAACAATGTGAGCCCCGGCCCCGGCATTCAGTTCAACGAGAAAGGTCAGAACGACAAGCTGAAGAATTCCGCGATTCAAAATCGCGGCGGCAAACTTATGACCGTGGCGCCGAAAATGGCAGCCAATGCCAAGGTAGAATGGCCGCTCAAGCCGTACGACAAGCGCGGCTAATGTGGGCGTCGCGTTAAAACCGCAGCCGCCATGGCCGGGCTTGCCCCGGCCATGGCGCGTAAGGGGGCAACCGTGCATTTGTGAGCGAGATCAGGACAAGCCCGGCGATGACGCGTAAGGTGGGGGACAGTGCCCGTTGATATCTATCTCAATGTCGCTGTCGGCGGGATTCTAACCGGTCTCGTCTATGGCCTGATGGCGCTGGGCCTGTCGGTGATTTTTGGCGTCGTCCGCGTGGTCAATTTCGCCCATGGCGAAATGATGACTATAGCGATGTACATTGCCGTGACGCTGTTTTCAGCGTTCCATCTCGATCCGCTGGTGATGCTGGTGCCGATTGCGGCGGTGCTCTTTGTCCTCGGGTACGCATTGCAAGCCGGCCTAATCAATCGCTTCGTCACCCGCCCAGAGCACAGCCAGTTCCTTCTGCTGGTTGCCATCGCGATCATCATCACCAACGCGCTGCTGATCCTGTTCGGTCCCGATTCGCAAAACGTTCAAGCGTCATATGCCTACGACAGTTTCCAGATCGGTCCGCTGATCGTTGATGCGACCAAGCTCTACGCCGGCCTCACTGCCGTCGCCGTGACCGCCGGCCTATTCGCGTTTTTCCGCTTTACGCCCCTGGGCACGGCCATCCGCGCCTGCGCCGACAACTACACGGGTGCGATGGTGGTCGGCCTCGACGTCAAACGGCTCTATGCGCTGACTTTTGCCTTAGGGACTGCCTGTGTCGGCGCTGCCGGCTGCATGCTTTTGCTCATTTTCGACGTTACTCCGACGGTGGGTCCCGCCTATACCCTGCTTGCCTTTGTCATTGTCATTACTGGCGGCCTTGGCTCGATGCCTGGGGCGCTGATCGGCGGGATCCTGATCGGGCTGACCGAGGCGCTGGCCGGGCTTCTGTTCACGCCTTCGGCCAAGAGCATGTTCGCCTTTGCCATACTGGTGCTAGTCCTGCTGTTTCGACCGCAAGGCATTATGGGCAAGAGGGCAGCATGATCGCGCGAGCGACTGCCGGCGTTACGCGGCGAGGACTGGTGCTGCTCGCAATCCTGCTGGCAGCGGCTCTGATCGCACCTTTCTTCGCCAGCGACTACCTGCTCACCGTCCTGATCCTGATCCTTTACTTTGCTTACACCGGCCAGGCCTGGAACATCATGATGGGCTTTGCCGGACAGTTATCCCTCGGCCATGCGCTCTATGTCGGGCTCGGTGCCTATGTGGCCGCGGCGCTCTACGTGCATTTCGGGATCGGGCCCTGGCTTGGACTGCTCGTGGCAGTGCCAATCGCTGTGGCGACGGGTGCCTTCATCGGCTTTCTGGCATTTCGCTTTCGCGTCGGCGGAGTCTATTTCGCAATCCTGACCATCGCATTTGCGGAATTCGCCCGTGTCGGCTTTGATCATCTTGCCTGGACGCGCGGCTCCTCCGGGCTGTTCCTGCCCGTCGCCCAATACAGCCACAACGATCTGTGGCAGCTGCGCGGCCATCCGGTCATGTTCTACTACATCCTGCTGGCAGCGACCGTGCTCGCCTTCATTGTTTGTCGGTCTCTTCTGCACAGCCGCATCGGTTATTTCTGGCTCGCAATCCGCGAAGACGAGGAGGCCGCCCGCGCTGCCGGCATCGACACCTTTCGCTACAAGATGATCGCAGTGGTGATCTCGTCCGGCATGACCGCGTTTGCCGGCGTGATCTACGCGTTCTACTACAACAATCTTTTTCCCGAGCAGGTATTCAATATTTCACGCTCGATCGACATCATTTTGGCCCCGCTGGTAGGCGGAATCGGAACGCTGTTCGGCCCGATCCTCGGAACCGTCATTCTGGAAGGTCTATCGGAAGGCCTGCGAACGCTGCTGGGGATTCTTGGCATCGACGTACCCGGGATAAAGCAGGTGTTTTTTGGAATTGTTCTTCTGCTGGTGGTCGTTGCACTGCCGGAAGGCGTCTGGCCCTGGTTGGCGCGGCGGTTCAGGCTTACGGAGCGCAAACAATGAGCGCGCTGCTGTCGGTCAGCGGGGTTACCAAGCGCTTTCGCGGCCTGGTCGCGGTTGACGCGCTCAGCTTGGCGGTGCCGAAGGGCGAGATCTTTGCAGTCATCGGGCCGAATGGCGCCGGCAAGACCACGCTTTTCAACATGATTGCCGGGGTTTTTTCTCCCGACGGCGGAACGATCACATTCGCCGGCGAGCGTATCGATAAACTCTCGCCGGATCAGATTTGCCGCCGTGGCATTGGCCGCACGTTCCAAATCGTAAGGCCATTCCCGGCGCTCAGCGTCGAGGACAACGCGATCGTCGGCGCCCTGTTGCACCGAAGCCACGTCCGGGACGCGCGCGCACGCGCGCTGGAAATCCTCCGCCGCCTCGACCTCTACGACAAGCGCGCGCGGCGCGCATCCTCGCTGACGCTTCCCGACCGCAAGCGGCTGGAGGTAGCGCGCGCTCTTGCGACCGAACCGACTCTGCTGCTCCTCGACGAGGTGATGGCCGGTTTGAGACCGACCGAGACCGACCGCATGGTTGGAATCCTCAAGCAGCTCAATCACGAGACTGGACTTACGATTCTGCTGATCGAGCATGTCATGCGTGCCGTCATGGCGCTCGCCAATCGCATTCTGGTGATGCATCACGGAGCGGCGATCGCCGAAGGAACGCCAGGCGAGGTCGTCCGTAACCGCGCGGTCATCGACAGCTACCTGGGCGCGGAGGCGGTCGCATGATGTTGAAAGTTGAAGACCTCGATGTCTTCTATGGCGACGCGCAGGCGCTTGATGGCGTGTCGCTTGAGATTCAGGAAGGCGCGATCGTCGCTATTGTCGGCGCAAACGGCGCCGGCAAGACGTCACTGATCCGGACGATTGCCGGCATGCACAGGCCGACGCGAGGACATGTGTTCTTTCGCGGCCTCAATATTGCCGGCTGGCCAAGCCACAGGATTTGCGATCTCGGCGTCGGGCAGGTTGCCGAAGGCCGTCAGATCTTTCCGTCGTTGTCGGTTGCCGAAAATCTTGCGATGGGGGCGCTGCTCCCGCGGGCACGTTCATCGCGCGCGCAGAACCTTGAAAACGTCTATGAGCTGTTCCCGGTGCTCGCCGAGCGGCGATACCAGGCCGCCGGCACGCTCTCTGGCGGCGAGCAGCAGATGCTGGCCATTGGGCGCTGCCTGATGGGCGCGCCGGAGCTGGTGATGTTTGACGAGCCCTCGCTCGGCCTCGCGCCGACTGTCGTGCAGCACGTTCTGCGCTGCATCCGCGATCTCAACCGCGACGGCCTGACCTGCGTCCTGGTCGAGCAGAATGTTGCAGTCTCGCTTAAACTCGCGACCTTCGCGTATGTCCTGGAGAATGGCCGCATCGCGCTCTCAGGCTCAGGCGAGGCGCTGCTCGGGGATGACCGGGTCCGTGAGGCTTATCTCGGACTCTAGATCATCATTCCCAAAGAAAATTCACTTCAGCGGCGGACCGATCGTCACCGTCAATTTGCCGACGCCTTCGATCTCGCACTCGAGGTTGTCGCCCACCACAGTCGCGGCGACGCCAGAGGGGGTGCCGGTCATGATGATATCACCGGCCTCGAGTGCCACCATCTCGGAGAGCTTCGAAATCGTTTCCGGGACATTCCAGATCATCTGATTGAGGTCGCCGTCCTGGCGAACCTGGCCGTTGGCCTTCAGGA
Source organism: Pseudolabrys sp. (assembly GCA_036505835.1). Classification (GTDB taxonomy): domain Bacteria; phylum Pseudomonadota; class Alphaproteobacteria; order Rhizobiales; family Xanthobacteraceae; genus Pseudolabrys. The sequence goes on along the minus strand of DASXST010000119.1, from coordinate 10,719 downwards.
GAATTCTACCTTTCGCCGGATGTCCGATCTTGCTCGCTGGCATCAGAGGCCCGCATGGCGCCGAGGAATCGAACGCCTTTCCGATTTCCCATGGGCGCTTCACGTCGCGGGAGGCGATTTGCAGATCGCGGCGGGTCAGATCGATGCCGACGGCATATCCGTAGATGCAATCATTGGCTTTGGCTACCGGGATGTTTCGCCCGCCGCTCTTCAGCGCAACCACAAGCTCGACCTCATGGTGCATATCCTTGGTGAGCGAAGGATAAGGCACGGTGCCGCCGTCGGGCACAATGGCGTCCGCAGGCTTGGCGAAGAAGAATGGGGGCGCGCGCTCGTCCTGCCCCATCTCGCGGATGTGCTCGATGTAGTTACGCCCGACACACCAGATGCGGCGAATCGGAAACATCTTGTCGGTGCCGGCAACTGCTATTGCAGTTTGCGGCGCGGGCGGAATGACGTAGCGACTGTCGGTCATGATCGGCTGGATATCGCTCTGGCGAGAGATTGCGCGCGTCCAGAAAAGGTTGGTGTGCGTATCAGGTGTTCTGCATCGCCGTCAACCGCGGCGTATCAAGATGCAACGGCGGCGACGGAAGTCTTCGGCTCCTGCTCCTTGAGCTGGAGGCGGTAGAACGAGGCGTAGCGGCCGCCCGAGCGCAGCAGGTCGTCATGTCGGCCGGATTCAACAACCCGTCCGTCCTCGACCACGTGAATGCAATCGGCATGAGAGACGGTGTGAAGTCGATGCGCGATTGCAAGCGTGGTGCGGCCCTGGCACAGATGATCCATGGCTTGGCGCACCTGCAGTTCGGATTCGGAATCGAGTGCCGCTGTTGCTTCGTCAAGCAATATGATCGGTGCATTTTTGATGAGCGCGCGGGCGATGGCAATTCTTTGACGCTGACCGCCCGATAGCTGCAATCCGTGCTCGCCGACCGGCGTATCGTAGCCGCGTGGAAACGACATGATGAAGTCATGCGCGTACGCGGCCTTGGCAGCTGCCACAATCTCATCCTCGCTCGCGCCCGGCTTGCCGAACTCAATGTTCTCGCGAACCGTGGCGCGGAACAGGAATACATCCTGCCCCACGTAGGCGATGTGCTGTCGAAGCGAGCGCCGCGATACCGAAACGATATCCTGTCCGTCGATGAAGACCTTGCCGCGCTTTGCGTCGTAGAACCGCAAAAGCAGGTTGAATACCGTTGATTTTCCGCCACCGGACGGGCCGACAAGGGCGGTGAGCTTGCCGGGTTCGGCCACAAAAGACATTCCGCGCAGCACCGGTTCGTCTTCGCGATAGGCGAAATGGACGTCATCGAAACCAAGACGCGCACTCTTGATCTGCAAGCTCGGCTTGTTGCTATCGAGCGGCTCGCTTGGCGGGCTATCCAGCACTTCGAACAGGACGCGCACGCCGACCAGCGCACTGCCTAGCTCAATATTGAGGCGAGCGAGCCGTTTCGCCGGCTCGTAGGCCAGTAAGAAAGCGGCGATGAAAGAGAAGAACTGACCCGGCGTCGCGCCGGTTTCGATTACCCGGTATCCGCCATAGGTGATGGCGATAGCGATGGCACAGCCACCGAGGGTTTCCATCAGCGGGGTTGAACGATTGGATACCCGCGCCATCTTGTTGGCCTCATACTCGACCGCGGCAACGTTCCTGTCGAAACGCTCGCGCATGATATCTTCGAGCGTAAACGCTTTGACGATGCGGATACCCTGTAACGTTTCCTGCAGCGTCTCGATGATGCGGGTGCCGCCATGGAACTGGGTCCGCGCAATCGAATATATGCGCCGGATCAGCTTTCGCAGAACGAAGAAAGCCGGTGGGGCGACCACGAAGCTGAAGAACGACATCAGCGGATCCTGGACGACCATGACAAAGAGGAGGCCGATCAGCGACAGCAGATCTCGTCCCACCGAGGTAATCAGCAGGTTGATGACCTGCGTCGCGGCTGCGGCGCCGGTCGACAGCCGTGCGATGAACTCCGTCGAGTGGCGATTGGAGAAAAAGCCAAGACCTTCATTGAGCAGCTTAGAAAATACCGCGCGCTGATTGTCGGCAACAATGCGGTTGCCGATGCGCGACAGCATCACGCTATGCCCGTACGTTGCGAACCCTTTGGTTGCGAACAAGGCGACCGTAATGATGCCAAGCGTGACGATTCCGCTCAGGCTGCGATTGACGTAGGCTTGGTTGATCACGTCGCCGATGAGCCAGGCACTCGCGGCCGTGCAACCCGCAGCCAGTGCCATCAGCGCGAAGGCGCCCGCGTATCGGCGCCAGTGCGCCAGCCCCTGTTCGGTGAGCAAACGCCGGATCAGGGCGAGGGAGCCGTAACGCTCGTCGGCAGTCGATGGCAAGCTGTGATCGTTCATCCGCCCTCAGTGAGCTGCGAATAGGGCCCGTCGGGGCAGGAGTGGGCATTCCTTGCCTGCGGCGAAAGGATTTTTCAAGCCAAAACCGGCCTTAGGCCGTCAAAAGCACTGCAAATTTATCAAGAAACAGCATCTTTGTGGCGGCTTGCCAGCTGCTTTTCCCATGCCAGCGCGTGCGCGACGATCGTATCGAGATTCTGGAATCGCGGACGCCAAGGCAGCGTTGCGTGGATACGCTCGACATTTGCGACAAGCGCCGGCGGATCGCCTGGGCGGCGGCGCGAAACCTCAACTGGGAAATCGCGCCCGCTTGCACGCCGGACGGCATCGATGACCTCGAGGACTGAAGAACCGCGACCATAGCCGCAGTTGAGCGTTGCGCTGGCCCCGCCGCCTCGCAAATAGCCAAGCGCTGAAGAATGCGCGTCAACCAGATCGCTCACGTGAATGTAGTCGCGGATGCAGGTGCCATCCGGCGTGGGATAGTCGGTTCCGAAAATTTCCATTTTTGGACGTTTGCCGATGGCCGTTTCGCAGGCGACCTTGATGAGATGCGTTGCAGTCAACGTTGCCTGTCCCGCGCGCATTTTTGGGTCGGCGCCTGCGACGTTAAAGTAGCGCAAGGTTACGAAACGCAGGCCGTGGGCCCTGGCGGCGTCATGCAGCATGATTTCCGTCATTAGCTTCGACGTGCCGTAGGGGGAGAGCGGCGCAGTCGGGGCGTTCTCACTGATCGGGCCAGCCTCCGTCGCGCCGTAGACCGCTGCCGTCGAGGAAAAAATGAAGTGCCGGACGCCGGCCTTGATTGCGGCATCAAGCAGCGCGCACGTGTTCATGGTATTGTTGCCATAATACGCCAGCGGGTCGGAGACGGATTCCGGCACGATGATCGAGGCGGCAAAATGGACAATGGTAGTGACGCCATAATGGGCGATGATGTCATTCACCAGTGCCCGGTCGCCAGTGCTGCCGGCGATAAAGGGCACCGAGGCCGGAATTAGAAAGCGGAATCCTGTCGATAAATTATCGAGGACGACGACCGGCTCGCCCGCATCGGCGAGTTGGTGCACCATGTGGCTGCCGATATAGCCGGCGCCTCCGGTGACCAAAACGGTCATTTCAACATATCCTCTAGGTTCGAGCGAACGTGTCCCACGCCCATAATATCCGCGTTTTCATTCCGTGATGCGATGGCATGGTTATAGCGGCCATTCCCAAGGCCGGGTATATGCATGCCCAGACGCGCAATGGCCAACATTCTTTTCATCAAGACTTCCTCGCTTGGCGACGTGATCCATCACATGCCGGCATTGACCGATGCGCGATCGGCGCGACCTGACGCGACGTTCAGCTGGCTAGTCGAAGAACAGTTCGCGCCGCTGGTGCGGCTGCATCCAGCCGTGACCGAAGTCATCCCGGTAGCATGGCGGCGCTGGAGAAAGTCGGTCTTGACGCCGGCCACCATGGCCGAGATCAGCAAGAGTTTCCGCGCTGTCCGGGCCCGCCAGCCCAGCGACATTGTCGATACCCAGGGGCTTTTGCGTAGCGCTCTGCTCTCGCGGATGGCGCGTGGACGCCGGCATGGGTACGACGCTTCCAGCATCCGGGAACCTCTGGCGTCGCTTTTTTACGATGTGCGCCATCGTGTCGACCGCCGTCTTCACGCGGTCGAGCGCAACAGGATTCTGAGCGGGCTAGCATTGGATTATGTTCCGCAGGGAGGTCCCGACTTCGGTCTTGATCGCACACGCTTTGGAGGCGGCGCGTCGCGCTATGCTGTCTTTTTGCACGCGACTGCGCGCGCCGAAAAGGAGTGGCCTGAGACGCAATGGATCGCGCTGGGGCAAGCGTTCCGTCAGGATCACGAACTTGAGATTATTTTACCCTGGGGAAGCGAGATCGAGCGCAGGCGCAGCGAGAATATTGCGCGCGAGGTGCCGGGAGCGCGCGCGCCGGAGCGCGCGCCGCTCGACGAGGTCGCGAAGATGATCGGCGGCGCGCGGTTCGTTGTCGGCGTGGACACCGGGCTTCTGCACCTTGCCGCCGCGCTTGCTGTCCCGCTGGTGGCGATCTTTACCGGCAGCAACCCTGACATGACGGGGCCGGTCGGCAGCGGCCCACGCTCGATTCTGGGCGACAATGGCATGCCGCCGACCGTCGATGCCGTGCTCGACGCGGTCTCAACAATGACCCGATAGATTTTCGCTTAAGCCGTGCCGGCCCGCAGCAAATCGTGGACGTGAATGATGCCGATCGGTTTGCCGTCCTCGATGGCAAACAGCGCGGTGACCTTCATCGTGTTCAGCATATCGAGGGTCTCGCTAAGCAGTTGATCGCGGCGAACTGTCTTTGGTCCACGTGTCATGACCACCTCAACGCTGGCGTCGAGCAACTTGTCGTGCATATGCCGACGCAGGTCGCCATCGGTGATAATTCCCACGAGCAATCCGCCCGGATCGGTGATGCCGACACAGCCGAAGCCTTTCGCGGTCATTTCTAGAATCGCCTCCGACATCCGCGCGCCGAGTGGCGACAGCGGCATTGCCGCGCCCGTATGCATGATGTCGCCCACCGTTTTCAGAAGGGTGCCCAGCTTGCCGCCCGGATGCAGCAGACCGAAATCGACGGCCGTGAAACCATGGCTTTCCAGGAGCGCGATGGCCAAGGCATCGCCGAGGGCAAGCTGCATGAGAGAGGAGGTTGTCGGCGCAAGATTATGCGGGCATGCCTCGCGCGCCTGGGGCAGGGCGAGCACGACGTCCGCAACCTTGGCCAAAGCGCTGTCCGGGATCGCCGTCATCACGATCAACTTGATGTTATGGCGGCGAGAATAATCGGTGATATTTTTCAATTCGGCGGTCTCGCCTGACCACGAAAGCGCCAGGATGACGTCGTGGTTGCCGATCATCCCAAGATCGCCGTGACTGGCTTCGCCGGGATGCACGAAAAACGCCGGAGTGCCGGTGGAGGCGAAAGTGGACGCGATCTTGCGCCCAATATGACCGGACTTCCCCATGCCGGTCACGATCACCCGGCCTTGCGCGCCGCTGGTCACGGGGCCTTGCGCAGCGCGGATCACATCGATCGCAGCGGCGAATGAAGTTCCAAGGCCATCGCGCAATGCCGCAGCTAGGGCGTCGACGCCGCTGCCTTCGACTTCAAGGGTGCGGAGCGCCGACGCAATCGTCGCCTGCGTTCGATCCGCGGTCACATCGACGGGTTTCGGTCTGGCCATGCTGCTTGATATCACGAAAAAAACCTCACGTCAGGTTGCTTCAGCCATTCGTTAACGGTCGTGCGGGCTAGCGTTGCGTTTTGATTCTTGTATCTGCAATCACTTTCCGAACGGTCGCACGCACGGTTTCCACGGCGACATCATCGGTGCGTCGGTGGCGCACGGCATTATTGCCTTCGGTGCGTGCCCGCTCGCTCGCGCGCTCATCGCCGGGCGGCTCCAGGATTGCGGCGATTGGATTGAGCGGCTTCCAATGCCAGGGGCTGGTCGGTCCAAAGATGGCGATCGTTGGCGTACCGATCGCCGCGGACACATGCATCAGGCCGGAATCATTGGTGACGGAAATGTCTGCCGCGGCAAGAGCCAAAACCGCATTGCGTAAATCGGTAGTGGTTAAATCTCGCACCCCGCTTCCCCCCATCGCCGCTATTTCTTGTGCGATCGATGTTTCACTCGGTCCGCCCAGAACCCAGACCGAAGCCCCGTCCTGGATGAGCATCCTGGCGAGCTGGCCATAATGCGCAGCGGGCCACGCTTTGCCGGCGCCGACCGCGCCCGGCGACAACGCGACAATCGGTCGCGCTTCATTGCCAATCATCCGTCGCGCGCTCCATGCATTCACTTGATCGACGGGCACCTTCAATTCGGGCAAGGGCCACTCTTTTGGAAGTGGCGCATTTTTCGGCAGCGACAAGGCGCCCATCTGGTCAATCATGCGTGGCAATTTGCTTTCGCCGAAACGCATGTCGTTAAGCAGGCCGAACCGAAACTCGCCGGCAAAGCCTGTGCGAACGGGAATGTCGGCAAGCCAGGGGGCGAGTCCGGCCTTCCATTTCCGCGACATGACGATCGCCTGCTCGTAACTTTCCTCGCGCAGCCTTCGTGCGAGCTCTCGCTGGAGAGCGAGGCCCAACGCTCCACGCGGCAAATCGATGACAATGGCGCGGCGAATGCCCGGCATGTAGTCGGCAAGGGGCGCGCAAAGCGTGCTGCTGACAACGTCCACCGGGCGACCGGGATCCTGCGCGTGCAAAAGTCGGACCACCGAATGACAGCGGACGAAATCACCGATCCAGACATAAGGAACGATGAGCACCGGCTGGGCAGCACCTTGCTTGACGTTCTGGCTCATCGACTGGTGCCGCACACCCCTTTATCCCGCGCTGAAACCGCCGGGGCAGCCGTTACCCCGAGCCAAGGCGCCTGTCCAGTCGCGATTTTTACCTTATTCCTAGCCAGCGGCGGCCCTAAACATCGTAGGATTTGCGCCCGCCGACGCGCTGGGGCAAAGGTTCTGTCCCGCGGCCATCGGGTGGCGAGGGCAGGGATGTTTTTGGTAACCGGCGGGGCCGGATTCATAGGGTCGAACATAGTCGCCAGCCTCAACGAGGCGGGATCGACCGATGTCGTGGTGAGCGATCTGCTGGGTCGCGACGATGCCAAATGGCGCAATCTGGCGAAGCACCAGGTTGCCGACCTTGTGCCGCCGAACGAACTGGCGGCCTGGCTTGAACGCCGAAAGCTTGATGCTGTCATCCACATGGGGGCCATATCGGACACGACTGCAACCGATGGGGATCTCGTGATGGAAAACAATTTCCGCCTGTCGCTGAGGCTGCTCGACTGGTGCACGACTACGCGAACGCCGTTTATTTATGCCTCCTCGGCAGCGACGTACGGCGATGGCAGCCAGGGATTCGACGATGATTGGTCGATCGATGCGTTGCGCAAACTGAAGCCTATGAATCTCTATGGCTGGAGCAAGCATCTGTTCGACCTCGCGGCGGTCGACCGGTATTTGAAGAAAGAAAAAATGCCGCCGCATTGGGTCGGGCTGAAGTTCTTCAACGTGTACGGTCCGAATGAGTACCATAAGGCTCACATGGCAAGCGTCCTGGCGAAAGTGTTCGATACCGCCAAAGCAGGAAATCCCGTGCGCCTGTTCAAGTCGCGCCGCGAGGGCGTTGCCGACGGCGATCAGCGACGGGATTTCATTTATGTCGATGACGCCGTTTCCGTGTTGCGCTGGCTGCTCGAGGCAACAGGGATAAACGGCATCTTCAATGTGGGTACCGGCAAGGCAGAAAGCTTCCGTGACATGATCGCCGCGATGTTCAAAGCGCTTCGGCTTCCCGTGAATATTGAATACATCGAGATGCCGGAGACAATCCGCGGCCAATATCAGTATTTCACCCAGGCACGCGTCGAACGGCTGCAACGTGCGGGCTATAACGCCGGCTTCATGCCCCTCGAGGCAGCCGTGAACCAGTACGTCACGGGTTATCTCAGCCGCGACGATCGTTATCGGTAACGCGATGTACGATTTCGACAAACATCTTGCCGAGCTTTCCGATCAGACCGTGCTCTGCATCGGCGATCTGATGCTGGATGAATTTATCTATGGCGAGGTCTCGCGGATTTCGCCGGAGGCGCCGACGCCGGTCATCGCGGTCAAACGCGCGGAATTGATGATCGGGGGTGCCGGCAACGTCGCTCGCAATCTGGTAGCCCTCGGCACGCGTTGCATATTCGTGGGAGCCGTCGGCGACGACGAAGCAGGCAACGAGTTGACCAAGGCGCTGGGCAACCATCCGCTGATCGAGTTTCATCTCGTCGTCGATGGAAGCCGTCAAACCACGCGCAAGGTGCGTTTTGTATCGGAGCATCATTCGACGCATCTCCTGCGAGCCGATTGGGAAACGGCTTCAGCGGTCGATGCCCGCAGTGAAGATGCACTGATCGGACACGTCATCAAGGCAATTGCACGGGCAGGCGCCCTGGTGCTGTCTGACTATGCCAAAGGCGCGCTCACGCCGCGCGTTATCAGAGCCGTCATTGACGCTGCCAATGACCGCGGCAAGCCCATCGTGGTGGATCCCAAGGGCCGTGACTACAGCATTTATCGAGGCGCGACCGTTATTACGCCAAACAGGCAGGAACTCGCCGACGTCACGCGTAGCCTCGCCCGGACCGACGATGAAATTACCGAAGCTGCCGTAAAACTGTGTGAGGCATTGGCCGCAAGGGCGGTGCTGGTGACGCGCAGCGAGGCCGGCATGACCCTCGTACATAATGGAACCGCCGTGCACGTTCCGGCCTATCCGGTGCGCGTACGCGACGTTTCCGGTGCGGGCGATTCCGTTGTAGCGGTTCTTTCCGCGATGCTGGCAATGGGTGCGGATTTCGAATCCGCGATGCGGGCCGCCAATGCAGCTGGGGCCGTCGTAGTCGGCAAGCGCGGAACCGCGACGGCATCCGTTGCCGAGCTACGCTCTCGCATACTTCCGTCAGCGACACTGGCGCCGAAAGAGAAAATTGTCTTCGACTGGGCTGTTCTTGACGAGCATCTTGCCGAATGGCGCAAGCAAGGCTTGCGGGTTGGTTTTACCAACGGCTGCTTCGATCTGCTTCACCCGGGTCACGTCAAGCTTCTGGCCGGCGCGCGAGCCGCCTGCGATCGTCTTGTTGTGGGCCTCAACGGAGACGATTCCGTCACGCGTTTGAAGGGGCCGGGCCGGCCGGTGCAACCCGTGCAGGCACGCGCCGAAGTTCTCGCTGCGCTCGAAGCCGTCGATCTGGTTGCTATATTCGACGAAGATACGCCGGAAAAATTGATCAGCCGCGTCAGGCCGACGGTCCTGGTTAAGGGCAGCGACTATACCCGTGAGGAAGTGGTCGGCCGCGAGATCGTGGAGGCGCTTGGCGGCGAGATCATCCTGATCGATATCGTGCCCGGCCATTCGACCACATCCATGGTCGAAAGGACCCGCGCGTCAAAGGTCCGGTCGTCCCGTTGAAAGACTCGCACTTGTCGCGTGGTGCACCCGATCACGAGATGCAGCTGGTTCGCGCATTCTTCGGCGAAATCAAGGGCTATTGCGATAGAATTGCGGCTGCCGGTAGTTCGGATACCAGCCCGAACGCTTGATCCATCGGCCCATGATTGCCATGGGATCGGTTGAAGAAACTCGCCCGCGGAAGCCCGACGAAAAGCCCGCGATGTAGCCAGATCGGGCCATCGATACCAAATTGCCCGGAAGGCCAGTTGCTAAGCCAGGTCAACGCCGGCTCGCGTCTAAGGTGCAGGAAAACTGGTACGAGGACGCAAAACATGGTTCAAACGGAAGGGTAAGGGGTGCTGATGTGGCCAAACTGATTTCGATCATCGTCACGACCTACAATCGCGAAGATGCGCTCGATGCCGTCTTGCGGTCGCTTGCGCGGCAGAGCGATGCCGCTTTCGAGATTATTGTCGCCGATGATGGCTCGGGACCGGCCACCGCGAAGCTGATCGAAAGCTGGAGGCCGAAAATCGGCCGTCGTCTCGAGCACGTCTGGCATGCCGATCGTGGCTTCCGCGCCGCTGAGATTCGCAATCACGCGATACTGGCTGCGCGGGGAGCATATTGCCTATTTCTCGATGGCGACTGCGTCGTGCGCAGCGATTTTGTCGCCAGCCATCGTCGTCTGGCCGAGCCCGGCTGGTTCGTCACGGGCAACCGCGTTCTCCTTTCACCCGAACTCACCGCGAAAGTGTTGCTAGAAAAACTTGCACCGGAATCGTGGACCATCGCCCGCTGGCTAGCCGAGCGTTGGCATAACGGAATAAATCGACTCTCAGCAATCTTTTATTTGCCACTCGGACCATTGCGCCGAATTCGTCAGGGCATATGGAAGGATGCGCGGTCGTGCAACCTCGCGATCTGGCGCTCCGATCTGGATCGCATCGACGGATTCGACGCCGACTACATGGGCTGGGGCAAGGAAGATTCTGACATCATCATACGCCTGTTGCACGCGGGGGTACGCCGCAAGGAAGGCCTGTTTTCTACGGGCGTGATCCATCTCTGGCATCCCGAGGCCGATCGCTCTCAACTGTCCGAAAACGAGCACAAGCTTGCCGAGGTTGCCGCCGGCCATCGTATCCGGGCGAAACGCGGTTTGTCTTCCCTTCAGGGTTCATCGGCAGACGCTCTGGCCACGAGTTAACATGGGTTAAGCAGTGATATGGCGACCACTATCGCCAGCCAGTCGGCAATGGTCGCGAGGCTTGCCTTGCCGCCTGTCCGTGAGGTGGGATGACCGCGTTTCGACCGCACACAACC
>DASXST010000118.1:0-31323 GCA_036505835.1 Pseudolabrys sp. | reverse complement strand
GCACCAACTGGCAATTCAACCGCTTCGTGCTTGGGTGGGATTCGGATTTCTCCTTCAGCGATATCAAGCGTTCGCAACGGTCGTCACAGCTCCGGGCGGCATCGCGACAACGAGTTTTGGCGAACAAAAGCTTGATTGGCTTAGCACGACGCGTGGGCGAGTAGGCTATCTCCTAACCGATAATCTTCTGCTTTACGGGACCGGTGGTCTCGCCAATGGCCGCGCGACGGCGAATACATTTATAACGCAGGCCGGATGCCCGGTCGGGAGTTGTTCGGCTGGCAGTGAGTCGAAGACTGTGTGGGGTTGGGAAGCTGGCGGCGGACTGGAATATGCCATGGGGCCACTGGTTGTTGCGGGCGGAATATCTGCACTACGATCTCGGCGATTTGAACTACAGTGTGTTCGACCCGAGGACACCCGTTGGATGGGTTGGGGCGTCAAACAAAGTTTCCGGCGACCTTGTGCGCGGAGCGCTCAGCTACAAGTTTGACTGGACGTTCTGGGACCTTATCTTCGGCCGCCGTTAACCTGCGCGATCAACACGAGTCACCGAAGACACGTAGATGTCCTGCTGCAGGAAACCGGCGGTCGGTAGACGAAATCGAGTAATTAGCCCATTTTGCTGCACTACATGAGTCCGCTTATGGCCTATAGCGGAAATCGGCCACTGCACTGCCCATGTCCGCTTTGGGGGGTAAAGCGGACATTGCTTAAATCTCGCATGCGTCCCCTCATGGCCTAGAGCGGACTGTCCTACCATGGCGAAAAATACGTTTTGGTAGGATTGAGCATCGTCGTGAACCGCCCGGGGGGCGACACGCAGGGGACGCGGTGAAAGCGCTCAGAAGGGGCACCGCGGGACTAGACCAAATTCATCTAGACCGTTACCTCATCGCTGGTCTGGCGCTTCAACTGGTGGCGCTGACCTGACGATTGGATCGCTGATTTCGTAGCGCAAAGGGCCTCGGGATTTTCGAGGGTCCTTTGTTTTGTTTTCATCGCGGAAACGACCCGTGAATACCGCAAGCATTGAAATCTCCGTTCAAACGTACCCCTTTTGCCGACTTACACACCTCATAAATAGAGGTAAAAGACAGGTATTGCGCCGCCTGCCCCTCTTTTCGGGGTGAACGCATCTCCCTCCGCGCAAGGATTTTGAGAAACCACCATGACGCGCCAGGACGCCAACGCCATTTTCGCCAATACGTCATTCCTTTACGGGGGCAATGCGGCCTATATCGAAGACCTCCATGCCAAATACGAGAAAGACCCGGCGGCGGTCGATGCCGAGTGGCGCGCCTTTTTCCAGAGCCTGAAGGACGAGAAACCGGATGTTCTGAAAAACGCTGGGGGGCCGTCCTGGAAGAAACCGGACTGGCCGCAGCGTCCAAACGGCGATCTGGTAGCCGCGCTCGACGGCCAATGGGCCGAAACCGAAAAGAAACTGGGCGACAAAATCGTCGCTACCGCGCAGGCGAAGGGCGTCGAGCTCTTCTCCTCCGACGTGATGCAGGCGACGCGCGATTCGATCCATGCATTGATGCTCATCCGCGCCTACCGCATCCGCGGTCACTTTCATGCCAAGCTCGATCCGCTCGGTCTCGAGCCGGAGAAAAACGAGGAAGAACTCGATCCTCGCTCATACGGATTCACGGAGGCCGATCTCGACCGAAAAATTTTCCTCGACAACGTGCTCGGCCTCGAATTCGCGACCATGCGGGAGATCGTCACCATCCTGCGCCGCACCTACTGCCAGACGCTTGGCGTCGAATTCATGCACATCTCAAACCCGGCGCAGAAAAGCTGGATCCAGGAGCGCATCGAGGGCCGCGATAAGGAGATTACATTCACGCGCGAAGGCAAGCGCGCCATTCTGAACAAGCTGGTAGAAGCGGAAGGCTTCGAGAAGTTTCTCGACATCAAATATACCGGCACCAAACGCTTTGGGCTCGATGGCGCAGAGTCACTGATCCCTGCGCTTGAACAGATCATCAAGCGCGGGGGCAATCTGGGCGTAAAGGAGATCTGCATCGGCATGCCGCATCGCGGTCGGCTCAATGTCCTCACTCAGGTGATGGGTAAGCCGCACCGCGCGCTGTTTCATGAATTCAAGGGCGGCTCGGCGACTCCGGACGAAATCGAAGGCTCGGGCGACGTGAAATATCACCTCGGCGCGTCATCTGATCGTGAGTTCGACAACAACAGAGTCCATTTGTCGCTCACCGCAAACCCGTCGCATCTAGAAATCGTCGATCCGGTCACTCTGGGCAAGGTGCGCGCCAAACAGGACCAGCACCATGCGAAGCCCAATGAGCGCACCATGGTGATGCCGCTGCTGATTCATGGCGATGCGGCGTTTGCGGGGCAGGGCGTGGTCGCGGAATGCTTCGGCCTGTCCGGTCTGAAGGGCTACCGCACCGGTGGGTCGCTGCATTTCATCGTCAACAATCAGATCGGGTTCACGACCTATCCGCGCTATTCGCGATCATCACCCTATCCGTCCGATGTCGCGAAGATGATCGAGGCCTTGATCCTGCACGTGAACGGCGACGATCCGGAAGCGGTTGTATTTGCCGCCAAGGTGGCGACCGAGTACCGGCAGACGTTCCAGAAGCCGGTGGTGATCGATATGTTCTGTTACCGGCGGTTCGGCCATAACGAGGGCGACGAGCCTGCGTTCACCCAGCCGCTGATGTACAAGAAGATCCGCGCGCATCCGAGTACGCTTGAAATCTACGACAAGAAACTGATCGCCGAGGGCGTCGTCACGGAAGGCGAAATCGAAACGATGAAGACAGAGTGGCGCAGGCGCCTCGACGCCGAGTTCGAAGCTGGCCAGGGCTACAGGCCGAACAAGGCCGACTGGCTCGATGGCCGGTGGTCAGGCCTGAAAGCGGCGCGTGACGCCGACGATCCGCGCCGCGGCAATACCGGCGTCGATGCAACGGTGCTGCGTGACATCGGCAAGAGAATAACGACGGTTCCGCAGGGCTTCACGGTCCACCGGACGATCCGGCGGTTTCTCGACGCCCGCGCAAAAGCGATCGAGAGCGGCGAGGGCATTGATTGGGCAACGGGCGAGGCGCTCGCATTTTGCTCGCTGTTGAAGGAAGGGCACCGCGTCCGCCTCTCGGGCCAGGACAGCGAGCGCGGCACATTTTCGCAGCGTCACTCGGTGCTGTTCGATCAGAATACCGAGGAGCGCTACACGCCGTTCAACCATGTTGGCGACCCGCAAGGGCGGTTTGAGGTGCTCAATTCGATGCTATCGGAAGAGGCCGTGCTTGGTTTCGAATACGGCTATTCCACCGCCGAGCCGAGCGCGCTGACCCTGTGGGAGGCACAGTTCGGCGACTTCGCTAACGGCGCGCAGGTCGTGTTCGATCAATTCATCTCCTCGGGCGAGCGCAAATGGTTGCGCATGTCGGGTCTCGTTTGCCTGCTCCCGCACGGCTACGAGGGGCAGGGTCCGGAGCATTCGTCGGCGCGCCTTGAGCGCTATCTGCAGATGTGCGCGGAAGACAACATGCAGGTCGCCAACTGCACAACCCCTGCGAACTACTTCCACATCCTGCGCCGGCAGCTGAGGCGTGAGATCCGCAAGCCGCTAATCCTGATGACGCCGAAATCGCTGCTTCGCCACAAGCGCGCTGTTTCCCGGCTCGACGAAATGGCCAATGGTACCTCGTTCCATCGGTTGCTCTGGGACGATGCGCAATTGTTGCCCGACGAGAAGATCAAGCTCGTGCCCGACGACAAAATCCGCCGCGTCATCATGTGCTCGGGCAAGGTGTATTACGATCTCTATGATGAGCGCGAGAAGCGCGGTATCGATGACATCTACATCCTTCGTATCGAGCAGCTTTATCCGTTCCCGACCAAGGCGCTGATCACGGAGCTTTCCCGTTTCAAGCAGGCGGAGATGGTGTGGTGCCAGGAGGAGCCGCGCAACATGGGCGCCTGGTTCTTCGTCGACACCTTCCTGCAATGGGTGCTCAATCAGATCGGCGCCAGGCATCGCACGATGCGCTATGCGGGACGTCCGGCCGCGGCTTCGCCCGCGGTGGGTCAAATGTCGAAACATCTGGCGCAGCTCAAACAGTTTCTCGAAGAGGCGCTGGGATAATCGGTTGCACTTCGTCATGCCCGGTCTTGTGCGGGGCATCGACGCCTTGACGAAGTGTCAGCAAAGAAGTTGTGGATGGCCGGGGCAAGCCCGGCCATGACGAAAGAGGACAGGAGTCATGGCTGACATCCGCGTGCCGACACTTGGCGAATCGGTGACCGAGGCCACGGTCGGCAAGTGGTTCAAGCAGCAGGGCGATACGGTGGCAGTGGACGAGCCGCTGGTCGAGCTTGAGACCGACAAGGTGACGCTCGAAGTGCCGGCACCGGCGGCGGGCGTGCTCTCCGAAGTCGCTGTGAAGAACGGCGATACGGTTGCCATCGGTGCGCTGCTTGGACAAATCAAGGAAGGCGCTGGCGCCGCACCCAAGGCTGCCGCACCCGCGACGAAGCCGGCAGCGAGCCCAACCGGCGCGCCGGATGAAAAGACCGCAAAAACGAAACCGATCGGTGCGGGTCCTGAACAGCCGCAGCCGCGCGAGATGCCATTGCCACCATCGGTGCGGAAGATGGCGGCCGAAAGCGGCGTCGACCCCTCCGGGATCGCCGGCACCGGAATGCATGGCCAAGTCACCAAGGCCGACATGCTGGGCGCAATCGAGCTCGCCGCGGCCGCTCCCACCCCGGTATCCGCGCCCGTGCAGATGCGGGCACCGTCTCCGGCCGACGATGCCGCGCGCGAAGAGCGCGTGCATATGACACGGCTGCGCCAGACAATCGCCCGCCGGCTGAAAGATGCGCAGAATACGGCCGCCATGCTGACGACTTTCAACGAGGTCGACATGAGCGCAGTGATGCACCTGCGCAATCAGTACAAGGATCTGTTCGAGAAGAAGCACGGGGTGAAGTTGGGCTTCATGGGCTTCTTCGTGCGCGCCTGCATTCAGGCGTTGAAGGAGATTCCCGCAGTCAATGCCGAGATCGACGGCAGCGATATTGTGTACAAGAATTACTGTCACATCGGCGTTGCGGTCGGCACTGACAGGGGCCTGGTCGTGCCAGTCATCCGTGATGCCGATCAGATGTCGCTGGCGCAAATCGAAAAGACTATCGCCGATTTCGGCCACCGCGCCCGTGAGGGCACGCTCAAGATCGAAGAGATGCAGGGCGGGACCTTCACCATCAGCAATGGCGGCGTTTATGGCTCGCTGATGTCCACCCCGATATTGAATGCGCCGCAGTCCGGCATCCTCGGCATGCACAAGATCCAGGAGCGGCCGGTGGTCGTCGGCGGCAAGATCGAGCCCCGCCCGATGATGTATCTCGCGCTTTCCTATGATCACCGCATCGTCGATGGTCGCGAGGCCGTCACCTTCCTGGTGCGCGTGAAAGAATGCCTCGAAGATCCGGCGCGGCTCGTGCTGGATTTGTAGAGCTTTTCTCCGTCATGCCCGGCCTTGTGCCGGGCATCTACGCCTTGACTTTGTTACGACGTGGATGACCGGGACAAGCCCGACCATGACAATCGAGAGTGCGGAGGAATGTGATGCCCTACGACCTCATCGTCATCGGCACCGGTCCAGGCGGCTATGTCTGCGCCATCCGCGCCGCGCAACTGGGCCTGAAAACGGCCGTCGTCGAGAAACGCGCCACGTACGGCGGCACCTGCCTCAACATCGGCTGCATTCCTTCCAAAGCTCTCTTGCACGCGTCCGAATTGTTCGAGGAGGCAGGCCACACGCTGCCCAAAATGGGGATCGGCGTTCCCGCGCCCAAGCTCGACCTCAAGGCGATGATGGCGTTCAAGGACAGGGGCGTCGAAGGCAACGTCAAAGGCGTCGACTTCCTGTTCAAGAAGAACAAGATCGATGCCTACCATAGTAGCGGCCGCGTTACCGCGCCCGGCAAGGTCGAAGTCAAAAGTGAAAACGGCAGCACGCAGACGCTCGAGGCCAAATCGATCGTCATTGCGACGGGGTCGGACGCCGCTCGTCTGAAGGGCGTTGAGATCGACGAGAAACGCATTGTTTCATCGACCGGAGCACTGTCGCTGCCGGAGGTGCCCAAGCATCTGCTAGTGGTAGGAGCCGGGGTGATTGGCCTTGAGCTCGGCTCGGTCTGGAGGCGGCTGGGTTCGCAGGTAACGTTCGTGGAATTTCTCGATGGCGTTTTGCCAGGCATGGATGGCGAAGTGCGCCGTCAGGCGCAACGTCTGCTGGAAAAACAAGGCATGACCTTCAAGCTGTCGTCAAAAGTTACCGCGGTCGACACATCGGGAAAACGGCTCAAGGCAACCATCGAGCCTGCGAAAGGGGGCATGGGCGAAATAATCGAGGCCGACGTGGTCCTGGTCGCGATCGGCCGGGTACCCTTCACCGAAGGCCTTGGTCTCAAGGAGGTCGGCGTCAAACTGGACGAGCGCGGCCGAGTCATCGTCGATCACCATTATGCAACCAATGTCGCGGGCATATGGGCAATTGGCGACGTTATCTCCGGCCCGATGCTGGCTCACAAGGCTGAGGACGAAGGCGTGGCCGCGGCCGAAATTCTCGTCGGCCAGGCGGGGCACGTGAACTACGATGCCATTCCTAATGTGGTCTATACCTATCCAGAGATCGCAACCGTCGGGAAAGGCGAAGAAGAGTTGAAGACCGACGGCATCGCCTACAATGTCGGCAAGTTTCCGTTTACCGCCAACGGCCGCGCCAAGGTCAATCTGACCACCGACGGTTTTGTCAAGATTCTGGCGGATGCGAAAACCGATCGCGTACTGGGCGTTCATCTGATCTGCGCAGATGCCGGCAACATGATCGCCGAAGCCGTCGTGGCCATGGAGTTCGGCGCGTCAGCCGAGGACATCGCGCGCACGTGTCACGCGCATCCGACCCTGCCTGAAGCGGTGAAGGAAGCGGCCATGGCAGTTGGGAAACGCGCGATTCACATGTGATCACTACGCGGACAAATTGCAGAACAAGTTTCGGGGGAAGATCGTACATGGCCAAGGGTCACAAGGACAAAGTCGCCGTGATCACCGGCGCTGCGAGTGGCATTGGGCAAGCATTCGCCAAGCGTTTGGCTGAAGACGGCGCACATATTGCCATCGTCGATATTGGCGACGGCCGTGACACGGTCAAAATGGTCGACGCCGCCGGCCGGCAAGCGATTGCAGTCAAGTGCGATGTTGCGTCGGAAAGCTTGGTCACTGCCATGGCGAAGCAAGTCCACGACAAATTCGGCCACGTTGACATCGTGGTGAACTGCGCCGGTATCTTCCCGCAGAAAAATTTCCCCGAGATGACCTTTGCGGATTGGCGCCACGTCCTTTCAATCAATCTCGACGGCACCTTTCTGGTGACGGCCGCTTTTGTGCCCGGGATGCGCGCGCGCAAATGGGGTCGGATCGTCAACATGACGTCAAGCACGCTTGGTTCAGTCGTTACCGGCTTTGCCCACTACGTCGCGAGCAAGGGCGGAATCGTCGGCTTCACGCGCGCGCTCGCAACAGACCTGGCTCCCGACGGCATCACGGTCAATGCAATTGCGCCTGGACTCACCCGCTCGCCCGGTACGCTTGTCCGCCAACCACGCCCGGGCTTCAAAACTATGGATGAGGAATTTGCCGCCGTTGCGCAAATGCAGGCGATCAAGCGCGTCGAAGTACCGGAAGATCTCGTCGGCGCAGTCTCGTTTCTCACCAGCGACGATGCCGCTTTCATGACCGGGCAGACCCTCAACGTCGACGGCGGACGGGTGAGGTCGTAGGGCCGAAAGCCAAACTCCGACAGCTTATCAATGTGTTGGGCATCGTGCGTTGCCATGGCGGCGTACCAGGCGCGGCATTCGCCTTATCCGGGACATTCTGCGCAGCTATATTCGATTCATGCGACGAAACGCGTGCGCCCGTTGTGGGTCATTCTCGCGCTGCTGCTGGTGGTCGAAGCCTGGCTATGGGATCACCTCGAGCCCATAGTCGCGCGTGTCGTCAATTTCGTTCCCTGGCGCAAGCTCAAGATTGCAGTTGCCCGGTGGATTGAAGATTTGCCGCACTATGCGGCGCTGGGTGTGTTTGTCGTCCCGTTTATCGTCGTGTTGCCGGTGAAATTCGTCGGGTTGTGTTTCATCGCCACCGGCAATTGGTTTGGCTCCATAACGACGCTTTTGCTTGCAAAATTGTTTGGTCTCGGCGTGACTGCTTTCGTGTTCGACGCAACACGTCACAAGCTTCTGCAGATTTTCGTGGTTCCGGCGAATGTACGACTGGGTCATGTCGGCGCGTGACTGGGCGTACGCGCAGACCGAGCCGATCCGCGCGCGTATCCGCAAACTACTCTGGATGCTGCAGCCGGAACGCGCTCGCCGGACCTTCCGGCGACTTTTGCGTCTGCGGCGCTCGTATCGGAATCGTCCGGCCTAAATGCAACGCTAGTGTCCGGCCAAATGGATCGCGTGCGGCGCCCATAGTCCAAGCCCCATGAAGCCAAGGCCGAAGATGCCGACCAGTCCGGACAACCAGCCCAGTGCGGCTATGCCCGTAATGACTTCGGCCGAAGCGAGCACGATGCCGATCTGGAAAGCGGCCGACGCGAATTCATATTGATGATAGCGCGCCAGCCAGGTGTCGCGTTCGTGTTCGAGTTTCTCCGCCTGGGCGCGTAGCTCCTTGCGGCCATCACCCTCCTTCGGGTCGGACTCGTAGCGGTTGACGGTGTTGCGCCAGGCCTCGATCTGCTTGGTAATAGCGGCCTTCGCTTCGTCATTTGTTATTGCAGGCAATTGCGCGGTCATTGTTTCTGCCGCTATGCGCAACGAAGTTTGCCGAATGGTTTTGGCCTGAAAAAAATTCCAAGTGTCGGATGATTTGATGTTATCGGCTATAGCAGCCGTCTGTGAACTCTTGCCCAGTGTCTCGGAGAACGCCAGAAACAACGCAAGGATCGAGATCAGCAGTGCGATCTTCTTATTGGAGTGCGCAGCATGCTCGGCATGCTCTGCGTGCTCAAGGTTTTCGTGTGCGCCCATCGTCCCCTCCAAACTTGCCCGCGGAGACGATGATAGCAGAGCACGGTCGAGTGCAAAGGCCGGCTTACCGTGCGCGAGGATGCGCACTCGCATAAACCTCCAGCAAACGCTCAGTGTCGACCGCCGTGTAAATCTGGGTTGTGGAAAGCGAGGCGTGGCCAAGGAGCTCCTGAATGGCCCGGAGATCGCCGCCGCGTGCCAGCAAATGCGTCGCGAAAGAATGGCGTAGCGCATGCGGCGTGGCACTGTCGGCCAATCCAAGCGCGCCGCGCAGCCGGGCCATCGCCAGCTGAACGATGCGGGGCGAAAGCGGGCCGCCGCGCGCGCCAACGAACAAAGGGCCATCCTGTTTGAGCTCGAACGGGCACAGCGTGAGATAGTGATTAATGGCTTTCGCGACCTGCGCCAGGATCGGGACCATTCTCTTCTTCCTGCCCTTGCCGGTGACGACCAGAGTTTCGATATTTGACCGCGCGTCGCTGCGCTTCAAACCCAGTGCCTCGGAGAGCCTCAGCCCGGAGCCGTAAAGCAGCGCCAGCACCGCCGCATCGCGCGCGATGATCCATTCCTCGCGGGCTTCGCCTTCGCGCAAGTCTGCCGAGGTAATCCGTACGGCGGCGGAAACCGCCAAGGGCTTCGGCAACGTTTTTGGAACTTTAGGCGCTCGCACGGCAGCCAGCGCAGCGACCTTGCCCTTGCCCTTGCGTTCCAGGAAGCGCGTGAACGAACGGATCCCCGCGAGCGTGCGCATCAGCGAGCGACTGCCGACACCATCGCTGCGCCTTGCGGCCATGAAGGCGCGCACATCCGCCGGTGCCAGTTTCGCCAATTGCTTCAGCGTTGGTGCGCCACCCAGATGTTCCGCCAAAAAGCGGAGGAATTGACTCACATCGCGCCGGTAGGAATCGACCGTCTTCGCCGACATGCGACGCTCGGCGCCCAGATGGGCCAGCCAGGCAGCGATTTCGGTGGAAACGTCCCGACTCGGCACGAATTCGCTCATAAACAAAGAGTGGCACCGCTTCCTTCACTCTTCCTTAAGCGCCCGGAATCGGCCAGACCAACAGTCATGACGCTGCGAGTTGTCGACATCCTGGTGCCGGTGGCACTCGACCAGACCTATTCCTACCGGGTGCCGGCGGAGCTCGACCTGGCGCCCGGCGACCTGGTGGCAGTACCTCTTGGCGCGCGCGAATACATGGGCGTTGTCTGGGCTGACAACCCCAGCCCGAATCCGCGCCTGCATAACCGCCTGAAGGACGTCGACGAAAAACTGGACGTGCCGCCCCTCAGACCCGAACTTCGCCAATTCGTCGACTGGGTTTCCGCCTATACGCTCGCCTCGCGCGGGATGGTGCTGCGCATGGCGTTGCGAATGGGCGAGCATCTTGGTCCTGGCCGGGAACGCATCGGCGTGCGGCTCGCCGGGCTCGCACCGCAACGCCTGACAGCCGCCCGCGCGCGAGTGCTTCAGCTTTTTGCCGATGGACTGATCCGCTCGAAAGGGGAGGCGGCGCAAGAAGTAGGTGTCGGCGTCGGTGTGATCAATGGATTGATAGACGAAGGCACGCTGGAAACCGTCGTTTTGCCCACCGAGCCGGTGGCGCCCCATCCGGACCCCGATTTCCGCAAGCCGCAATTCTCGCTGGCCCAGCTGGCAGCCGCCGATACGCTGCGCACAACTCTCACGCAAGGCGGCTACACGGTTACGCTTCTTGACGGCGTGACCGGCTCTGGAAAAACCGAAGTCTATTTCGAGGCAGTGGCCGAAAATATCCGCCGCCGGCGACAGACGCTGATCCTGATGCCGGAAATTGCACTCACCGCGAAATTCCTCGACCGCTTTTCCGACCGGTTCGGCGTTCGTCCAGCGGAATGGCACTCGCAGCTTTCACCGCGCAAGCGTGCACGCACCTGGGCGGCCGTTGCGGCCAACGATGTGTCCGTGGTTGTGGGCGCGCGGTCGGCGCTTTTTCTCCCCTATGCTGACCTGGGGCTTGTTGTCGTCGATGAAGAGCACGACCCGGCTTACAAGCAGGAGGATGGCGCCCATTATCACGCGCGCGATATGGCGGTCGTGCGCGGGTCGATTGCGAAAATTCCGATCGTTCTCGCGTCGGCCACTCCCGCGGTCGAATCGGTGGTCAACGTACGCCGAGGCCGCTATCGGCACGTTCATTTGCCCGAACGCTTTGGCGGCGCCTATCTGCCGTCCATTGAGGCGATCGACATGCGTCGTGAGCGCCCACCGCGCGGGCGCTTCATTTCGCCACGGCTTGCCGAGGCGGTGGCGGTCTCGCTGACCCGCGGAGAGCAGGCCTTGCTGTTTCTCAATCGGCGTGGTTACGCCCCGCTGACGCTCTGCCGCGCCTGCGGCTTTCGCCTGCACTGTCCGAATTGCGACGCCTGGCTGGTCGATCATCGATTCAAGCGCCGGCTGGTGTGTCATCACTGCGGATACTCCATTCCACCCCCCGCGGAATGCCCGAATTGCCACGCCACCGAGAGCTTTGCTGCGGTGGGGCCGGGCGTCGAGCGTCTTGAAACGGAAGCGGCCGAGCTCTTTCCGCAGGCGCGCATACTCGTGCTTTCGAGCGACCTCGTAGAGTCCATCGAGCGTCTGCGACAGGAACTTGACGACGTGGCGGCCGGGCGGTTCGATCTCGTGATCGGCACGCAGCTCGTTGCCAAGGGACACCATTTTCCCAAGCTCAATCTGGTCGGAATCGTCGACGCCGATCTGGGGCTCGGCAACGGCGATCCGCGCGCCGCCGAGCGCACGTTCCAGCTGCTGCACCAGGTGGTTGGCCGAGCCGGTCGGGAGGAGGGTCGCGGCGTCGGCTATCTACAAACCCATCAGCCGGAACACCCGGTGATGCGGGCGTTGATCTCGGGCGACCGCGAGGCCTTCTACGACAACGAGATCAAGCAACGGGAACACACGGGCTACCCACCATTCGGGCGGATGGCCAGTCTTGTCGTCAGCGCAAACGAGCGGCACAGCGCGGAGGCTTACGGGCGCACGCTGGCCAATGCTGCGCCGAAGGACGAACATGTTCGCGTGCTCGGCCCGGCGGAAGCGCCGATCGCGGTAGTGCGTGGCCGTCACCGATTCCGACTTCTTGTGAAGTCACCGCGCGCTTTCGATTTGTCGGCTTACTTGCGGAAATGGCTTGCCGACGCGCCCAAGGCGCGCGGTAATGTGCGGTTGGAGGTCGACGTCGACCCGCAGAGTTTTTACTGACGTCAGGCCGCGAATTTCAGCCCGACGATCCCAGCCACGATCAATCCAATGCAGCCAAGGCGCAATAACGTCGCCGGCTCGCTGAAAAGGTAGATGCCAAGTGTGGCGGTGCCGACAGCACCGATGCCGGTCCAGACAGCGTATGCCGTTCCAACCGGCAGGTCTCTTAGCGCGAGCCCCAGCAGAGCGAGGCTGAGCGCCATGGCAGCAATGGTGAGCAGCGACGGGAGCAGCCGGGAAAAACCCTCGGTGTATTTCAGTCCGATCGCCCATCCGACTTCAAACATTCCGGCGAGCAATAGATAAAGCCACGCCATGCCGCTCTCCTTTTGATAACGTAATCACTCTGGCATCTCATCGTGACGGACGTTCGGTTGGAGCAAAACGCAAGCGGCTGCGGAAAAAATCATCGCAAACCCGATGATATCGGGCAGTGTGAGGCGCTCGCCAAGCGCAATCGCTGATGCGCTGACGCCGATCACCGGCACCAGCAATGAGCCGAGCGAAGCGGTGATCGCCGGCAACCGGGCGACGATCGACCACCACAAAAAATGTGCCAGACCGACGCCAAAAAGGCCGACAAAGAGCACCGCAAGGATCGTGTCGTTATCAATTGGCCAGAGTCGCGGATGACCTTCGAAAAGAAACGAGCCTGCGGTGATGAACAGCAGACCGAACAACAACTGCCACGCGGCGTTCGCCAGAGGCTCGATGGTCAATTTGGCCCATTTGATATAGACAGTTGCGACAGTCCAGCTGAGCGCACATCCGAGCGAATAAAAGACGAACGGTTGAACTCCATCGGCGAACAATGGCCACAACAGGACCGTTACGCCAAAAACGCAAAGCGCGAAGGCGAACCAGCGGATTGCATTCAATCGTTCGCCGAGAACGAAATGGCTCAGCACGGTTGTCCAGATCGGCATCGAATAGGTGATTATGATGACGCGCGTTGTCGCGCCGCTGAGTTGCGCGAAGCCGGAGAGAATTTGAAAGCTGGCAACGTTAAAAAGGCCGGCGATCATCACGTGGATATACTCGCCACGAGGCACTTTGAGATGGTGCCCGCTGACGACGGCAGCGAAGAATAATGTCGTGGCGCCGATCGCCGAGCCCGCGACGCGCAAGCTCCACGGGCTGAGCTCGCGCAATGCAACCGCGGCCGCGATCCAATTCAGACCCCATGCAAAAGCGAGCAGCACGACCAGCAGCTTGGCCGTCGAGGCGGCGTCGCTTCTCTTTCTCGAGTTAGGCATTGCTGTTGAAACCCGGCGGAGCTAGCGGGCAGCGGCACTTTGTCTCTGGCCGCTATAGCTGGCAGGGGCTCGCGTGGCGAGCGTCGCAGCGATGCAAATTTGTAGTCGACGGTAATCGCGCCCCGATGCGGAACACGTGCGCTTATTGCACGCCCGTCCTCGCTGTGTTAGCTACCCGTCGATTTCAGGGGGTTCCTGCGCGCTTCCCGCGACGTCCCTGGCGATCGGAATTCCCTCTTGAATTCCAATAGGTTGAGTCGCCGTTTGCGACGGCGTTTCGGCTTGAAATGTAGCGAGCGTCCCAGGTGGCAGGCGAAGATCCCCTCATATCCGGAATGGCTGGCCGATATGCGACTGCGCTTTTCGAGCTGGCGCTCGAGAATAAGGCCGTCGATGCCGTCAAGAAGGACCTTGATCGGTTCGATGCGCTCATGACCGAAAGCGCCGATCTCCATCGTCTCGTGCGCAGTCCGGTCTTCGATGCCGACGAGCAGCTCAAGGCGCTCTCGGCAATACTTGAGAAGGCAGGCATCACGGGACTGACCGCTAATTTTCTCAGAGTCATTACCACCAATCGGAGGCTGTTCGCGGTCCGCGACATGATCCGCGCCTATCGCATCCTTGTCGCGCGCCACAAGGGCGAGATGGTCGCGCAAGTGACGGTTGCCGAGAAGCTAAGCGACGCCAATATCGACGCGCTCAAGAGCGCACTCAAATCCGTGACAGGTAGCAGGGATCTCGATCTCGAGATCAAGGTCGACCCCGCCATCATCGGCGGCCTGGTCGTCAAGGTCGGCAGCCGCATGGTCGACAGCTCCCTCCGCACAAAACTCAATTCGATCAAGCTAGCGATGAAAGAGGCCCGCTGATGGATATCCGCGCCGCAGAAATTTCCGCTATCCTCAAAGAGCAGATCAAGAATTTCGGTCAGGAGGCGGAAGTCTCCGAAGTCGGGCAGGTGCTCTCAGTTGGCGATGGTATCGCCCGCGTTTACGGGCTCGACAATGTGCAATCTGGCGAGATGGTCGAGTTCGAGAATGGCGTCCGTGGAATGGCGCTTAACCTCGAAATTGACAACGTCGGCGTAGTCCTCTTCGGCAATGACCGCGAGATCAAGGAAGGCCAGACGGTCAAGCGCACCAGCGCAATCGTCGACGTGCCGATCGGCAAGGAGCTGCTCGGCCGCGTCGTCGATGCGCTTGGCAATCCCATCGACGGCAAGGGTCCGATCAAGGCTGAGAAGCGCGCTCGGGTGGACGTAAAAGCGCCCGGCATCATTCCGCGCAAGTCCGTGCACGAGCCCATGGCTACCGGCCTGAAGGCGATCGACTCGCTAATCCCGATCGGCCGCGGCCAGCGCGAGCTGATCATCGGCGACCGTCAGACCGGGAAGACCGCGATTGCGCTCGACACGATCCTCAATCAAAAGCCTCTCAACGCGCAGCCCGACGAGAAGATCAAACTCTACTGCGTCTATGTCGCGGTCGGTCAAAAACGTTCTACGGTCGCCCAGTTCGTCAAGGTTCTCGAGGAACAAGGCGCGCTCGACTATTCCATTATCGTTGCGGCAACCGCCTCCGATCCGGCGCCAATGCAGTACCTGGCGCCGTTCAGCGGCTGCACCATGGGCGAGTATTTCCGCGACAACGGCATGCATGCCGTCATCATCTATGACGATTTGTCAAAACAGGCCGTTGCCTATCGGCAAATGTCGCTGCTGCTTCGCCGCCCGCCGGGGCGCGAAGCCTATCCTGGCGACGTGTTCTACCTGCACTCACGCCTGCTCGAGCGCGCCGCCAAGATGAACGATGAGAACAAGGCTGGCTCTCTCACCGCTCTCCCGGTTATCGAAACACAGGCCAATGACGTGTCAGCGTATATTCCAACCAACGTGATTTCGATCACCGATGGCCAGATCTTTCTGGAAACCGATCTCTTCTACCAAGGCATTCGTCCGGCGGTGAACGTCGGTCTGTCGGTATCGCGCGTGGGCTCCTCCGCGCAGACCAAAGCGATGAAAAAAGTCGCCGGCCGCATCAAGGGAGAGCTCGCGCAGTACCGCGAAATGGCCGCCTTCGCCCAGTTCGGGTCGGACCTCGATGCGACGACCCAGCGCCTGCTCAATCGCGGCGCACGATTGACCGAGCTTCTCAAGCAGCCCCAGTTCTCGCCGTTAAAGATGGAAGAGCAGGTCTGCGTGATCTACGCCGGCGTCAACGGCTATCTCGACCCGCTCGACGTTTCGCGCGTGCGCCCCTTTGAGAGCGGCCTTTTGACATTGTTGCGGATGAAGCATGCGGGTCTCCTCGACAGCATCCGCAAGAGTGGCGACCTCTCGGAGTCCGATGCAGGCAAGCTCAAGGACATTGTCAACGAGTACGCTAGGACCTTCGCGTGACGTAAGAAAAAGACGTCAAAGACATGCCCAGCCTCAAGGATATGCGCGTTCGCATCGCCGCCACCAAGGCGACGCAGAAAATCACCAAGGCCATGCAAATGGTTGCGGCGTCAAAGCTGCGACGCGCCCAGGCTGCCGCCGAAGCTGCCCGCCCCTATGCCGAACGGATGAGCAAGGTCTTGAGCTCGATCGCCGCAGCTGTTGCCGGCAGCGATTCCGCTCCTCGGCTTCTCGCCGGGACAGGCAGCGACAAGGTGCATCTGCTGGTGGTTTGCACCGCCGAGCGCGGGCTTTGCGGCCCGTTCAATTCGTCGATCGTGCGATTAGCCCGCGACAAGGCAAATGCCCTGATCGCCGACGGCAAGGAAGTGAAAATCCTCTGCGTCGGCCGCAAGGGGTATGAACAGCTGCGTCGATTGTTCGGCAAACAAATCATTGAAACCATCGAGCTGCGTGGCGTGCGCGCCATCGGCTTCGAGCAGGCCGACATGATTGCCAAGAAGATCCTGATCCTGTTCGATCAGGGGACGTTTGATGTCGCCACGCTCTTCTTCTCGCGTTTCAAATCCGTGATTGCGCAAATTCCGACCGCGCAGCAGATCATTCCGCCGGTGTTTGAAGAAGGCGAAACTGTTTCTGCAGCTTACGAATACGAGCCCGAGGAAGAAGAAATCCTCGCCGAATTGCTGCCGCGCAATCTATCGGTCCAGGTATTTCGGGCACTGCTGGAAAACGCTGCCTCCGAGCAGGGCGCGCGCATGAGCGCCATGGACAACGCCACCCGCAACGCCGGGGAGATGATCCGCAAGCAGACGCTGACTTACAATCGCACCCGTCAGGCGATGATCACCAAGGAGTTGATCGAGATCATCTCGGGCGCCGAGGCGCTCTAATTCCGTAACGAGGACCAAATGGCTACACCCAACGCAGTAGGAAAAATCACCCAGGTTATCGGCGCTGTCGTCGACGTGAAGTTCGAGGATCACCTGCCGGCAATCCTGAACGCGCTCGAGACTACCAACGGTGGCAACCGCTTGGTGCTCGAAGTCGCGCAACATCTCGGCGAGTCCACCGTGCGTACGGTCGCCATGGACACCTCAGAAGGCCTGGTCCGTGGGCAAGAGGTGACCGATACCGGTGCGCCGATTGCAGTGCCGGTCGGGGCTGGACTGCTCGGCCGCATCATCAACGTGATCGGCGATCCGGTCGATGAAGCCGGGCCCGTCAAAGGTGAGGCCAAGCGCCCGATCCATCAAGATGCGCCCGCCTATACCGATCAATCGACCGAAGCGCAGATCCTTGTTACCGGCATCAAGGTTGTGGACCTGCTCGCACCTTACGCCAAGGGCGGCAAGATCGGCTTGTTCGGCGGTGCCGGCGTGGGCAAGACTGTGTTGATCATGGAATTGATCAACAACGTCGCCAAGGCGCACGGCGGCTATTCGGTGTTCGCCGGCGTCGGCGAGCGCACGCGCGAAGGCAATGATCTCTATCATGAGATGATCGAATCGGGTGTGAACAAGGACCCGCACAAAGGCTCGGTCGAAGGGTCGAAATGTGCGCTGGTGTACGGCCAGATGAATGAGCCGCCGGGTGCGCGTGCTCGTGTCGGATTGAGCGGCCTGACGGTCGCCGAATACTTCCGTGATCAAGGTCAGGACGTGCTGTTTTTTGTCGACAATATCTTCCGCTTTACCCAGGCCGGCTCGGAAGTGTCGGCACTACTCGGCCGCATTCCTTCGGCCGTGGGCTATCAACCGACGCTTGCCACAGACATGGGCGCGCTGCAGGAGCGCATCACGACAACGACCAAAGGTTCGGTCACGTCCGTGCAGGCAATCTACGTGCCGGCAGACGATCTCACCGATCCGGCGCCGGCGACCTCGTTCGCGCATCTCGACGCGACCACCGTGCTATCGCGCGATATCGCGGCCAAGGGCATCTATCCGGCGGTGGATCCGCTTGATTCGACCTCGCGCATGCTTTCGCCATTGATCGTCGGCGAGGAACACTACGCGGTGGCCCGGCAAGTCCAGCAGGTTCTCCAGCGCTACAAGGCGTTGAAGGATATCATCGCCATCCTCGGCATGGACGAGCTGTCGGAAGAGGACAAGCTGACAGTATCCCGGGCACGAAAGATCGAGCGCTTCATGTCGCAGCCGTTCCACGTCGCCGAAGTATTTACCGGCTCGCCTGGCAAGCTGGTTGATCTGCAAGACACCATCAAGGGCTTTAAGGGACTCTGCGAAGGAAAATATGACAACCTGCCCGAAGCCGCGTTCTACATGGTCGGCACCATTGAAGAGGCGGTCGAGAAAGGCAAGAAGCTCGCCGCCGAAGCGGCTTAAAACAAATGCTGGGGCGATCCAACCTGCTCGCGTTTCTGCTGATCGGCCTGGTGATCGGCGGTCTGGCGGGCTACATGACCCGGCCGGAAGAAACCGCCGAGATCAGGCTGGGTCCTCTGAGTGTCGAGGTGCGCAACAACGAGAGGGCGCGCGGGGGTGGACCGCTTACCAGCAATCAGGTGCAGCACATCGCGATCATGACGGCAATTGGTGGCGCTATTGGCCTTGGCGTAGGCTTCGCCGTGGGCAGGCGCAGGAGTTAATCGACGATGGCCAATTTTCATTTTGAACTCGTTTCACCGCAAAAGCTCTTGTTTTCGGGTGACGTCGAGCAAGTCGATCTGCCCGGAGCCGAGGGTTATTTCGGCGTATTGGCCAACCATGCGCCGATGGTCACAACGTTGCGACCCGGCATTCTCACGGTTCACGTGGCCGGCGGGCAGCAAAGGATTGTCGTGCTTGGCGGTTTTGCGGAAGTGTCCAAGGACGGTCTTACCGTGCTGGCCAATACAGCCGACGCAGTGGAAGATGTCGATCGTGGGATGATCACTGCTCGCATCGAGGAACTGGAAGACCGCATTGCCAAAACCGAGCCGGGGTCGGTGCTGGACAGGCTGATTACGGAGCTGGATCATTACAGGGACGTCGATCGTCACCTGGCCGGGACGGCGATGCATTAGCTAGCGCGCGAACCGCTCAAATTCCTTGACCACACGTTCGTACGTCTTGCGTTTGAAGCCTACGACCAGGTCTGGCAATTCTCGCATCTTAGCCCACCGCCAGTCGACGAATTCGGGTTTGTGGCCCCCCGCGGGATGAGCGATATCGATTTCGCTCTCGTTCCCGACGAAACGGAATGCGTACCACTTCTGTTTTTGTCCGCGATACTTGCCACCCCACGCTTTTTTCGCAAGCTCCCTGGGCAAGTCGTAGGTCAACCATTTGGAGATCTCGCCAAGCTTGCGTACTGAGCGAATATTCGTTTCCTCATACAGCTCCCGCAGCGCCGCCTCGTAATGATCCTCATCATCATCGATACCGCCCTGCGGCATTTGCCACGCATGCTTGGCATCGATGTGTTCAGGTCCCTCCGTTCGTCGTCCAATGAATACGAGCCCGACGCGATTGAACACGGCCATGCCGGCACAGGGCCGATAAGGTAGCGATTTTAGGGATGGCATGGAGGCTCCGTCACTCGAACGCGATTTTTCGCGGCTGATGACGTTACGATGACTGTGCCTTGATCGCCACCATTGTTATCGGCACCAGGAATATGCCACGTGATTCGACTTTCTTCGCCCAGTCGGCGATCCGCGCTATGGTGGTTGGTTGCGCGGCGGCAAAGCCGACTGCGACCGCGCTGTCCCGCGCTCTCATTTCAAGACGCGCAAGTGCTCTGTCGATTTCAGTGGGAGTGGGGACCATATCGAGTACGATATCGGTCCTAACGAACGGCAAATTGTGGCTGCCGGCAAGCTGACCGGCCGTACTCCGCGGCGATGAGCCGTCGTCAACATAGACAAGACCCCGGCGCGCGGCGTCGCAAGACCGCCGTCAGTCCCTGCTCCGATGCCGTAAGTCGCACGCCCATGTGGCTGATAAGACCGACGTAGGCTTGGAAACGACTCATCAGCCAATGTAGCCGGTTGAGATTCTGATGCTTCGGCTGCCGCGGCCAAGCCTGACGAGCCGCCGCCGCCCGGCTCGAGGACCGTGACGCGCAAGATCCCCGCGAATCATTGCGCGTCCTGTCGCGACAGGCAGGAAGGACGCTAAAGACCCAAAAAGCGGCGGGGGCGGCTCTTCAGCCACCCCCGCAAATTACGAAACGCAAATTGCGATCAGTTCGGCACGGGTGCCTTGGAATTCGGCGGGAAGGCCGAATTGACCTGGGTCCCACGCAGAAGGTCGAACGCCATGTTGAGCGCCTTGTCGTTCTTGGCATCCGGCGGAATATAAGATTGGGACCCGGTCTGCTCTTTGCCCTCTTCGCCTTTCAGATGACCGCGCAGCGACGCCTCGCCCTTGGTGTCTGTTTTCGCCTTGAGCTCGTCCGGAACGTCCTGAAGAATTTCAATGTCCGGCGAGATGCCCTTGGCCTGGATCGAACGGCCGGACGGCGTAAAGTAGCGTGCCGTCGTCAGCCGCAAGGCACCATTGCCAGACCCGAGCGGAATGATGGTCTGCACCGATCCCTTGCCGAACGACCGGGTGCCGATCACCGTTGACCGCCTGTGATCTTGCAGCGCGCCGGCGACGATTTCAGATGCGGAAGCCGAGCCGCCGTTGATCAGAACGATGAGCGGCTTGTTCTTTGTCAGATCGCCGGGCCTCGCATTGAAGCGCTGCGTTTCTTCCGCATTTCGGCCGCGGGTGGATACAATCTCGCCCTTCTGCAGAAATGCGTCGGATACTGAAATCGCTTGGTCGAGCAGGCCCCCTGGGTTGTTGCGGAGATCGAGAACGTAACCCTTCAGCTTGTCTTCCGAGATCTTCGCCGAGATATCGGAAATTGCCTTTTTCAGTCCTTCAGTCGTTTGCTCGTTGAACTGCGTGAGCCGGATATATCCGATATCCTCGCCTTCGACCTGCGAGCGAACCGACCGCACGCGAATGATGTCGCGCGTGATCGAAACCTCGATCGGCTTGTCCTGGCCTTTGCGGGTGATCGTCAACTTGATCTTGGTGTTCACCGGACCGCGCATCTTTTCGACAGCCTGGTTCAGGGTCAGTCCCTGCACCTGCTCATCGTCGAGCTTGGTTATGATGTCGTTGGCCATGACGCCGGCTTTGGCGGCAGGCGTGTCATCAATCGGCGCAACGACCTTGATCAGCCCGTCTTCCATGGTGACCTCAATGCCGAGGCCCCCGAATTCGCCGCGGGTTTGCACCTGCATGTCACGGAAGCTCTTCGCGTCCATGTAGCTGGAATGCGGATCGAGGCCGGCGAGCATGCCATTGATCGCAGTTTCGATCAGTTTGCCGTCGTCCGGTTTTTCGACGTAATCGGCGCGGACGCGCTCAAAAACGTCGCCGAACAGATTCAGCTGCCGGTATGTATCGGCCGCCGCTGCCTTGGCCGTCGCTCCAACCAGCATCACGCGAGGCTGGACCGCAAACAGGGTTAGTGCCGCTCCGGCCGCCGCTCCGAGAAGAATAAGAGACGTCTTGCGCATCATCCGCGAACCTTTTCGACTTCGCCAGCTGCCCACCATGGGCCTGGATCGACGGGAGTCCCGTCTTTTCTAAACTCAACGTACAGCACCGGTTGGCTGGAACCTGTCGCGACGACAGCGGCGATATGGGAGCCGTTCCCCATAAGCGCAACGGGTTCCCCGGTCAGCACGAACTGCCCGAGATCGACTGATATCCGTTCCATCCCAGCGAGCAAGACATGATACCCGCCGCCGACATTGAGGATCAAGAGTTGGCCATACGAACGGAAAGGCCCGGCATAGACCACCCAACCATCGGCTGGTGCCGTGACCTGGGCGCCCGCGCGCGTTGCAATGGAAAGCCCTTTTTCGGACCCCCCGTTACCGTCGGGGGCGCCAAATTCCTTCAATTTGGCGCCGTTAACCGGAATCGGAACTTGCCCGCGTAATGAGGCAAAAGCCACAGCCGGCGCCAGCCGTCCAGGATCGCGAAATGCCGAAAGCGCCGGGCGGCCGTCGGATCGGGCTGCCTCACGCTTTTCGCGGGTATTGGCATCGAGCCCCTGTTCAAGCTTGGCGATCAGGTCTTTCAGATTGTCGACCTCGCGCGCCAGACCGCCGGCCCGCGTTCGCTCTGCGTCAAGCGCGCTTTCCCGGTCAGCCAGCTGCCGCTGTCGTTCGTCCACCAGCGCCGTCATGCGTGTACGCTCTCCATCGAGCGAACCCATCTCGGCTCTTAGCTGCTCGCGCTCGTCGTCGATCTTCTTGCGCAAGGCCACTAACTCAGAAAGATCATTGGCGAGCGCCTCGACCTCGTGGCGCATGTGCGGCAAGACCGCTCCAAGCACCATGGCAGTGCGTACCGACTGCAATGCATCTTCCGGAGTGGCGATGAGCGCCGGTGGCGGACGGCGACCGATGCGTTGTAGGGCCGCAAGAACTTCGCCAATGACTGCGCGACGTCCAGCGAGCGATTTGCGAATGCTGTGCTCGTTCTCGTCAAGCGTTTCCAGGCGGTCCTGCGTCGCGGCGATTTTGGATTCCACGGTGCGCAAGCGGCCGGCTGTATCGATCAGGTCCTGATTGAGCTCGCGCCGGTCCGTGCCGATCTGTTCGATCTCGCGCCTAAGCGCAGCTTCCTTCTCGGCCGATTTGCGCTGCTTGTCCCGGACAGCCTTGAGCTCTTCCTCGCGCTGCTTGAGCGCATCGAGCTTTTCCGTGTCGGCTTGCGCGATGACAATATGACGGTCTTTTGCCGCAGCCATGAACGGCAACGTGGCGAGCCCTGCGACAAGCGCAGAGCACGCGCTGAGACGGCCGAATCCCCCCAAAATCATCGGGTCACGTTACGCCTACGGGTTGCAGCGGCAAGATCATTCGCGAAAGGTATTGATGCGGATTGCGACCAAATCGGGGTGTAACGCAGGTGGACGACAAATTTCATGCCCGGTGATAGGGATGCCCGGCAAGAATCGTCGTTGCGCGATAAAGCTGCTCCAGCAGCATCACCCTGACCAGCTGATGCGGCCAGGTCGCCGAGCCGAACGAGATCCTTAATTCCGCCTTTTCCCGCAGGCTTGGCGCCACCCCGTCCGCGCCGCCGATCACAAAGACCGTTGCCGGCCGAGCGTCGGCGCGCCACTTGGCAAGCCGGGTTGCGAGAGCGGGGCTGTCGAGGTTTTCGCCTAGGCTGTCAAGCAGCACCACTGCCGCGTTCTCGGGAATGACGTTGGCAAGCGCAATCGACTCCTCGAGCATTCGCTTGCCGGCGTCCGACGCGCGACTCTCCCGGATCTCAATGATTTCGATATCCCGCAATCCAAGCTGACGACCGGTTTGCGCCGCGCGCTTGCGGTAGCGCTCACTCAGCTCGGTCTCCGGGCCCTGTTTCAGCCGGCCGATCGCGGCAACAACGATACGCATCGCGCCGGCAAGAGTATCAGGCTTGCCGACGTGCGTCCTTGCTCGCCCCTGACCACATCTTCTCTAGATTGTAGAAGGCGCGAACCTCAGGCCTGAAGACATGGACAATCACGTCGCCGGCGTCGATCAGTACCCAGTCGCCCTGCCTCATGCCTTCGACACGAACGCGCGGACTGCCCGCACTTTCAATGTCCTTGATGAGGTGTTCGGAAACAGCACTGACATGGCGCTGCGACCGGCCGCTGGTCACGACCATGTAATCGCCGATAGAGGATTTTCCGGTGAGCTCGATGACAACGCTGTCCTCCGCTTTCATATCTTCAAGTCGCGCGAGGACGGTATGGAGCGTCTCCTTGGCGGTCGGGTGCCGGGAGACGGTTTCGGGCGTACGACGAGATGCCCGAGAGAGTGCAGGTGTATGCAGGGTCTGTGATCCTTTCTATGCGTTGCACTCACCCCGATGCGAACCGGGGGCCTCAAGAAAATATAATTACCTCGTTCGTTTCTTTCTACCCCGGCTTTTGCCGGTTCTGGCTCCCAATCTCGATTTGCGGGACTTTGTTACACGTTTTTTATCGCTCGTTTTCGCGCTGGAAGATTTGCGGCCGTTTTTTGACTTGCGGCGAGAGTGGACGGGATTTTCGCGTTGTTTGCGCAGGGCCCGGAGCGCGGTCGAGGATAAAGGTGATTTGAGACCGTGAAGGAACGTCCACGCTGGCGGTTTGTGATCGGGGAGTGACGCGGCGGCGTGTTCGGGGATGCGCGCGCGGGCAAGTGCGTTTCCGGCGGGGCTGGCGGCGGCGTAAAGACTGGGGCCCAAGCGGTCGATAACGACGATAGGCACCAACTCGGTTATCTTTCGCCATTTCTGCCAGCGATGAAAGCTCCGCAAGTTATCCGCGCCCATGATCCAGACGAATCGGATTCGGGGGCAACGGGCCAGCAACCAAGATACCGTATCGTAGGTATATCTCGTCTTAATGACAGCTTCGAGGCCCGTCACGTCGATGCGCGGATGATGAGTGATCGCCTGCGCGGCTGCGATTCGCTTCGGCAGCGGCGCAAGCCCGCTTGTATTCTTGAGCGGATTGCCGGGAGTCACGAGCCACCACACGCGATCAAGCTTGAGCCGCTTGAGCGCAAGCAGGGTTGCTCCCACATGCGCCTGGTGTGGCGGATCGAATGTCCCCCCAAAAAGACCAATTTTCATGCCGGGCGCGTGCAGGGGCAGCAGGCGCTCCGGAACAGCGGTTTTTTTGGATGTCACGGCCGCGTCTGACCGCTCCCGTGGATTCGGTATTTGAATGTGGTGAGTTGGTCTATCCCGACAGGCCCGCGCGCGTGCAGTCGTCCGGTGGCGATGCCGATCTCGGCGCCGAATCCGAATTCGCCCCCATCGGCGAATTGGGTCGAAGCGTTGTGCAAGACAATTGCCGAATCCACTTCGCGCAGGAACCTCTCAGCGGCCTCGCGGTCGTCGGTTATGATTGCGTCGGTGTGACGCGATCCGTAGCGCTCGATGTGAGCAATTGCGGCCGAGAGATCATCCACGACTTTCACAGCAATGACCGCATCGAGATACTCGGTGGCCCAATCCTCCTCGGAGGCGGGCCTCGCACGATTGTCTGCGGCTACAGTCGCCGGGTCGCCGCGGACCTCGCACCCGGCGTCAATCAACATGGTAATGAGAGGCTTCAGTTGGGTTCCCATGCTGGCCCGATCGACCAGCAGGGTTTCCGCCGCCCCGCACACGCCCGTGCGCCGCATTTTGGCGTTCAGGACAATTTTTTTGGCCATATCGAGCGAGGCAGCGCGATGGACGAAAATGTGACAGACGCCCTCAAGGTGCGCGAATACCGGCACGCGTGCTTCCGTTTGGACGCGAGCCACCAGGCTCTTTCCGCCGCGCGGTACGATCACGTCGATATTCCCGTCCAGACCCTGCAGCATTAAACCCACAGCCGCCCGATCCCGGGTTGGCACAAGCTGTATCGACGGGCCGGGCAGGTCGGCCGACTGCAATCCTTCGGTGAGGGCCGCCAGGATGGCCCGGCTGGAGCGAATGCTGTCTGACCCGCCCCGCAGAATCGCGGCGTTGCCAGCCTTCACACAAAGCACACCGGCGTCAGCGGTCACGTTCGGCCTGCTCTCGTAGATGATTCCAATCACTCCAAGCGGGACTCGCACCCGCTCGATTCGCATACCGTTGGGTTGGACCCAGGATTCCGTAACCTTGCCAACAGGATCTGCAAGCGCCCGGACGGCGTCGATGCCCGCCGCAATGGCCTCAACCCGCTTCGGGTCAAGCGAGAGGCGGTCGAGAAAGGCTCCCGTAACCCCGCCAGCGCGCGCCTCGGCAACATCCTCGGCATTTGCGGCGAGAATGGCGGAAACCTGTCTCCGCACCGCCGCAGCCATACCTTCCAGGGCACGATTTTTCTGCTCCTCGGGGGCAAGTGCCAGGACATGGCCGGCCGCCCGGGCGCGACGGCCGATCTCGCCCATCGCGCTGGCGATGTCGGCGGTTCTCTCTATGCTTTTGAGCGGCGCGCTCATTCTGGCGTGAAAAACTCTGAAAAACTGTGCCGGAAGCCGTTTCCTATCATGTCGGTGGCCCCTTCGCGAGGTGGCCAAACTTCATGCATGGCAGAGTCGACTCTGGGGATATCGTGGATAACAGACCCGGGCATGAAACAGACAATCGACCTACACATTGCAATGGCAGGGTTGGCGGGTTGCAGGAGGTAATCCATGGCGTACGCTTCAGGGCGTCTTCCCAGCCGATTTCCTGTGGGCACGAAATTCGTGATCGAAGGTAAACGGAGTCTGGAAGGTCAGGTGCAGGTGTTCAGCCGGTATTTGGAATTCCCTGACGGCACGTTTTTTCCTCTGCCGGTTCGGCCAACAACGCGAAAGGCGCCGGCCAACAGACGGGGCGCCAGGCGCTCGCGCTCCCGCGGGGGCCACTGAAGGCGACTTCGGCCAAACGGCCGATTTGGCGGCATTACAGCAGGAATCCGGACCGCGGCCCAATAGGCCATTGGCCTAGTCCCGCGCGAAAACCCCAACCTCCGGTGGGCTGGGGTTGACGGGCGATCGGTCAATCGCCTTTTCAGTTGTGTCGCCCTTGCATAACGCGAAGCCCGAATCCCGGTTCCGGCGGTCATCCCCCACCCAGCGCGAGATCGTCCCGGTGGATCATTTCGGTGCGGCCCGTATAGCCTAGGATCAGCAGCACGTCGGCTGACGAGCGGCCTTTAATCTTTTCGGCGTCATCGGCGTCGTAAGCGACGAGGCCCCGGCCGATCTCGTGGCCGTCAGGACCGCGCACAACTACGGCATCGCCGCGACCGAACACGCCCTCGACCTTGATCACGCCCGCCGGCAGCAAGCTCTTGCCGCTGCGCAATGCCTTCACTGCACCCGCATCGATGATCAGCGCGCCGCGCGGCTCGAGCGAACCGGCGATCCATTTCTTGCGTGCGGTCAATGGATTGGCAGGCGTCAAGAACCACGTACAGCCTGCACCGTTTCCAATGGCCTGCAGCGGATGCTCAATGCGCCCTGACCCGATGACCATGTGGATGCCCGACGTGGTCGCAATCTTGCCGGCCTCGATCTTGGTGAGCATGCCGCCGCGCGACAGCTCGGATCCGGACGCGCCGGCCATCGCTTCGATTTCGGGAGTGATGCGCGCTACGATCGGTACACGCTTTGCGCCGCTTCCCGTGCCGGGGGGTCTGTCGTAAAGCCCATCGACATCGGAAAGCAGCACCAGCAGATCGGCGCTTGTCATGGCGGCGACGCGCGCGGCAAGCCGATCGTTGTCGCCGTAACGGATTTCGTTTGTGGCGACGGTGTCGTTCTCGTTGATCACCGGGATACTGCGCCACTCCAGAAGCTTGGCAATTGTCGAGCGGGCATTGAGGTAACGGCGGCGCTCTTCGGTATCGCCCAGCGTGACCAGGACTTGCCCGGCGGTGAGGGCGTGTGTGCCAAGCGCCTCCGACCATGCGCGCGCGAGCGCAATCTGGCCTACTGCAGCTGCAGCCTGACTGTCCTCCAGCTTCAGCGCTCCCGCGGGCAGCCTTAGCACCGAGCGCCCCAGGGCGATCGCACCCGACGACACCACCAGAACATCGCGCTGCTTGCTGTGCAGACCGGCAATATCGGCCGCGAGCGAGGCGAGCCATTCTCGCTTGAGGCCTGCGGCGGAGGAATCGACCAGCAAGGATGAGCCGACCTTCACAACGATGCGCCGGAAGTCCTTGAGCGACGGCCTTTTTTGCATTGCCCCGACAGATCCGTTCATGGCGGCGCTGTGTAGCACGGGACTTGCTGCGTCGTCATGGCCGGGAACAGGCTCGACCAGCCGGATGGTTCATGCTGGGCCCGCCATGCTATCGTTCGGGCGAGGGCGGAGCGAATGCGACTTGCAGTTTATGGCGCCGTGCTAGCGATTGCGCTTGGCAGCGTGCTCTTCGGGCTCGACTGGCTGTCAGCCCCGATGTCGCCCATGGTGGACACCAAAGCCGGACTAAGCGCTGTCCCTCCGCCCGTAACACCCAAGGCGAACGCAAGCGCGTCGACCAGTCCCCCCGAAGCCGCGGTGCCGACAGACATCGCAAAGCCGATAGCACCTTCCGCGCCAGCGCAGCCAAAAGCGAATATCGGGGCGCCGATCGTTGCGCCGGGGCTAAGCCCAAGCCAGAGCCCAGCGACCCAGAACACGAGCCAGAGCCCGGGTCCGGATTCAAACCAAAGCTCAAGCCCGGTTCCGTTTTCTTCTGCAGCGGCCGCGCAGGCTACGGCTGACTCGCCGGCCGCAGCGCCTGAACCGCAGGCGCGTTGCAACGTCAACGCCTGCAGCGCCGCTTATCGATCTTTCACGCCATCTGATTGCACCTACCAGCCGAGCAATGGGCCACGTCGGCTCTGCACGAAGTAGCGGTTGCTCAATTCGATTGGCCCCAAGGTTCCAAAACGCCGCTCTAAAACGCCATGATCCAGCCTGCGCGGAACGGCTAGGCGATCCCCGCGTTTGGTTTAACGAGGGACGAAAAGGCGGGCGATCATGCAGTTCCTGGTCTACTTGGCGGTTTTGATGGTTGCGATCAGTACCGTCTTGCTCGAAGTGCATTGGCTGACCTCGCCAGCGCCGCAACCCAAGCCGACCGTTCAGGCGAGCGCTCCACCGCCCGCCAAGGTCGAGGGTCCCAACGCCGCCCTAAGCCCAATTTATCCGAAGAAGCTTGATGCGTCGCCGCAATCGGCCGAGAGCAATTCGCAGGCACAGACTGCGCCGGTCAGCACGCCCCAGACTGGTCAGGCCGCGCGTGCGCAACAATCTGCACCTGCTGCATCTGCTGCACAGGCCGTACCGACGCACCTGCCCGCGCAGCAACAACCTGCACCCGCTGCATCTGCAGTGCAGGCCGCACCGACGCAGCCGCCCGCGCAAACGACACAGCCTGCGCTCGCGCAGCAGCCTGCTGCGGCCCCCCAACCGCAGAAAAAAAATTCGGCTGAAACGACCGGTAGCGCCGTGCGGGAGGGCAACACCAGGCAGATGACCGCCGATCCACCGAACGCCGCGAACCGAGCCGACAATTCGCAACAGACCGCGCAGGGTTCGTCCAGCAATCGCTGCGACGTTCAGGCCTGCGCAAGCGCTTACCGGTCGTTCCGTGTATCCGACTGCACCTATCAGCCGTTCGACGGCGTTCGACGGCTCTGCGAAAAATCTCCCGGGCAGCGGATGGCGCGCGAGCGGGAACAGCCGGAGCGCCACCGCTGGAGCGGGGATGCGGAAGCGCGCTACTTGGACCGCCCTACCTCGGGACGTAGGTTCGTCGACGAAGACGATGATGTAGCCGCCGACTTCGACGACGCCCGTCGCGAGCCGCTGGGCTTCTTCCTCTTCGGCCGGCGGCCTCGCTGGTAGCGCGATCTACATGCCCTTTTGCGGGGCGCTCGAAAGAAATTCCTGAAGCGCCTGCTTGTAGAACCTGGCATTCGCCGTGGTTCCGTGGCCTGAGGTTTGTTCGCTCGCCGGAATCAAAAGCAGTTTTCCGTTCCTGACGCGCTTCATTGCGGCTTCGGTAATTCCGGTTTCAGGCGGATTGCGTTCATCGTCGGCGGGGCCGAATAACTCGCCGGCAAAGGCGGGCGTCAACATGCTCTGCCCGGAACTGCCGGTGCCATGCAGAACAACGACCGGAATGCCGTCCGGCTTGCCGATCGTCATGTAATGAAGTCGCATTTCCCGCAGAACCTCGCCGGTGCCGAATTTGAAGTCCCGCGCGATACAATCGCCTTCCTTTTGTGCCGGGTAGTCCGCGGCGGCGCTGGCGAATGAGAATGTCGCAAGGATGAAGAGAGCAGCGGTCCTGAGAAATATCATGGCGTTTTTCCTCCATTGGTGTTTTCGGGCGATGGTCAAGCCTCGCCTTTTTCAATAAATCACCACGCTGCGAATCGATTTCCCTTCATGCATCAAGTCGAAGGCATCGTTGATCTGCTCGAGCGGCATGGTGTGGGTGATCAGATCGTCGATGTTGATCTTTCCCTCCATGTACCAGTCGACGATTTTGGGAACGTCCGTGCGCCCGCGCGCGCCGCCGAACGCCGTGCCGCGCCACACGCGACCCGTGACCAGCTGAAACGGCCGCGTGGAGATTTCCTGGCCGGCTCCGGCCACGCCGATGATGACGCTCTCGCCCCAGCCGCGGTGACAGCATTCCAGCGCCTGCCGCATGGTGCCGACGTTGCCGATGCACTCAAACGAAAAGTCGGCGCCCCCGCCGGTCAGGTCAAGGATCGCCTGCACCACCTTGTCGCGGCCGACCTCATCGGGATTGACGAAATGCGTCATGCCGAATTTCTCGGCCATGGCGCGCTTGGCCGGATTTGTGTCGACGCCGACGATCTTGTCGGCGCCAACCATGCGCGCACCCTGGATCACGTTCAGGCCAATGCCGCCGAGGCCGAATACGGCGACGTTCGCGCCGGGCCAGACCTTGGCGGTGTTGATGACGGCGCCCACCCCCGTCGTCACCCCGCAACCGATATAACAGATCTTGTCGAACGGTGCGTCTTCGCGAACCTTGGCGAGCGCAATCTCCGGCAGCACGGTGACATTCGAAAAAGTCGAGCAGCCCATGTAGTGGAAGACCGGATCGCCGTCACATCGAAAGCGGCTGGTGCCATCGGGCATCACGCCCTTGCCCTGGGTGGCGCGGATGGCGGTGCAAAGATTTGACCGGCGCGAGAGGCACGTTTTGCATTGCCGGCACTCCGGGGTGTAGAGCGGAATAACGTGATCGCCAGGTTTGAGCGATGTCACGCCGCTCCCGATCTCCCGCACGATGCCTGCGCCTTCGTGTCCCAGGATCGCGGGAAACACCCCCTCCGGATCTGCGCCGGACAGCGTGTACGCATCGGTGTGACAGATCCCTGTTGCCTTGATCTCAACCAGGACTTCGCCCGCCTTCGGACCTTCGATCTCGATCGTCTCGATAGCGAGCGGCTCGCCGGCCTGCCAGGCCACCGCGGCACGGGTCTGCATGCGCTTTTGTCTCCCGTCCTCCCTGTGTTTTCTAGAATGCCGCAGGCTCGCGCAATGGACCAGTGGCGAACGGCTACATTTTCGCGCCTTCGCGATCCCGTGCCAGCCAATATTCGTTGGGGAAGCGCGCGCAAATCTTCTCGATTTCCGCACGGATCGCGCCTGCTGGACAGCCGAGGAAAACTCCATGGCCCATCTTGCTTCGCCGATCCGCGAAAGCGGGGATCCAGAACAGCCGCTAAGCTTCCTCTTTGACGTCCATGTCTGCGCGGGTTGCATCGATGATTTTGGCAAGCGCGCGCAAAGCCTCCTGCACGCCTTCACCCGACTGCGCTGAAAGTACGA
>DASXST010000117.1:0-4485 GCA_036505835.1 Pseudolabrys sp. | reverse complement strand
CCGCGCCGAACACACTGAAGGCTCGCGACGCCGGGCTCAGTCTTTTGGTGGACATCGCCCAAGTAAACGCACCGGGTCTTCATCTCGCCTACGGCACTACCGAGAGGGTCATCAAAACCAACCCCAACTCGCTTTATGCGTTTTTTAAGGCCGTCGCGGAAGCTACGGTCCTGTCGAAACAGAATCCTTCTGTGGCCAAGAAGGCGATCGGTAAATTCACCGACAGTGATGACCCCAAGATGATCGAGGGCACTTACGAACAGTTCGCGCCCTATTGGGACGCGAACCTCGCCGTGCAGAGCGAGCCGATTCAGGGGCAATTGATCTATCTTGACGAAAAAGAGTTTCCGCGCGCCAAAGACGCGCGCCTCTCGGATTTTATCGACAACTCTTTCGCGGAAAATTTAAAAAGCTCGGGCTTCTTGCAGTCCCTGGGTCTGACAAAGTAGTGGAGCTCACATTCCCGTTTAGGCAATTCATGATCTGGCGCTCTCGACTGGAGTGGCCCGGTTTCAGCTGCAGCGTTTTGGTTCGAGACTGCCGATTAAGCAGGAAACACAATTGCACTCATGCGTATTTGACAATTGGGGAGGAGTACGAGAGAAGCAGGTATCGGACTATAGGACGGCGAGAATCGGAAGTAGTGCGAAATTTTAAATTTGAGGAACACGAACCATGATTATCGATGTACACGGCCACGTTTCAGCCCCAACCGAATTATGGGCATACAAGGCGAATTTACTTTCGGCCCGCGGCGCTCACGGTCGTGGGGGCGTCAACGTATCGGATGACGAGATCCGCGCAGCGGCCAATCGCAAGGAGAACTGGGCCAAAGGCCATCTGGATTACCTGCGCGACCACGGCACAGACGTCCAGCTCATTTCCCCGCGGCCGTTTCAGTTGATGCAGTCGGAAAAGCCAGCGAAGCTCGTCCACTGGTTCACCGAGGAATGCAACAATATCATCCACCGCCAGATGAAGCTTTTTGCCGGCAAGTGGATCGGCGTTTGCGCCCTGCCGCAAACGGCGGGCGATCCGATTCAGAATGCGATTCCCGAGCTCGAACGTTGCGTGAAGCAGCTAGGTTTTGTCGGTTGTCTTTTGAATCCGGATCCATACGAAAACAGCGGCGCCGAAGCACCGCCGCTCGGCGACCGCTATTGGTATCCGCTCTATGAGAAGCTCTGCGAGTTGGATGTACCGGCGCATATCCACGGCACGGGCTCACGCTCGGAGCGGAGTCCCTATTCCGTACACTTCATCAATGAAGAATCCATCGCAGTATTCGGTCTGGTCAACTCAAACGTATTCAACGATTTCCCCAAACTTAAAATTGTCATCAGCCACGGCGGCGGCGCGATCCCCTATCAACTGGGCCGTTTTGAAGCGCCGTCACTGCGGCGCGGAACCGGCGGACGATTTTCGGACGGCATGCGCAAACTCTACTACGATACCGTCTTGTATACCGAAGAAGCATTGCGTCTCCTGATCAAGACCGTCGGCGTTGATCGCTGCCTGTTCGGCACCGAGTGTCCGGGCGTAGGATCCTCCGTTGATCCGGCAACGGGCCGTTCCATGGACAACGTAAAACCGATGATCGAGAGCATCGAATGGCTGAGCGCGCCGGATCGCAAAAAGATCTTCGAGGACAATGCCAGGGCGGTGTTCAAATTGATCGTTGAATAAAAGCGCGGCGGCGACGTACCACTTGCGGTTTGACGGGGAGACTTCAGGTTCGGACATAACACTCTTATTGCGGCATCACCAGCGCAGCTGGAATGGCTGCAAGATTCAAGCAACGATCCACATTGGGGAGGTAGCGATGCACTCTATCGCTTTGGCTATGACCACCGCGGCGGTGCTTGCTTTCAGCGCGCCGCTTCACGCC
Source organism: Pseudolabrys sp. (assembly GCA_036505835.1). Taxonomy (GTDB): domain Bacteria; phylum Pseudomonadota; class Alphaproteobacteria; order Rhizobiales; family Xanthobacteraceae; genus Pseudolabrys. Next base: position 2,597 of record DASXST010000117.1, on the reverse strand, counting down.
CAGACCTGGCAGATGCCGCCGGACAATCAGCGCTGCCCGTCGAAGTGGGGAGCCGGCGACCAGCGCGGTTCCGGCAACATGATGAAGCCCGAGACGGTTCTGCGCGCGGCAAAACTGATCAAGACCGGCGAGGTGTTCGAGCTCGCTGCAGTACTGTCTCCGGATCCCAAGGAAGCCTTCATCAATGCCAACCGTATCTTCAACATCTACACCAAACCTGCGCTGCCGACACCTAATGCGCGCCAGGGCAACGAAGAGCTGGTCGTTACCGAGCTCGGCCAGATCGGCACCCAGTTCGACGCATTCGCCCACCAGATGTGGGGCGATAGCTTCTACAATTGCTTCAAGCTCGCCGAGATCGGCACGCGGAGTGGATTCAAGAAGCTCGGCGTCGAGAACGTCGGCAGCCTGATGACCCGTGGCGTACTGATCGACGTCGCCGGATTAAAGGGCGTCGATGTGCTTCCGAACTCCTACATCATCACGCCGGACGATCTCCAGCAGGCTCTCGCAAAAGCAAACCAGAAACTTCAGCCCGGCGACGCGATCGTCATCCGCACCGGCTGGTCGAAGCTGATGGGCAAGGAGAATCAACGCTACGGGTCGGTCAGCCCCGGCATCGGCGTCGCCGCAGGTCTGTGGCTGGTGGGACAGGAGCCGATGATGATCGCGGCGGATAATTGCTGCGTCGAAGTGCGACCTTCCGAGCCGCCGCACAGCCTGCCGATCCATGCCATGATGCTGATCCAGCACGGCATCTACTTGATCGAGAACCTGGAGCTAGAGGCGCTAGCGGCGGCGCGTGCCTACGAATTCGCCTTCATCGTACAGCCGCTTAAGATCAAGGGCGGCACCGGTTCGGCAGTGGTGCCGGTCGCTATTCGCTGACGCGCGAACAGTTCATCGCCCGGCGCCGCGGGATAGGATCGAGCGCAGCTCCGGGTCCGCTTTCGTCGCTTTCGCGGGACGTTTTGTTGTGGAGAATGCCATGCTCAATCGGAGAGGATTTTTGAGACATGCTGCGGCCGCCGGGGCGGGCGTTGTCTGCGTCGGTTGTGGAATAAGACATGCGTTCGGTCAACCGGCGAGTGCCCCAACACGCCGCGAGGTCACCGTGGGCGGCCGTCGGGTCAAGACCGTGGACGTGCACGCGCACTGCGCCGTGCCGGCCGTGCTCGATGTCGTCAAAGGCACGCAATTCGAGACACCGGCCCGCCGACAACTTGAGGGGAACCTTGGCTTCCCGGTCGCGGCTGCGCGCGTCGCAGACATGGACAAGGACGGCATCGATGTCCAGGTGCTCAGCATCAATGCGTTCTGGTACGCGGCGGACCGCGACCTCGCCCGCCGGATGTTCGACCTCCAGAGTGAAAAGCTCGCGGAGATGTGCAAGGCCATTCCCGGCCGCTTCCTGGGTTACACGCCGGTGTCGTTGCAGTTTCCGGAGCTCGCGGCGCAGCAGCTTGAACACGGCATGAAGCGCTTGGGCCTGGTTGGAGCTGCCATCGGCGGCAGCATTGAGGGCGAGGAAATCGCCGCGTCCAAGTTCGACCCCTTCTGGAAGAAGGCCGAGGAGCTGCAGGCCTTGGTTTTCATCCATCCGCAGACCGCCCCGCAATCAACCGGGATCACCAAGCGGATCCAGGGCAGCGGCGCGCTCGGCAATGTGATCGGCAATCCGTTGGAAACATCGCTCGCGCTCGCCCACCTGATCTTCGAGGGCACGCTCGACCGTTTCCCGAACGTGAAAATCTGCGGGGCGCATGGCGGCGGCTTCCTGCCGTCCTACGCTGCGCGGATGGATCACGGCTGTTCGGTCTTCCCCGACCAATGCAAGGGCCCGACCTTGAAGAAAAAGCCGAGCGAATATCTCAAGCAGCTCTATTTCGATTCGCTGGTCTTCACGCCCGAGGCGCTGCGCCACCTAGTCAACGAACACGGGGCGAGCCAGATCATGATTGGAACGGATTACGCGGTCCCCTGGGTGAAGGGACCCGTGGATCATGTCCTCAAGACGCCCGGTTTAAGCGACGCCGAGCGTGTTGCGATCCTCGGTGGCAACGCCGCTAAGCTGCTGAAGATTCCAACCTGAGCCGTGGCGTTAACGGATCGCGATCAGATCACCTACGCATAGGGAAGAATGCCATGAAATATGTACTGCTGTCGGCCGCCATCATCGCGGTGTAGAGTTGCGACCTTGGCAAGCAGTTCCATTGCGCCTCTGCCACCCTCGGGCGAGGACAGGTAGCGCACGAGGGCCTTCACGGCTCCGACGGCTCTGGTAAGCTTCGTTTCCGCGCAATCGAAGGAGCCCGAGGCTGCGACGGTGTACAAGCAGTGTGGAATGCAGCTGAGTCACTGAGCAGTCGCCTGCTGGCAGCGCGCGAAGGAATGGAATCCGAAATCGGTGAACTTTGAACATGGAACTTTTAAGCAAGCGTGTTGGCGTAGACGCGCTCGCCAACGAGGACTTTCGGTATCTGACCAAGAGCTACCTTCCCGGAAAGCTAAAATTTTGAGACTTACAGCTGCGGGCACCTCCTACGGAATCATCCCGCAAAAACCCACGGCTCCTAAGAACCGTAGGTTTTACTACT
>DASXST010000116.1:0-2621 GCA_036505835.1 Pseudolabrys sp. | reverse complement strand
GATGCAGCAGCCTGCCGTGCCGAGGCGTGCTATCCTTTCGGTCGGGAGCACGGGAGGATCGGGCAGTGAAACGCCGCGAGCTCACACGCTGCTCGGCGGCGGGGCGGTAGTCACGGCTGTCAAACTGATCAGCACGTCAGGGAGGGCGAAATGCTCGAACTCTATCACAGCATCAATTCGGTCTGCGCCCAGAAGGTGCGATTGGCGCTGACCGAGAAGGAGCTCGAAGCTAAGGAGCACCTGATGACGCTGCGCGGGGACCAGTTTGACCCCGCTTACATGAAGCTCAACCCCAATGCCGTCGTTCCGACGCTCGTCCATGACGGTGAGCCGATCACCGAATCCTCCGTGATCCTCTATTATTTGGACGAGACTTTTCCTCAGCGTCCGCTGATGCCGGCTTCCCCGCTCGCGCGCGTCAAGGTGCGCATGTTCAACAAGCTGATCGACGAGTACGTGCACAATTCCTGTATGATCCTCACCTTTGCCACCGCGTTCCGCCCCGCCTTCTTAAAGATGAGTCAGGAGCAACGGGATGCGGAGTTTGCCAAATCGCCGATCACGAAACGCGCCGAATACAAGCGCGACGTCGTCAACCGCGGGCTCGATTCGCAATTCGCAGGCGAGGCGGTCGCCCATCATATGAAGCTCCTGAAATGGATGGATGAGGCACTCGCGCCCGGTCCGTATCTTGCCGGCGACGGCTATTCGAACGCCGAAGCCGCCGTGATCCCGTACATTCTGCGGCTCGAGCTCCTGCATCTCCCCGGATTGTGGGACAAATATCCCCGCGTCGCCGATTGGTGGAAACGCATGCGCGAGCGGCCCTCTACCCGTACAGCGATCCTCGACCGGATGACGGAAGCCGACTGGGGGCCGTTCAAGAGGCTTGAGCCCGATCCCTGGCCCAAGGTGCAGGACCTCTTGAAGGTGGCGTGACCGAACTAGGTCTCGCGCTTTCCACGCTTTGCTTGTCGGCGCGCTCGCCGAGCGCGATGGCCGTCGCCCACGGGGAGACAGGATGGCGTGCGCCAGCCTTGATGATCGGCGCGAGCGTCGTGCCAATGATCGACGCCGCCAGGGCCGCGGAGCACGCCGACCTGATGCCGGTAACAAAATCGCCCACTGAACCCGGCGGGCGTTTAGCTTCGTACGTCGACCGTATCCTCAAGGGCAAGAAACCTTCCAAGTTGCCTGTGCAAGCGCCAACCAAGTACGAGTTGGTCATCAATCCAAAAACCCCGAAGGCGCTCGGGATCGAGTTGCCGCCGACGTTGTTTGCCATGGCCGACGAGGTGAGGGTGCAATTTGCTGCACTGCATATGTCTCTTCCTGGCACTTGTGCGACATAACAAGATCGCGGGTGGACTTCCGCTTTTGATGGAAAAGCGGTCTTGCAGCGGACATCACTACAATGACGGGATTTGACCCATCTGCGACATCAGCGCGCAATTTTTGCTGTGATGCACAGCGACGTTCTTGCACAACGGCGTGCTAATGTGCGGCCCTAAGCCTGAGGTGGGGCTTGCCGGTAAGATCAGGTGATTGGCTCGAGAGGCCCGTGAGGTTGCCGCCCGGCCGCGCGAGCGACGCGACCAGGCCCGCACGTTACTGCGTGTGATGGAGGCGAAAATGTCACAAAGCAGCTCCGGCGCCCCAGGTTGGCAGCTTGAGGGTAACGCTCCCCTCGCCTACGACACACACATCGTCGACGTCTTCTTACAGGACTACTCGCGTCGACTTGTGGAAGTCGCCGCGATTAAACCGGGCGATCGCGTGCTGGACGTCGCGTGCGGCACTGGCGTTGTGACCCGACTCGTAGCAAACAAGATCGGTTCTGCAGGACAGGTTGTCGGCTTCGATCTCAACGCGGGCATGCTCGCGCGAGCACGCGCTTCTCGTGAAACAGCCGCCGCGATCGAATGGCGGTTGGGCAACGCTACAGACATGCCGTTTGCCGATGCGACTTTCGACTGTGTCATTTGCCAACACGGCTTGCAATTCATTCCTAACAAAGCCGCAGCGGTTTCTGAAATGCATAGAGTGTTGGCCGATCGAGGTCGGATAGTTATCAGCGTCTGGCGTTCAATCGAGCATTGCCCGTGGCAAGCGGCGATCGCTGATGCAGTTGAGCGTAATATGGGGAGTGAACAGGCTGCGCAAATCCGATCAGCATTCAGCTTTGGTGACGCTGACCAGTTACAACAAGTCATTGTTGCCGTGGGATTTCGGGGCGTCGAAATTCGAATCGAACGCGAGACCATTCGACACGCATCAATGGCTGAATATGTGCCAGGCTATATTTCAGCAACCCCTGTCGCAGCAGCAGTTGCTGGCTTGGATAAGGAGGCACAAGCAAAGATTACCACCGACGTAAGAGATGCACTTGCCGCCTACCGCGTTGGCGATGGCCTCGCTGCACCAATCGAAGCTCATGTGGCAATAGGACATCGCTGACAACGGATGTTGTGGCTTCGGCGTCCCCCGCGCCGACGAGGTGATCGAATGATGTGAGGGAGGTTCAAAATGAAACTTTCCCGCCGAAATTTTCTGCATCTGGTACCAGGCGCTGCCGCGCTGCCAGTAGTGTCGCGGGTCGCGAGGGCGCAAGCCTATCCGAC
>DASXST010000115.1:0-4612 GCA_036505835.1 Pseudolabrys sp. | reverse complement strand
CCCTTGTTTGGAGATAAACTCCTTGACCGGAATGCGCCCCTTGCCGCTCTTGCGCGCGTCCCAGGTGTAAATGACGTTGCCGTCCACGACCTCGTAGAGCGGATAGATGCCGCACTTGATGCCCAACTCGCCGAGCTCGTTGGAGTAGCGCGGATGATAGTCCCAACCCTTTGGACATGGATCATAGGTGTGGATGAAGGTCGGGCCGCCGATCTCCAGCGCTTTGCGCACCTTGTTCAGATAATCCGTGGGCGGAAAGGTGGCGCAGGCGGTGGCGACGTAACGGCAGGTCGGATGGCCGACGGCCAGCATGCCGGCGACGTTTTTCTTCCAGCGCCTCTGCATGATCGAATGCTTGGTCCCCGGAGGCGTGAACGTCGTCTGCGCGCCGTAAGTCGTCGAGCCTGTTGCTTGGATATCCGTATTGGCGGCCGATTCGTTGTCGTACATGATGATCAGCAAGTCGTAATCGCTCTGTAGCGCGGCCGAGATGCCGCCGATGCCCATATCGCCGGCGCCGAGATCGCCGGAGAAGTTGATGACGTTGATCTTCTCGTCTTTAATTTTGCCTTTGCGCTTGAGCGCCCGCAGGCCCGCGGCCATGCCCACGGCCGACGAGCCGCCGGCGCCGAGCTGGGTGTGCATCCACGGCACGATCCACGGCGTGGTCATGTACGAAGTGTTGGCCACATACATGCAGCCGGTTGCTCCCGTGACGACAGTGCGCGATCCCGCTGACTTGATGAATCCGCGCATGGTGGTAGCGGACTCGCAGCCTTGGCAAGTCCGGTGACCCGAGGTGTAAAGCTCTTCCAGCGGAATTTTGTGAACGCCTTTGATCTTCTCGTAATCGATTGTCGGTGCAGTTGACATAATCGCTCCCTCCTAACTTTTACTCTCTTAGGCCGATCCAGGTGACGAATTCATCCATGGAATCGTTCTTGGCCGCCTGTTGCGTTATATCGTACATCTTCTGAGCGTCGGCGATCGAGAGATCGCGCCCGCCCAAACCACCCATGAAATTGACGATCGCCGGCCGGTTCTTCGCCGGATAGAGACAGGATCGGACTTCGTGCATCAAGATGCCGCAATTGTCAGGCGAGCCGTGGGCGAAGTCCCGGTCGACGACGCCGACCGCTTTAAAACGGCTCAAGGAGTCGCGCAGCTCCACCGTCGGGAAGGGCCGGAACCAGCGCAGGTTCACGTAGCCGACCTTCTGTCCCTTCTCGCGCAAGCGTCTGACCGCCGTGCGCGCCGGACTCGCCACCGTGCCGACACCGATCAGGACCACTTCGGCGTCGTCGGTCATGAACTCATCGAAATAGTAAGGCGCGGCGTAGCGATCCCCGAAAATATCGTTGAATTCTTTATAGGCATCCTTGATGACGCCGCGCGCCCGCTTCGCGGCTTCCCAGTTTTGCCTGCGGATCTCCATGACCCAATCCTCGTTGGCTTGCGGCGCGACCGAGATCGGGTTGTCGGGATGGAGCCGGCGCTCGGCGAGATCATATTGCGGCAGGAATTTCTTCGCCGCCTCCACGGATGGGATTTTGACCATGTGTTGCGAGTGGGTGAGAAAGGCGCCGTCCATCGCCAGTCCCATCGGCATTCTGACTTTCTTGTCCTCGGCGATGCGGTAACCGATCAACACATGCTCGAGCGCTTCCTGCGGCGTGGTGACCCAGCAGAGCAGCCAGCCCATGTCGCGGACCGCCATCGCGTCGTTGTGCTCGACGCCGAAGGCACCCGGATCATCCAGAGCCCGGTTGCCGACCACGAAAAGAGGCGGCAGACGGTCGGTCGCGGTAACGACCAGCGCTTCCATACCGTACATCCAACCCGTGCCGCTCGATCCGCCAAAGGCGCGGGCGTTTACGGAACTGGCGTGCTTGACGATCTCGAACTGAGAATGTTCGCTGTCGGCGATAATATACTCGGCGTCGAATTTCCCGTCGGCGATCAGCTTGGACAGCGCGTCCATGACCTCGGTGTAGGGACGGATCGGATAAGCGGCGATCACATCCACGTCGGCGAGACACACGCCTTGCGCGACTGCCTGGCAGCCGTTCAAGAGATCTTCCCGCTCGTAGACACCATCTGATTGATCTGATTTGGCTGTTGCGATTGCGACGCTCATACTTCAACCTCCTCCGTTCTTCTAACGGGCACTATCTTTCCCTCGGGCATCACTTCTCCCTGAGTAACCGTCATGCCCTTGCCGGTGACCACGGGGTAAGAAACCCGGTCTTTGCCCTTTTTGTCTTCGACCCACTGAATATAGTCTTGGGAATCCTTCTTCCAATGCTCCCACGGGCTCGAGTCGTCCTCGAATCGAAGCTCATCCACCATGACGATGCATTCTTTGACCGGACAGACCTGGGCACATTTGCCGCAGCCCACACAGTATTGGTAGTCGATATCATAAAAGCCGTCAGTGGTCGGGTCGAAGCACTCGTCGGGGCATTCGGCCCAGCAGAGCGTGCACTTGGTGCAGAGATCGAACCTGACTGCGGGCCGTTGTGTCTTGGTCGTGCCGCGCTTGAAGCCCGGGTTTCTCGTCTGTCCCCTGGGGCCCATCTCGAAGCCTCGCTTCACCGCCGGAACCACAGCTCCCTCTTGCATCTCGAACCACTTGGGCAGCACGGGTATCTCATGCATCCAGTCGATTCCTTCGTTCGGCGTCACCGTCTGCACCCGCGGCGGCTTGGCCTCTTGCCGCAGGGATTCGTACGCTGCGCGCGCCGCATCCGCCCGGCGCTTGTCCTTGGTCTTTTCCAGCAGATAAGCCTCGACCGCCTCGATGCTGATCACGCTCGGGTCGATGGCGGCGATACCCCCGAGTGTACGCTCGTGAGTAAGATCGTCTTTGTTCACCCAGAGCCCGGCGAGGCTTGCGTCTCCGTCCAGAATCGCCAGACGGTAGCTATAAGGTTTCTTCCCGATGAACTTTAGCAGCTCGTCATGACTCTTTCTCGAAAAGACCAGCAGGCAGCCGTCTTTCACGACTCTTTCATTGATGGGACGAATCCCGTGCCACCCCCAAGGCTCGACGCCTTTGCACATCGTGTCGTCCAGCACGACCGAGATGTTGGCCTCGTCGATTTCGAGCTTGGCGCCGCACTCCGCTTCCAATTCCTCCTCGGCGAGATCCGGTGAAACAAAAGCGAAATACTTGCAGGGGATGCCGTTCCTTTCCGGCGAATCGCTGTACCGCCCGTTGGAAAATGCTTTCTGGCCCATACGGCTGGCGATCATGACGATGTCGCTGCCGATCTTTTTACCGAGGTTCTTTTGAAAGATGCCTCGATAGTTGACTTCTACGCGTTTGATCATGAAATCCTCCTCTCTTTAGTGACCTCATTACGCTCGCTTTTTTGTGCGCCGTTGGACGGCAAAATGCTCGCTTCGACTTCCATGATGTGCCGCAGCATTTCATTTCGCGCCTTGATTCGGTCATGCTTTTCAATGGCGCCGACAATTTTGCGATGAGTTTCAATCGATGCGTGTCGCCGCTCCGTCGTTTGCAAAGATTCTTCGCGACTGCGGCTGAGCACTTCCATCAAACCGGACACTAATTTTTGCAATGCTTGATTTTGCGTCGTCCGGCTGATGCACAAGTGCAATTCAGCGTCCGCGTCGACGCCGGTTTCGCCGCGGCTTACCGCTTCCGTTTGCTTGGCGACAATCCTTTTCAGTTGAGCGATATCTCTCTCGGTCGCGCGCTCAGCAGCCAGCGCGGCGATATGCGGTTCGATCAGCTTGCGCATCTCGAAAACATCCGCCAGCGCCTCCTTTTCGTCAATGAGCATTTTTGCCAGCGGACCCACCAGCGAATCGACGGGTAGATCGGCAACGAAGTTCCCCATGCCGGTTCTACTGACGATGAGCCCTCGACTTTCGAGCGCGCGCAGCGCCTCGCGAACCGAGGTCCGGCTGACTTTGAAAGTCTCGGCCAGCTCCCGCTCTGAGGGGAGCTGATCCCGAGCCTTAAGTCTGCCGTCCTTGATCAGTTGATGGATCTGGCTGAAAACTTCCTCGTGAATTCTTGTCTTCTTAATCGCGCGAAGCATACGGTCCAGCTGTCTGCTGGTCAGACCACCTTTATCGAGGGCCGGAAGGGATGTCAAGTGCCAAGTTGTAACAAAATAAGGGATGCCTGGGCGGCTCGTCCAAGTCTCAAAGCGCATGCCCACGTAAAACTCGAAGTTCCACGGAGCCGCTGGCGGCAAAGTTTGACCGGTGCGGACACGAGCCCTCTAGGCGCAGCTAGCGGCTCTGCGCGAGGGCTAACCACTTGCTATAGCCAATCTTGAGTTGGCACCTTCCGTCGGTCGCGCTTTTGTGGGAGCACGCGTCTCGCGACAGGTGCTCGCTGCAACCTCATAGCGGTCACGGTCCCGGATTGCACATGCCGCCATCGCCAAGCTGATTGCAGACATCGCTTGCTACCGCTTGCCCAATTAGGGCGTCACGGTCTACGGCGAGCAGATAACCCTGCTCAAACGCATTGTTCGCGGCAGCGGTTACTGCAGCGACATAACCGGCGTGCGTGCTGTAGCGCTCTTCGAGCGACAGGCGCGGATCACCTGCTGCCAGGCGCTGCGCTTTAGTC
>DASXST010000114.1:0-3577 GCA_036505835.1 Pseudolabrys sp. | reverse complement strand
ATGGGGCGGCTCAGTACTTCTGGCCATGGAGTGGTCAAAGACCCACGACCATCGCGGGTTCGTCGCCTCGTGGCCGCAATTCGGCGTGCCCTGCGGTCTGTTCCTGTCAAACCTCGCGGTGCTGGCTTTTAGCTTCTGGACTGGTGACCAGTTTAACGTTTGGGGCTGGCGACTTCCGTTTGCGCTCTCGATAGTTCTCGTCGGCGTCGGCCTTTGGATACGTCTCGGCATCTTGGAGACGCCCGTATTCCAGCAGGTGGTGCGGGACAACAAAATCGAAAAGGCGCCGGTCCTTGAAGTCATCAAGCAGCAGCCGAAAGAAATCATCCTTTCGGCCTTCGTGCGCATGGCTGAACAGGCGCCGTTCTACATTTTTACCGCCTTTGTCTTCGCCTATACCGTGGGCACGCTACACATGTCGCGCAACTTCATCCTCACCGCCGTGCTGGTCGCGTCCTGCCTCTCGTTCGTGTCGATTCCGCTGTCAGGCCACATCTCCGACAAGATCGGTCGCAGGAAAATGTACATGATCGGCGCGGCGGTGACCGGCGTCTTCGGCTTTATCTACTTTGGAATGGTGGACACCGCGATACCGTCGCTCGTATTCATTGCGATCGTGCTCTCGCTCATTCCACACGACATGCAATACGGCCCGCAAGCCGCGCTGATTGCCGAGGCGTTCACGCCTCGTCTGCGTTACAGCGGTGCCTCGCTCGGCTATCAACTCGCCTCTGTCATCGCTGGCGGTCCTGCACCACTGATCGCAACGGCCTTGTTCGCCGCCTATCAAACGGGCTATGCAATCGCGATCTATATCGCCGCCTGCGCAGTGATAAGCTTGGTGGCCGCGGCACTGATGCCCGACTACACCGGTAAGGACATCACCGCGGAATACGACGAAGACTGAACCTATTTTCGTCGGAAAAGTGCGACGGGTCTACCGAGCCCATTTTCTGGCCGGTCGTCCAGGCGGTCCGCTTTGGGTCAAAAGCAGACATTTTGCTATGCGACAGCCATGTCCGCTTTACCCCAAATGCGGACAGTAGCCGATGGCATTCGCACCTGTGCTTCGAGCCAGAAGCTGATGCAACTACAGCCGACCGGATCGCGTTGAAAAAAAGCCTGCCTTGGGTCCAGGCTCTGGAAAAACGTGCCCGCTTGCATGACATCGTATTTTTCCGCACTGGTCGACTTTGTTCACGCGCATTCGCAGTACACCCATATTGCAATTTTTCTGCTGGCGCTGTCGGAAGCTATCCCTGTGGTGGGAACCGTTGTTCCGGGCTCAACGCTCATCATCGGCATCGGTGCTCTAGCGACAGGCGCTGATGCGAACCCGTGGATACTTCTAGTTGCGGCAACGACAGGGGCAATTATTGGAGACGGATTATCGTTCTGGCTAGGCCAGCGATATCATCGGGAAATTCTGAGCTCTTGGCCGCTAAATCAGTATCCGCAATTCATTGCCCGAAGCGAACTATTTGTAGCCCAATACGGTGCGGCAAGCGTCTTTCTCGCGCGCTTCACGGCCGTCGTTCGTGCCTTTGTACCGTTGATAGCTGGCATCCTCCGTATGTCGCCGAGACAGTTTTATGCCGCAAACATCTTGTCAGCGCTTGTTTGGGCCCCTGCTCATATCTTTCCTGGCGTGCTGCTCGCCTGGGCGCTTCAATTGACCAGCGCAAGCGCGGAGCAGCGCACAATTCTCTTAATCGCAGGGTTGATTGTTGCGACCTTCATTATCTTTGCCACACGCTCGTACTTCAAGGTCAAGTGAACTTGCACGATAGAATGACGCTCTCACCGGACATTTATCGAAAGCACCTCAAATGTCCGCTGACATTTTGCGGCGTCGCAATCGCCATGTCCGCTTTACCCCCGAAAGCGGACATGTGCGGTGCAACTAGGGATGTCCGCTAAGGGCGCGAACATCAACCGCCGCTCGAGCGCGGCTCGAGGGTGACCCACACGCCATTCTTGGGACGCAGCGTAAGGAGGCCAATGGGTTGGACGACACGATTGGGGGTGATGCATACCCGGTAGCGCTGCGCGATAGCCGCGAGAATGATTTGTGCTTCTGCCATGGCGAAGCCGTTACCGATGCAAATGCGGGGGCCGCCGCCGAAGGGCAAATAGGCGAAGCGATGGCGCACAGCCACTGCCGCCGGCGCGAACCGCTCGGGCTCGAAGCTCTCGGGCGCTGGCCATAGTCTTGGATTGCGATGCGTCACATAGCTGTTGATGTCGATGATCGCGCCCGGCTGCACGCGCACACCGCCAATACGGTCCTCGCCGATCGCAGTGCGCACGATCCTGTACGCCGGTGGATAAAGCCGTAAGGCCTCCTCGATCACCATACGGGTCCATTTGAGCGCGGTAAGGTCCGCATAGTTCGGCATGCGACCACCAAGCACCCGGCCTATCTCGTCGTGTAACCGCGCCTCTACTCTCGGATGCCGTGAAAGAAGATACCAGGTCCAACTCAGGGCGACGGCGGTGGTCTCGTGACCGGCGAGGAAAATCGTAAGAATCTCGTCGCGGATCTGCTTATCGCTCATACCCTCGCCTGTCTCTGGATCGCGTGCGGTGAGCAACATCGAGAGCAGATCGCCCTGATCGATCTCTTTGGCGCGCCGGTCGGCCAGAAGCCGCCATACAAGTGCTTCAAACTCCGCAATCGCCCGCCGATACGCCATAGGTTTCAATCGCGGCACCCACTCGGGCAGCCCGAGAATGTCAAAAATGCTCGGACGAAGGTTCACAACCACGTCCATGAGGCGACGCACTATCTCAACCTCGCCGCTGACATCGGTTGAGAACATGGTTCGGGCGATAATGTTAAGCGTCAGTGCCATCATCTCGGCGGCAACATCGAACGGCTGTGTGATAGTGCGCCAGCGCGCCATGGTCGCCTCGGTGCAGACCACCATCGTGTTGACGTATTCAGAAATCCGTTTGTGATGGAACGCAGGCGCCAGGATGCTGCGCTGGCGTCGCCAGAGCTTCCCCTCGCTGATGAGAAGCCCGTCGCCGAGGAGCGGCCCCAACATGCGCCGCAAAAAATGGCTTTTGCTATAATTTGTATAATTGGTCAGTAGGACGTGCTCGATGTATTCCGGCTTGTTAATCAAGAATCCGTGCAGAAACAGGTGGTTAAACGCAAGCACCGGTCGAACAGCTCGGGCACGAGCACCGAGAGCTGATCATCGCGGAGCCGCCGAAGGAATTCGATTGTGCCGAAACGCGGAGCGTAGGCGTCCTCGATGAATTCATCGTCACCCGTCTGACGTCTTTGCATGTTCCCTCCGGCAAGAGGGCGCGCCAATAACAACAACTGCAGCGGATTAAAAGGTCTCGCTGGAGCGCGTGACCGTGGGAACTATTTGCTATTGCGTCTGGCTCCGCAGGCGGACTGTCCGCTTTGGGTCAGACCGCGTCAAACGCGTACGAGGGGTCGGCTTCAAGACAACTAATGTCCGCTCAAAAGCAACATTTCGCAACGCAAACGTCATGTCCGCTTTACCTTCGAAAGCGACGTTTATTAGCGAAGCGATTTAATGAGTTTTCGAAGCTCGAT
>DASXST010000113.1:0-14601 GCA_036505835.1 Pseudolabrys sp. | reverse complement strand
GTCCTGCCATGGGTGGGATTATTCGTAGCTGCTATTCGGCCGCAACCGCTGGTGGGGCTTCCTTGACTTCTTCGAGCTGTGGCTCAAGGCGACGCTTGAGCAGCCGATCGAAGCGATCGAGATAAAGATAGATCACCGGCGTGATGTAGAGCGTGAGCAACTGCGAGAGCAGCAGGCCGCCGACCACTGCAACGCCAAGGGGCTGCCGCAGTTCAGCGCCCGCGCCAGTTCCGAGCGCGATCGGCAGCGCGCCGAAGATCGCGGCGAAGGTTGTCATCATGATGGGGCGGAAGCGAAGGATCGCGGCTTCGCGGATCGCGGCCTCCGCCGACAAGCCTACGCGCCGCCTTTCAATAGCGAAGTCGATCATCATGATCGCGTTCTTTTTGACGATGCCGACCAGCATCACGATGCCGATCATCGCGATCACCGACAAGTCCATGCGGAACAGCATCAGGGTCAGAATCGCGCCGATGCCCGCGGACGGGAGTCCGGAAATGATGGTGATCGGATGAATAAAGCTCTCATACAAGATGCCGAGCACGACATAGGCGGCAAATATTGCTGCCAGGATCAGGATCCCCTGCCCACGCAAGGAGTCCTGGAACACCTGTGCGGTGCCCTGGAAACCCGTCGTAATCGTTGCAGGCAGCCGCTGTTCCAGCTCGAGATTCTGAATCGCATCGACGGCCTGACCGAGTGAAACCCCCGGCGCAAGATTGAAAGCAATGGTCACTGCCGGCTGCTGTCCCTGGTGATTGACCGTCAGTGGGCCGACCGTGCGCTCGAACCGGGTGACGGCCGAGAGCGGCACGGTGGTGCCGTTCGATGTCTTCAGATACACGCGGGCCAAGTCATCAGGACTGACCTGAAAGTCCGGTTGGGTCTCCAGAATGACCTGATAGTAGTTGACCGGGCTGTAGATTGTGGCGACCTGCCGCACGCCGAACGCGTTATAGAGCTCCTGCCGGACCTGATCGACCGTGACGCCGTAGACGGCCGCCTTCTCCCGGTCGACCTCGATCGTCACTTGCGGGTTGGTCACATAGAGGTCGGTGGTGACATCGAGCAGGCCGGGAACTCGCGAAATTTTTTCGCGCAGTTCGGGCGCGAGACGGTAGAGCGTAGCTGTGTCGTTGGATTGTAGCGTATATTGATACTGGCTCTTGGCCAGCTTGCCGCCGAGATTGATGTTCTGGATCGGCTGGAAATAAATCGCGATGCCCGGCACGACATTGACTGTCTGGCGCAGCCGCGCGAGAATCGTCTGCAGGTTGTCGCGCTCTTTGCGTGGCTTGAGCGCCACCAGCATCCGGCCGCTGTTGCCGACCGAATTAGGGCCGCCGGTGCCGACCGTCGAGTTTACGTAGGCCACCGCCGGATCTGCGCGCACAATCTCGGCGACCTTGCGCTGAAGGTCCGATAGCGCCGGGAAAGACACGTCAGTCGCGCCTTCCGTGATGCCGACAACGTAACCGGTATCTTCGGTCGGGAAGAAACCTTTGGGCACAACCACATAAAGAACGATGGTGACAAAGAACGTGGCGATCGTGACCAGGAGCATGATCGATTTGAACTTGAGTACACGGTCGAGGGTCCATTGATAGGCACTCAGCATGCCTTCGAAAAATCGCTCGAACATGCGCAGCACGAAAAACTGTTTTTCACCTTCGGGCCGATGACTACGGAGCACGCGCGCGCACAACATCGGGGTCAGCGTCAGCGATACAAAGCCGGAGACCACGATTGCGACCGCGATCGACACCGCAAACTCGCGGAACACGCGGCCCACCATGCCGCCCATCAGCAAGACCGGGATGAACACCGCGATCAGCGAGAAGGTGATCGATATGATGGTAAAGCCGATTTCGCGCGAGCCCTTCAGCGCAGCTTCGAACGGTCGCATGCCGCCTTCGATGTGCCGCACGATATTTTCCAGCATCACGATCGCGTCATCGACTACGAAGCCGACTGAAAGCGTAAGGGCCAGCAGCGTCATGTTGTTGATCGAGTAGCCGAAGGCGTACATCGCTGCGAAGGTGCCAACCAGCGATACGGGAACTGCGAGCGCCGGAATGATCGTGGCCGAGACTTTCCGCAGGAACAGGAAGATCACCATGATAACGAGCGCGATGGCGATCCCCAGCGTCTCCTGCACATCGATGACCGCCGCGCGAATGGATAGCGAGCGGTCGAACAAGGGCTCCATCTGAATCGAAGGCGGCACCTGCGCCCGCATCGCCGGCAGGCTTTGACGCACGAGGTCGACGACCTGGACAGTGTTGGCATCGGGCTGACGCTGGATCGCGAGCACAATGGCGCGTTCGCCGTTGTACCAGGTGGCGATCTTGTCGTTCTCGACGCTGTCGATGACGCGCGCGATTTGATTGAGCTTGATCGGGGAGCCGTTGCGGTAGGCGACGACGACGTCACGATAGTCGGCGGCGTGCGGCATCGCGCTGGTCGCGGCCAGCGTGACGCTTTGCTTCGGTCCGGTCAGAACACCGACGGGGGTGCTCGAATTGGCCTTGGCTACGACGCTGCGCACATCCTCGAGCGAAATGTTCCGGGCAGCTGCCTCGGTTGGATTGACCTGAACTCGAACGGCGAACTTCTGCGCGCCATAAACCAGAACCTGCGCAACGCCCGGCAATTGCGAGATTTGCGGCGCCAGAACGGTTTCTGCGTAATCGTCAACGGTCGACAGTGGGACGCTATCGGACCGCAGGCTGATATAGAGCACCGGGAAATCACCCGGATTCACCTTGCGGAATGACGGCGGTGTCGTCATCTCGATTGGTAGCAGGCGCGCCGCTGTCGCAAGCGCGGTCTGCACGTCAAGCGCGGCGCCGTCAATATTGCGGCCGAGATCGAACTGAATGGTGATTTGCGCCAGGCCCAGCGAGGACGTCGAGTTCATCGACGAGATGCCGGAGATCGTCGACAGTTGACGTTCAATCGGCGATGCAACTGACGACGCCATCGTTTCCGGACTGGCGCCGGGAAATTGTGCTGTGATCTGGATGGTCGGGAAATCGACTGCGGGCAAGGCCGCCACCGGCAGTAGTCGATAAGCGAATATGCCGAAAACGATCAACGACGCAGTCACCAGCGTTGTCAGCACCGGGCGGCGGATGCAAGTTTCCGAGATGGTCATGGCTTAGTTACCCGCGACCTTGGGCGGACGCGGGTTCACGCGTGTGCCGTTCGACAACAGCAACTGTCCTTCGGTGACAACCGTCTCTCCCCCATTGAGACCGGATGCGATCACGCTTTCGGTGCCGACCTGGCGCTCGACCTTCACCGGTTGTATCTGCGCGGCGCCATCTTTCACGACAAAAACGAACGTACCCGTCTGGCTGATTTGCACGGCATTGGACGGCACCACGACGCCCTCTTCACTCCGCAGGGTCATCTCGGTGTTCACCAGCGTGCCGGGCCAAAGCACCTCGTCCTGGTTCGGCATGGTGGCGCGCACCATGGCCATGCCAGTCGCGGTATCGACCGTATTCTCGATCATCGTGACCTGGCCGGTGGCCCGCTTCTGTTCCCCCGGCACGATCGCTTCCACGGTTGCGGTTTCGGCAGCGATGGCTTTGCGGATGTCGGGAAGATTTTTCTGCGGGACCGTGAAGCTGACATAGACCGGCATCGTCTGGTTGATTGTCGCCATCGGGGTCGTATCGGCCTGACGCACGAAATTTCCGACCTTGACGTTAGCCATGCTGATGCGTCCGGAAATCGGCGCCCGGATCGAGCAGAAATCGAGTTGAACCTTCAGATTTTCGAGCTGCGCGCGATTCGATTCAGCAGTCGCACGCGAGACGTTGACCGCCGTCTGCGCGTTATTAAGCGTGACGATCGGCGTAGCGTTCCGCGCCGCAAGCTCGGTATAGCGCTCCACGTCGCGCTGCGATTGCTCGAGCGTGGATTGCGCGCCGTCGATTACCGCCTGCACACGCTTCATGTCGGCCTGGATCTGCCGGCAATCGAGCGTGAATAGCAAATCACCTTTTTGCACCATGGCGCCGTCGCGGAAGTGGACGCCGGTGATCGTGGTGTCGACCTGCGTCTTGATGGCGACGCTGGCCATGGGGGTGACATTGCCCAGGGCGATCAGGCGCACTGGCATCGTTTTGCGGTCAGTGGTAGCGGTTTCCACCGGAACGACGGGCGCCTGTCCCTGCGAACGGGCGGCAGCCCCGTCCGTGGTCCAAAAACCGCGGGCAAACACGGCTATGCCGACCAGGGCGAGGGCCGCCCCCGCAATGAGCCAAGTTCGCTTGATCATCGGCAGTTTTCGGTCCGGACTCATGTGCGCCTGCCCGGACGCTCCCTAATTTCGCGGAATGGCTTGTTTTCTGCAACCATTTGGCCCCCGCGTTGCCGTTTGTCCTAGCATATAAACGTTTACCAGTGCATATCCCTGCGCTTGCAGGTAAACACGGTGAATACAGCCTTATTCGCCTTCCCGGACTCCCAAAAACCATGCGTATTGCCACCTGGAACGTCAACTCCATCCGCCAGCGCATGGACAATCTGCAGACCTGGCTCACGGAGCGGCAGCCCGACATTGTCTGCCTGCAGGAGATCAAATGCACTGATGACGCCTTCCCGCGCGAGCCATTCGAGGCGCTCGGCTACAACGTGGCCGTGCATGGGCAAAAGAGCTTCAACGGTGTCGCGCTCCTGTCGAAGTTTCCATTTGACGAGGTGGCGCCCGGACTGATCGGCGACGACGCCGACGTGCAGGCCCGCTTTCTGGAAGCAATCGTTTCAACCAAGAGCGGCGTAGTGCGCGTGGTCAGCCTCTATCTGCCCAATGGCAACCCGCCGCAAAGCGACAAGTATGCGTACAAACTCAACTGGATGGGGCGGCTCATTAATTTCTCGCATGAGCGGCTTAAACTGGAAGAGCCGATGCTGCTGGCAGGCGATTACAACGTGATCCCGGCCGCCGCCGACGTTCGTCGCCCGGAGGCGTGGAAAAACGACGCACTCTTTCTCCCTCAGACGCGGGAGAAATTCCGCACGTTGATCAATCTCGGACTGACCGATGCAATACGCGCGGTCAGCGATGCGCCCGATCTTTACACGTTCTGGGATTATCAGGCCGGCGCCTGGCCCAAGGATGACGGCATTCGCATCGATCACTTGCTGATGTCGCCGCAAGCTGCCGACCGCCTGTTTGCCGCCGGCATCGACCGTCACGTGCGCGGCTGGGACAGGCCGTCCGACCACGTCCCGGTTTATGTGGATCTGGATATTGTGGGACGGTGACGCTCAGTCGTCATGCCCGGCCTTGGGCCGGGCATCCACGTCTTGACTGCCGGGCGGGTCGAGAAACGTGGATACCCGGCACAAGCCCGGCCATGACAAAAATCAGTTTTGTTTCTGACCTACTCCCGCCGTATCTCGAGCCAGTTGCGGAGATAGACGGCGGCCAACGCGCGCTCGTCCTCGCTCGCCTGCTTCATCGCGCTGTCATAGAGCTTGGTGATCCAGCCCTGGTCAGCGCGCGCGTTGTCCTTGGCGAGCGCGAGCCACATCAGCCCTCGCGCGGCCTGGCGCGGAACGTGATCACCCTCGAACAGCATGGCGCCGAGCATCGCTTGCGCCTCGCACTGGCCCTTCTGCGCTGAAAGCGCAAACCAGCGCGCGGCCTGGCGCGGATCGCGGGATGCACCGGTGCCGTTGAGATAGAGCCGCGCGAGATAGTATTGCGCGTCGGGATCGCGGAAGTATGACGCCGCGTAAGCGAACATTTCGCGCGCCCGTTGCGGGTCGGGCTTGATGTCGGTCTTCGGAATGCCGTCCAGGTAATAGTGTCCAAGCGCAACGAACGCGTTGGCGACAAAGCGCGCCTGCGGCGTGTCCGGATTGTCGTCGGCGTGGCTGTCGGCGATGCGGCGGAAATATTCAAACGCCTTGAGGTCGTTCTGGGTAACTCCATCGCCCTCCGCATACATGCGGCCAAGCTTCCACTGCGCAATGGCGTGGCCTTTCTGGGCGGCATATTCGAGCGAGTTCACCGCCTTGACCGTCTCGCCTGCCTTGAGCCAGTTCGCGCCCGAGCGGAACGCCTCCATCGGCGTCATTGGCGGCGGACCCACGCTGGCGTCGGTCTTGCTGCCGTCGAGCGCGTGTGCGGGCGCGGTGGCCAACAGGCCACCAATCAGCAATGCACGCAACAGGCTCTCAACTGTCCGCATAGCACTCTTTCTCGGCCGCACCGCCGGGGTGCGTCACTGCGCCGTTGACGGCGGGACCAACCTGTTGCGCGTATTTCCACAAGTAACCGGATCCGTATTCGCTCTCGCGCGCCTTCCATTGGCCCTTGCGCTTGGCCAATTCGTCCGCGGAAAGCTTGACGTCGAGGGTACCTTTCACCGCATCGATCTCGATGATGTCGCCGTCACGAATGAGCCCGATCGGCCCCCCGACCGCAGCCTCCGGACCGACGTGGCCGACGCAGAACCCGCGTGTTGCGCCGGAGAAGCGTCCGTCGGTGATCAGCGCGACCTTCTCGCCGGCGCCCTGGCCGTACAGCGCCGCGGTGGTAGACAGCATCTCGCGCATGCCGGGACCGCCGCGCGGTCCCTCGTAGCGGATCACCAGCACGTCGCCGTCCTTGTATTTGCGGTTCTTGACCGCGTCGAAGCAGGCTTCCTCGCCATCAAAGCAGCGCGCCGGGCCGTTAAATTTGAGCGTTTTCATGCCGGCGATTTTCACGATCGCGCCCTCTGGCGCGAGGTTGCCCTTGAGCCCGACCACGCCGCCGGTCGCCAGCAACGGCTTGTCTGCAGGATGCACGACATCCTGGTCGGAATTCCATTTCACGTTTTTCAGATTTTCGGCGATCGTGCGACCGGTTACCGTCAGGCAATCGCCGTGCAGATAGCCGTGATCCAGGAGCGTTTTCATCAAGAGCGGCACGCCGCTAGCCTCGAACATATCCTTGGCGACATAACGGCCACCTGGTTTCAAATCTGCGACATAAGGAGTCTTTTTGAAGATTTCGGCCACGTCAAAAAGGGTAAATTTGATACCGCATTCATTCGCGATCGCGGGCAGATGCAGTGCAGCATTGGTTGAGCCGCCCGTTGCGGCAACGACGGCTGCGGCGTTTTCCAGCGCTTTTCGCGTAACGATATCGCGCGGGCGGATTCTCTTGACGATCAATTCCATGATCATCTCGCCCGCAAGCATGCAGAACTTGTCGCGAATTTCGTAAGGAGCCGGCGCCCCCGCCGAGTAAGGAAGCGCGAGGCCAATGGCCTCCGATACCGTCGCCATCGTGTTGGCGGTGAACTGCGCACCACAGGCGCCGGCCGAAGGGCATGCATTCTGCTCGAGAATGTCGAGGTCCTCGTCGGACATCTGCCCGACGGAGTGCTTGCCGACCGCCTCGTAGACATCCTGTATAGTGACCGCCTTGCCCTTGAACGTGCCGGGTAGGATCGATCCGCCGTAGATGTAGATCGCCGGAACGTTGAGGCGGCACATCGCCATCATCATGCCGGGTTGCGACTTGTCGCAGCCGGCAATTCCGATCAGCGCGTCATAGGCATGGCCACGCACCGTAAGCTCAACGCTGTCGGCAATCACCTCGCGTGACGGCAGCGAGGCCTTCATGCCGGCATGACCCATGGCAATGCCGTCGGTCACCGTAATCGTGCAGAACTCCCGAGGGGTGGCGCCAACCGCGGCCACGCCTTTCTTCACGACCTGGGCCTGGCGCATGAGGGCGATGTTGCAGGGTGCCGCCTCGTTCCAGCAGGTCGCTACTCCTACAAACGGCTGGTGGATCTGCTCCGGTGTCAGGCCCATCGCGTAATAGAAGGCGCGATGCGGCGCCCGGTCCGGTCCCTCGGTGGCGTGCCGACTCGGAAGTTTCGACTTCAGACTGCTTTTGGCGTCCATTGTTTCCTTGCCGCCCAGCCCCGGTAGATCGTTGCCGGGTCGACCCGCCGGCCCTGAAAAAGGGCGCCGGGCTTGGCGGCATCGATGTGGTTGAATGGTACGGCCGAATCGCGGCGTCATCGGGGGCGATTTGGTCATGGACTTAAATGTTCTCGCAGTGTTGTAAACCAGACACAGGTGTTGCCCGCTGTCATCACTTGGAACGAGGCTTTTCGGCTGAGCCGTTAGGCCGAGCTGCCTGGCGAGGTCGCAGGGGATTCCCGCATTTGGGGATAACTGGGGAGGCAGGGGATTCCCGCATTTGGGGATAACTGGGGAGGAAGCCTGAGAGAACCGCCGCCGACCGATGGGACGTTGTGGCCAGGCGCCTCGATCCAATCCGTCAGTCTCCGCGACCCAGCCTCCGTTCGCTTTGCTAGTTTCGGCGGGTTTGAGTCCGCCGAAACGCGGAGCGCGAAGGTGGAAAGCGGGCATCCGGTCTTCGACAGGACCTGGGTCCCCGCTTCCGCGGGGACGAACGTGGGTGACGCACGTCCCTACGTGGTACTGATCAGCACCGGACCCATGCCGCATCCCCGCCGCCTTCGCCGCTCATTTTTTGACCGCTCGGTGCATGTCGTCGCGCCCGAGCTGATCGGCGCGACGCTGCTCATCGACGGCACTGGCGGCGTTGTTGTCGAAGTCGAGGCCTACCACCACACCGACCCGGCCGCGCATTCCTATAATGGCCGCACCGACCGCAATGCGGTAATGTTTGGTCCAGCCGGCTATGCCTATGTCTACCGCTCTTACGGAATTCACTGGTGCCTCAACTTCGTGTGCGAGGAGGAAGGCAGCGCCAGCGCCGTGCTCATCCGGGCAGTCGAGCCGACGGAAGGGCTCGCCGTGATGCGCCGCCGCCGCGGCCTGCGCGAGCAGCGCGACCTGTGCTCCGGCCCAGGCAAACTCTGCGAGGCGCTCGGTGTTACCAGACAACACAATGGCCTGCCGCTCGATCGCGCGCCATTCGAGCTGTGCGCGCGCGGCGAACTGCCAGGTGTGGTGACCGGCGTGCGTATCGGCATCACCAAGGCCGCGGAGAAACCGTGGCGCTACGGGCTGAAAGGGTCGAAGTTTCTAAGCAAGCCGTTTCGGTAATACTGTTTGGCACGGCTAATTTCTCGTCATGCCCGGCCTTGTGCCGGGCATCCACGTCTTTGCTGACTTAAGGGCAGCAAGGCGTGGATGGCGGCGACAGCCATGACGACCAGACGGCTACGCGGACACTAGTACGAAATCACGAACTCGCACCCGGCCGCGGTTGGAAATTGCCGCGTGATCTTTGCGCCCGGCAAGTCGAATTCGAGCGTCACGGCGGCATCGTGGCAGCAGAGGAAAGCACGCTTGCCATCGCCGGCAAACCCGAAGCCCATGGGGGCTTTTGGGGTACCAAAGCCGCCGAGTTGCTTCAATGTCGCGGCATCGTACACCGCAGCGAAATCATCGACGTGCGAGGACGCGCACAAATATTGCCCATCGGGCGAGACGCGCACCCGCCGCAGCTGGTTGGCCTCGCCCGGCGCGCCTTCGATGGCGATGGTCTTGCGCAGCGCGTGCGTCCTGGCGTCGAACACGTGCACAACGCCCTCCCAGTGAGCACAGACAAACAACGTTTCGCCGTCCGGAGAGGTCGCAATGCCCTCGGCGCCATGCGGTATAGCGATGGTACCGACGACCTTGCGCGAGGCTGTGTCGACCACCCCCACCGCTTCCTTTGTCTTGAACGAGGCGAACAGCTTTCCGGTCGCATGGCTGACCGCGATCCAGTGCGGTGATCCACCGATATCGATGCGCTCGATCTGGCCGGTCTCCGGATCAACCGCGAGAACCGCATTGCCGAGCTCGGCTGTCGACCATAGCGTGCCGCGCGCATCCATCATGACGCCGTGCGGCGCGATATTCGCGCTAACATCGATGGTGCGCTCGAGCGATTTCGATGCGAGATCGATCACCGCGATGCGGCGGTCGGGGTCCTTGTTCTTCCCGAAAATGCCACCGCCGTATATGGACGCGTAGAGCTTGCTGCCATCCGGCGAGCGGATCAACTCGTGCGTCGACGCCGGCATATCGAGATCGGCAAGATGCCCAAGCGTGCCGGCGTCGAACCACTGAATCTTGTTGGCGCTTTTTGCGGTGAGGACGAGGGTGTCACCGCCGGGACGGTTGTTTGGATCGAGCATTGATTGTCGTTCCTCTCAGGGCCTCGTGCTGAGGAGCGCCGTGGAGCAACCGTGTCTCGAAGCATGAGGCCGCCTCATCCGTCGTGACGCGGCCTTCGGTCGCTCCTCAGGACGAGGCGGAGATGGCTGCAAATTACCCTGCCCCCTTCAACCCCTCGAGCGCTTCGGCGATCTTGGCCTTGCGCGCGACCGCTTCCTCGCGCCGTTCCTTTTCCTCTTCGACCACTTCTTCAGGCGCGCGCGCCATGAAATTCGGATTGTTCAGCTTGGCATCGACGCGCGCAATGTCCGCATCCGCCTTCTGCATTTCCTTGGTCAGGCGTGCGCGCTCCGCGGCAACATCGATCACACCCTTGAGCGGCAGCGCTGCGGTCTCCCCGCGCACAATGAGTTGCACGGAGCCTTGCGGGGCAGTCGCCGCAGAGGAAATTTCGGACACCCGCGCGAGACGCTTGATGAATTCGGCCCAGCGCTCGGCGCGAGCCCCGCTTTCTGCCGACGCCCCCGCAAGCACCAGCGGGATTGCCGCGGTGATGTTCATTTCGGCCCGCACCGAGCGGATGGCGGTGACAAGATCGATCACCCAGCCGATTTCGGCTTCGGCCCTGTCGTCCGTGAGGCCGGTACGTCCCGGCCACTTGTCGAGGGTCAGCTGCGTGTCGTGCCTTCCAGTAACGGCCCACAGCTCTTCTGTAATGAACGGCATGAACGGGTGAAGCAATTTAAGGATCTCGTCGCGCGCCCAGGCGACCATCGCGCGCGTTTCGTCCCTGGCCGCACCATCCGACCCGGTGAGAAGCGGCTTCGCCAGCTCCAGATACCAGTCGCAATAAATATTCCAAACGAAGCGATAGATGCCGGCCGCGGCGTCGTTGAACCGATAGGCTTCGATCGCTTCGGTGATTTCCGTGGCAGCCTTTTCCGTTTCATGTGCGATCCAGCGGTTAAGCGTTTCCTTGGCCGATTTCGGATCGAACGCGCTGCCAGTCGCGCACTCATTCATCTCGGCAAACCGCGCGGCGTTCCACAGCTTGGTCGCGAAGTTGCGGTAGCCCTCGACACGCTGTGTCGACAGCTTGATGTCGCGGCCGTGCGCCGCCATCGCCGCGAGCGTAAATCTCAACGCGTCCGCGCCATATTCATCGATCAGCGCGAGGGGATCGATGACGTTGCCTTTGGACTTCGACATCTTCGCGCCGGAGGCGTCGCGGACCAGCGCGTGGATGTAGACGTCATGAAATGGAATCTCCTTCATGAAATGGAGACCCATCATCATCATGCGCGCGACCCAGAAGAAGATAATGTCGAAACCAGTGACGAGCGTGGAGGTCGGGTAGTAGCGCTTGAGTTCGGGAGTTTCGTCCGGCCAGCCGAGCGTCGAGAAAGGCCACAGCGCAGACGAAAACCAGGTGTCGAGCACGTCCTCATCGCGTGTCAGAGCCGTCTTCTTGCCATAGTGCCTGTCGGCCTCGGCCTGTGCCTCGGCCTCGGTCGTTGCGACAATCACTTTCCCGTCAGGGCCGTACCAGGCCGGAATCTGGTGGCCCCACCAGAGCTGGCGTGAAATGCACCAGGGCTGGATGTCCTCCATCCAGTCGAAATAGGTTTTCTCCCAATTCTTCGGAACGAACTTCGTCTTGCTCGCGCGCACGGCGGCGATCGCCGGCTTCGCCAGCTCTTTCGCATTCACATACCACTGGTCGGTCAAGAACGGCTCGATCACGACATTCGAGCGGTCGCCGTAGGGGACGACGTGCGACTGCGGCTCGGTCTTCGCGACCAGCCCTTTTTCTTCCAGCCGGGCGAGAATTGCCTTGCGCGCGGCAAGACGGTCCAGGCCGTGCATGGCGAGCGTGGCATCGAGATCGGCAGACTTCGGCACGTCGGCAACAAAGTCCGCATTATCTTTCAGCTGAAGCTTGGCATCGACGCTGAAGATATTGATCTGAGGCAGGTTATGCCGATTGCCGACTTCAAAATCGTTGAAGTCGTGCGCCGGCGTGACCTTGACCGCGCCGCTTCCCTTCTCGGGATCGGAATACTCGTCGGCAATGATCGGGATTCTGCGGCCGACGAGCGGCAGGATCAGGTTCTTGCCGACCAATTTCTTGTAGCGCTCGTCGTCGGGATGCACTGCGACCGCGGTATCGCCGAGCATTGTCTCGGGGCGCGTCGTCGCTACAACAATGAAGGTCGACGGATCGTCCGGATTGAACGCCTTGCCCTCAAGCGGATAACGAAGATGCCAGAGGTAACCCTTAGTTTCGACCTGGATAACCTCGAGATCCGAAATGGCCGTGAGCAGCTTCGGATCCCAGTTGACCAGCCGCTTGTCCTTGTAGGTGAGACCCGCGCGATAAAGTTCTACAAAAACTTTAATGACGGCACGCGACAGCCCTTCGTCCATGGTGAAGCGCTCGCGCGACCAGTCGCACGAGGCGCCGAGCCGTTTCAATTGGTTGACGATTGTACCGCCGCTCTCGGCCTTCCACTCCCAGACGCGCGTGAGGAAGGCTTCGCGCCCCATTTCGCGCCGGCCCTTTTCCTGGCGCTCCATCAGCTGCCGCTCGACCAGCATCTGCGTCGCGATGCCGGCATGATCGGTACCCGGCTGCCAGAGGACGTCCTTTCCGCGCATGCGCTCGAAGCGGCAGAGAATGTCTTGCAGCGTGTTGTTTAGCGCGTGGCCCATGTGCAATGAACCAGTGACGTTCGGCGGCGGAATGACAATCGAGTAAGGCTCGGCCTGCGCGCGCTCCGGCCGGCCGGCGCGGAAGGCGCCCGCCTCTTCCCAAGCCCGGTAGATGCGGCCCTCGACCTCAGAGGGCTGGTAAGTCTTGTCGATCATCGGAGATGTTGGGTTACGCTACGCGGCCGACCTCGAACATTTTCCCGTCATTCCCGCGCATGCAGGAATCCAGCACCGTGACTGTCAGGCTGCGCTGGGTCCCCGCCTTCGCGGGGGCGAACGGTTAAGCTAAGTAGTGGGCGGTAGAAAGCCCGCCGGACGCTCCGGAGTCAACTTTGTCTCCCAAACTGCCAGTTTCGCGCGGCAGCGCGACCAGCGCCATCACACTGCTTGCGCTTGCCTCCTTCGCCAGCCAGTCGATGGTGCGGGTCTCGGATTCCCTGCTGCCGCAGATCGCCGCCGACTTCGGCGTCAGCGTCGGCGCCGCCTCGGTCGTGGTCACCGCCTATGCGCTGGCGCACGGCTCGGTTCAGCTCATCATCGGCCCCGTAGGAGACCGCTTCGGCAAATACGCCTGCGTCACGGCCGCCGCGGCGATGTCGACCGTGCTGGTGCTCCTGTGCGGGCTTGCGGGATCGCTGCCGGCGCTGGTCGCAGCACGCCTTGCATGCGGTCTATCCGCCGGCTGGATCATTCCGCTGGCGATGGCTTTCCTTGGCGATGTTGTTCCATACGAGCGCCGCCAGCAGGTGCTTGGCACCTTCCTGTCCGGGCAAATCCTCGGCCAGTTGTTTGGCCAGGCGGCCGGCGGCGTTCTCGGCGATTTCTTCGGCTGGCGGCAGGTGTTCTTTTTTCTCGCCGCGCTGTTCGCCATCGCGACCATTGCTCTGCTGATCGAATTCTCCCGCAACCCGATCACGCATGTTGGCCATGCCAGCGCCACGCGCTCGCGCGGATTTGTCACCGATAACGCAACCGTACTCCGCGCGCCATGGGCACGCGCGGTGATCGCGATGGGATTCATCGAAAGCCTGTTCATGTTCGGCGCCTTCGCATATGTCGGCGCCGATCTTCATCTGCGCTTTGGGATCAGTTTCTCTCTCGTAGGTTTGTTCGTCAGCGCTTTCGCAATTGGCGGCCTCATTTACAGCCTTTCGGTGCGCGGGCTCGTGAACCGGCTTGGGCAAATCGGACTGGTCACCGGCGGCGGTGCGCTGCTGGCGCTTGCCTACGCGACGATCGCCTTTGCCCCGCACGCCTACATGGCACCGCTAGCCATCACGACGATCGGCCTTGGCTACTACATGCTGCACAATACATTGCAGACGAACGCCACGCAGATGACGCCCGAAGCACGCGGCACCGCGGTCGCGATTTTTTCCTCCGCGCTCTATCTCGGGCAAACGCTGGGGGTCGTGATTAACGGAGTGATTTTCGACCGCTTCACCGCCGTGCCTGTGTTCCTGATCGCGGCGGCAGGCCTGCTTGCAGTGGCTTTGCGGTTTGCGCGCGCGCTGAAGAAACGCACCAATACGGAAACCTAAAGTTTATTTGCAAGCTCGAAACAAATTCCGCCGCCGTGAAGCCAAAACGGCTTCGCTTTGGCGAAGCGGGAAGCGGAATCCAGTCTGCATTGGGAGAAATCGCAAGTCTTGCTGGGTCCGCACCTTCGTGGGGACAAACGGACGTCTTTAGGAGTTAGCGTCCGCGCGAGACGCGCTCGATCTCGGCGCGCACGATGCGTTCGACGAGACCAGGCAGATTGTCGTC